>JBKDSV010000188.1:0-51318 GCA_046340795.1 Cyanobacteriota bacterium | reverse complement strand
CTGCCGGGTGCTCAGTGGAAGGCAGAGCGCGTTCCCCAAGTACTCGCCCATCGTTGCGCCTATCTGAATGACCTCATTGGCACACCAACACTGACCACAGCCTAAGTATAATTACTCACTGCTAAGGTGACGTGCTCCCGCGTGGCGATCGTCCCTGTCTGCCCCGCACTGTGCCACTCACAGGCCAATCGCAGGGCTCCGATCAGATTCAGACCAGAGGACGGACCCACTCGAAATCCGACTAGATCATTGAACAAATGCATGCCTGCCATGGCGAGGGCATCGGGCACCTTCAACACCCGATCCACCACCTCCCGTTGCAGGCTGAAGGTTTGACCAAACTGAATCGGCCCACCGCTGCCCACTCCCTCAATGCGGCTGGAGGCGTCGCTGTGCAACGACGCATCTTTGCTCACCAGCCAGTCGAAGAGCACCGACCGCTCCGGATCCATGACCAACAGAGCGGCTGGTTTCTTGGCAGGCGTCAGCGGGCTCCATTTGCGCATGTAGCGACCGATGCTGGTTGCCGTCCCCCCGCTTCCAGCCCCCACCACAAACCAATCGGGTGACGACAGGCCCAGGGGCTTGAGTTGCAGCAAGAGTTCATTGGCTAGATTTTCACTCTGGGCGGCTGTGCCTTCAAAATAAGCTATGGCCTTTTCAGCATTGGCAAACTGATTGATGTCGTAGGCCACTGGATCGGCCGCCAATACCTGCTTGTAAAACTCCGATAGCGATTGGCCTTCCGGAGTGGTCAGCACCCGACCGCCATGGCGACGGATGGCATCCAGTTTCAATGGACTGACGGCGGCGGAGGTGACGGCCGTGAAAGGCAGCCCAAGTTGCTTGGCGAAATAGGCTTCCGCAATGCCGGTATTGCCGCTCGTGCGCTCATACAAATGCACCTCTTTGCGGATGCGGCTGCCGATCAATCCCCACATCAACAGTGCCCAGGCCACGCGGTGCTTCAGGCTTCCTGTCACGCTTCCCGCTTCGTTTTTCACCAGCAGCTGGATTCGCGGCTGGAACGGAGGCGTCAGTTGAATCAAGGGCGTGCTTCCGGCTCGCCGCAACTCCTGCCAGAGCACGCCGATGGCCCAACTCCGCCAGCGGGCCTCCCCCAACGGCAACGTTGCTTCGCGCAGGGGGCTTTGCAGCAGCTCCGCCGGCGTGGCCTGGCCTGCCTCCAGCCCCACGGCTCCCACCATCCCCCAGGTGGCCAGAGCGCCAAGCTCCAGGAACTGCCGCCGTGAAACCCGCATGGCTGATCTGGTGCGCAGACCTCAGCAGACTAGGAGCCACGACAGCTCTGGCCACGACTCCTCGCTGCGAGCCGAACATTTGCAAGCCGAACGGAATCGCCAGAAAAAATATCAACAGCT
The DNA here is from genome assembly GCA_046340795.1 of Cyanobacteriota bacterium. GTDB lineage: Bacteria > Cyanobacteriota > Cyanobacteriia > PCC-6307 > Cyanobiaceae > Cyanobium. The sequence goes on along the minus strand of JBKDSV010000188.1, from coordinate 49,936 downwards.
GGTCATGGTAGAATCAAGAATCTACCCCTCTCGTCCAAATTTGTTACGCATGGCAAAGGTCGTGTCAGATTGTTCTCTTGTTGAGCAGGCCGAAACGTTTGTCACGCCATTTTATCATCTTGTTGGCCGCCTGAATCTCTCCAGCGATATGCTACAAGTCAACGCGCCTCATCCAGGCTATGGCGGGGATCTGTGTGCCTACGGCTTGGGAAAACGCATACAATACTCTGGTGATTCAAAGCAGCTTGGCCTGGATCTTTGTCTGTTTTTGGCCCAACACCCTGCGTTGAAAGCCCTTGCAATTGAACACTCCCAACAGGCTCTTGGATGCAATCTACAAGGAGAGGATGTTCAAATCAATGCCAGGAGATGTATCGACCACTCTGACTATTCATTGAGTCCACACGCCGATTGTCCCAAAACAATCTGTGCCATTCTGGTTTACCTGTGGAATGGCAACTGTGGCACCAGCCTTTATCGACTGAACGGTCATGCTGAAACGGGTCCATCCCGAGAAATGGGATGGCAAGAGCGGCTGAATAACTTTAATGGCAACAAGGAATATCAAGGGGAAAATCTTGATGTTGTTACAATGGTCAAACCCGGTTGTTTTGCTTATTTCCAACACATAAAAATCATTCGTCCAGCGGTCGCCTCCTTTCTTTTGATTCCCAATACACGCTTTCGTGGCGCCCTTCCCGACCTGCCCCAGAGTTATCACGGCGTCGCCTCCGCAACCTCGGCGCTCAGGCCGGCTGAATCCAGAAACTTGATCCTGATCGACGTGAAACTGCCCAACCCGCCGCCGCCCTCCCTGCGGTCGCTGCTGAAGGCTCGATTCAGTCCCAAACGGCCCCGGCGAGAGCCACCACCGGCACCACGACCTGCGGAGACCTGATTGGTGGATGGGAGCGGGGCTGCATGTGCTGATCTTGACAAAGTTGGAGCCAGGTCACTTCGTGATCCATTCCCTTGGCGTCTTCAGTCGCCGTTGAGTCTGTAGGGATGTCCCAGCGCGGGATCGATGAAGCGACAGCTGTTGCCGTGGGCGGCGACAACGGCCGCAGCTTCCGCAGGGCTGCCCTCCACCCGCAGAAGGGAGGACAGCACACCGCTGAAGCGCACATCGCCGCCTGTGGTGCTGGCGAGCACCGTGGCGGGCTGGAAGCGGCGCAACAGCTCGGGCAGGGCGCGGCGTCCCCGCACAAAGGCACCGGCCAACGGCAGCCCCACATCCAACACGGGGGTGATCACGGCGGTCAGCGGGCTGGAGGGGAGATCCGCACCCAGGACGCCATGCGGTTCGAGGTAAACGCTGCCCGCGGGATGCAGGAACAGCCAGCCATTCTCCAGCTGGGGCACAGAAGCACCGGCCGTGGCCACCACGGTGAGCGGCGGTTGGGGATGGCGCTGGCCCGGCGCCATCACGATGATGCGGCTGAAGCCCAGCTGTCGAGCCCGTTTGGCCGCTGTAAAAGAGGCCAGCACGGTCACCTCCTTGGGCAACAGGGCCAGGCTGGCGGGATGGCAGTGGTCAGGCAGCCCCTGGCTGAGCACCAGCAGATCCAGCCGCTCCGGCACCGGTTGGGGGGAGCTGAGCTCCCCCTTCAAGAGCCAGCCTCCCGGCCCGAAGCTCAAGGGGCCGGTCAACCAGGGATCCACCAGCACCCGCAGGTCGCCAAACTCCAGCAGCCAGCCGTTGGCGCCCAGGTAGGTGGCGTGCAGCGCGCAGCGATCGAACGACATGGGGGTGGAGTCCGGCGGACATACCTTGGCGCAAATTGTGAAGCGGCGGGAAGGGGGACGCCAACAGGCAGACCTGCCACAGCCGACCCGCGCTGGGTCCCCCTTGCGGGCAAAACCGCGATGATCAGGTCAGGATCAGCCCCCAGGGCGGGATGGTGGGAAGCGGTGCCAGCACTCAAGGCTCCCCACGGAAGGCCTCACAGCCTCTGCTGCGTCGCGCCTTTGCTGTCTTGAAACTCCCATCCACTGTCCCCGTGGATCCAGCGGGGGTTCAAGTGCCACAGTCGCCGCCCCCAAGCCCGGATCGGAAGACAGACTGCGAGGCCGTCCCACCCACCCCTTCAACCCTCCCACCCTCCAATGACCACCACCCCTGAGCGATTGTCCACCCAGGGCCAGCCCGGGTCACGAGCGCCGCTTGGAGGCCTGGAGGAGGAGCTGGCCCTGACCGATGCCTGGTGGCGTGCCGCCAACTACCTGGCCGTGGGCATGATCTATCTCCAAGCCAACCCCCTGCTGCGGGAACCGCTGCGGCCCGAGCACGTGAAGAATCGCCTGCTGGGCCATTGGGGCTCCAGTCCCGGCCAGGCATTCATCTGGGCCCACGCCAACCGGGTGATTCGCCATCACGATCTGGACATGATCTATCTCTCGGGGCCCGGCCATGGCGCTCCGGGGGTGCTGGCTCCCACCTACCTGGATGGCTCCTACAGCGAGATCTACCCCGATAAAAGTCAAACCATCGCGGGAATGGAGCGCTTCTTCAAGCAGTTTTCCTTCCCCGGCCACATCGGTTCCCACTGCACCCCGGAAACTCCCGGCTCGATCCATGAGGGTGGTGAGCTCGGCTACGTGCTCTCCCACGCCTGTGGTGCGGTGTTCGACAATCCCGATCTGATCGCCTTGGCCTGCGTGGGCGATGGTGAAGCCGAAACCGGTCCCCTGGCCACCTCCTGGCACATCAACAAATTCCTCAATCCCATCGTTGATGGCACGGTGTTGCCGGTGCTCCACCTCAACGGTTACAAGATTTCCAGTCCCACCCTGCTGGCGCGCATTCCCCACGACGAACTGGCGCAGCTGATGCGTGGCTATGGCTGGGAACCGATCTTTGTCGAGGGCAGTGATCCTCTGCCCATGCATCGCGCCATGGCGACGGCCATGGACACCGCCATCGCACGCATCCTTGCCATCCGTCACCATCAACGGGCGAGCGGTCAGGCGGAACGGCCCCACTGGCCGATGATCGTGTTGCGCTCTCCCAAAGGCTGGTCTGGTCCCAAGCTGGTGGGCGATAACAAAGTGGAAGATTTCTGGCGCTCCCATCAAGTACCTCTCTCGGCGCCGAACAAGGATCCAGAGCAGCTGCGCCTGCTGGAGGAGTGGATGAAGAGCTATCGACCCTGGGAATTATTTGATCAGGCGGGTGGCTTGCATCCAGAACTTCGTCAGCTCTCTCCCCTCGGCCCGCGTCGGATGGGTTCCAATCCCCATGCCAACGGGGGCCTGCTGCGGCGTCCGCTGCAATTGCCTGCCTTGGATGCCTACGCCGTGCCGGTGAAGAGTCCGGGCAGCAGTGAAGAATCCAACACCTATCCCTTGGGTGAGCTACTGCGGGATGCGATCAGCCTCAATCCTCACAACCTGCGGATCTTTGGCCCGGATGAAACAGCCTCCAACCGCCTGCACGCAATTTATCAACAGACCAAAAAGGTCTGGATGGAGGAGTTCCTGCCAGAAGATCTCAACGGCAGTGAACTGGGACGGGACGGGCGCGTTGTGGAGATGCTGAGTGAACATACCCTTGTGGGAATGATGGAGGGCTATTTGCTCACGGGACGTTATGGCTTTTTCCACACCTATGAGGCCTTTGCCCATGTGATCGCCTCCATGTTCAATCAGCACGCCAAATGGTTGGAATCTTGCAATCTCCATGCCCCTTGGCGGGCAGCGATTGGTCCTTGGACCTGTTTGATCAGTTCTACAGTCTGGCGACAAGATCATAATGGCTTTACCCATCAAGATCCTGGCTTCATTGATTTGGCTGGCAACAAGAGTGGTGATGTGGTGCGTGTGTATCTGCCCCCGGATGCCAACACATTGCTGGCGGTGGCGGAAGAAGCACTTGTGGAGACGAATGTCAGCAATATCATCGTTTCTGACAAACAAAAACACCTGCAATACTTGAGCCTGGAAGAAGCCAGGCGACATGTGGTCAAAGGCATCGGTTTGTGGAGCTGGGCCAGCAATGATGATGAGGACAGCCAAATGGATGAGCCTGATGTGGTGATGGCCTGCGCGGGTGACATTCCCACCAAGGAAACCCTGGCGGCCGTGGAAATCCTGCGCCATGCGATTCCCTCACTCAAAATTCGTGTCCTGAACGTGGTCAAGCTGTTTGCCCTGACCCGACCCAAGGATCACCCCCATGGCATCAGCAACAGCGATTTTGATACCTTATTTACCACTGATCGTCCGGTGATCTTCAACTTTCATGGCTATCCTTGGTTGATCCATCGGCTCACTTACCACCGCAAAAATCATCATAATATTCATGTGCGTGGCTACAAGGAGAAGGGCAACATCAATACTCCATTGGAATTGGCCATGAACAATCAGATCGATCGCTTTAATCTGGTCATTGATGTCATTGATCGCGTTCCCACTCTTGGCTCTCGCGCCGCCCATCTCAAGGAGCGGATGAAAGAGGCCATCCTCAGTCATCGGGCCTATGCCCACCAGCACGGCATGGATGCGCCGGAGATCACCAATTGGCGCTGGACCCTTCCGGTTCCAGTGGCCTGAACTCGGCAGCGTGACATCGATGCCCGTCATGGAGGCGGCCAGCGGCTCTCTGGTGTTGGTGCTCAACGCAGGGAGCTCCAGTTTGAAGGCGCAGCTGCTTGAATCGGACGACCATCCCCTGTGGCGGGGGCAAAGCGACTGGCAACCCGCCGCTGCCGCCACGGAGGCGGCAGCGGCGGCGGAGCGTCTGCGCGACTGGCTCCTGCCAGCCTTGGCCCCCTGGAGCGATCAGCTGGCGCTGGTGGGCCATCGGGTGGTGCACGGGGGCACAGCGTTCACGGCTCCCACCCGACTCACGCTGGACGTGCGGCGCCAGCTCGCGGCCCTGGTGCCCCTGGCGCCCCTCCACAACGGGCCAGCCCTGGCCGTCATGGAAGCCCTCAGCCACTGGCGTCCCGACCTGCCTCAGTGGGCCTGCTTCGACACCGCCTTTCACCACACGTTGCCGCCCGAGGCCCACACCTACGCCCTCCCAGCCGCCTGGCGCGACAAGGGATTGCGCCGGTTCGGCTTCCACGGGCTCAATCATCAACATGTGAGCGAAGTGGTGGCCGCTCCGCGACTGATCAGTTGCCATTTGGGAGCGGGCTGCTCTCTCTGCGCCATCCGCGACGGCAAGAGTGTGGCCACCACCATGGGCTTCACGCCTTTGGAGGGGTTGGTGATGGCCACCCGCAGCGGTTCGGTGGATCCGGGTTTGCTGTTGCACCTCCTGCGGCATGGGGTGGATCCCCAGCGGTTGGATCAAGAGCTCCACCAGCGCAGTGGTCTGCTGGGTCTTTCCGATGGCTACAGCGGCAGCATGAAGGACCTGCGGGCCGCCGCCGCCGCCGGTCACAACGCAGCGGCGCTGGCGATCGCGGTGTTTCGCCAGCGTCTCTTGGAAGGCATCGGCGCCATGGCTGCCTGCCTGGGGGGTGTCGATGTGATCGCTCTCAGCGGAGGCATCGGTGAACACGACCAGCTTCTCCGGGAGGACCTGGCGGCCTCCCTTGCCTGGCTGCCCCGAACCAGGTTGATGGTGGTGCCGGCCGATGAGGAGGGCCTGATTGCCCGCCAGTGCCGGGCGGCGGCGGCGTTGGCCTGATTCCCTCTTCCCTCGCCGGCACTTCTGGCAAGCGCCGTTGGCGGTGCCAGGGAATGATCAAGGGGGCGTGAGCAGGGCTGATCAAAAGTCCCGTAGGGGCCGAGGATCAGGGCACGTGTCCATCAGCAGACCAGTTGTTCGTTATTTGTGCCCAGCCAGGACGTCCGGGTTCTTCAGCTCGATTTGCGGGGGCTCAAGTTGACGTTGAGGCAGCCATGGGGGCGTGAGGGAGCGGGTGACGGCACCAGATTCGAATTGGTGGCCCTGGCTCAGGAGGCCCGAGCCGCAGCGGGCCTCCTGAGCCACTTCGGAGCTCAGCGTGGAACTTGGTTGCCCATCTTGGCCTGGTTCATCCAGCTGGGTCCTTTGACGCCGCCCTGGCAGAGGCCCCAGATCAAGGTGCCCTGGGCGCGTTGGCGAGGGTTTGCGCTGGCCTCGGTGAAGGCCATTTCCTATCCAGACCATTCCCTTGCACAACGATCCTGCGGCCAGGCTTGCTCGATCCCCCCACCTCGTGTGCAGTCCCGCAAATACGCTGCTTTGCTGATCTGACGCCCGGGCAGATCATTGCGAGTCTTGCCGAGGAAGGAACTTATGTAGGATCTGAATCAACGATGTACCGCATTATGCGACAGGAAGGCCTCTTAAATCATCGCGGCACAAGCCGCCTCCCGCAGAAGCCAAGAGGTAACCGTTCAGGGGGTGGATATAGCGCCTGACCGGCATGGGGAGGCTACCGATAGTACCCATACGACTTCTGGGCCCCTCGAAAAATCACTTTTGGCCTGCCGCAACTGGCCAGCGAGGTCAGTGACAGCAAGGGATTTCACTCCGGGAGGCGAGGGGGAGGCGGAATTTTTCGAGGTGCCCATCAGAGAATGATGATTTTTAACTGCCGGTCGCGTAGCCCGTGACCATCAAATTGGTGTACGACTTGAGTATGCTGAGAGCAGCACCACCGGCGGACAACTTTGCCGATAGGCGCCGCTGATTTGCCCAACGCTGCCCGTGAGTGGCAGGCATGGAGCATGGGGTGGCGGAGCGGGCAGATTGAGGTGGCCTATCCACTCAAGAGGATGATTCGAAGGACTTGATTGGGCAGGGCTGATTCAAACATGCTGCTCTGCGCTCAGGTGTCCAGCAGCTGCGAGGGACTGAGTTCTGAGTTCACAGGGAGCTCAGCGTGGGACCTGAATCACAATCGTGGCCCAGCGCCTCCATCCAACTACTTTGAAGCAGTCCTGCGCCCTGAAGGTTTTCCCTGCTTCAGGCCATAGAATCGCTTCCCCCTATTCGGGCACCTGGAAACAGCCCTGCCCCGCACCCCGAGCCAGGAAACCCCTAACCTGCCCCCCATGGCCGACCTCACCCTGCTCTTTGATGGCGCTTGCCCCTTGTGCAGGCGAGAGGTGTCTTTTTTGGGGCGACGGGATCAGGCCCGCCATGGCGATCAGCTCCGCCTGGCCTTTGTCGACGTTGACCGGGCCGACTACGACCCCGCGGCCCATCAGGGAATCACCTACGCACAAGCCATGGGCCGCATTCACGCCATCGAGGCCGACGGTGGCGTGTTGCGCGATTTGGCGGTCTTTCGCCGGGCCTACGAACTGATTGGCCTGGGCTGGCTGTATGCCCCCACCCGTTGGCCCCTGCTTGGAGATCTCGCGGCTGCGGCCTACGGGCTTTGGGCGCGCTGGCGGCTGCGCTTCACCGGCCGTGCCGGTCTCGATCAACTCTGCGCCGCGCGGGAAGGGGCCTGCGCGATCACGGGGACCTCCGGCTGCGCGGCCGTTGCCTCTGTAGCTGAGCCATCCCCTGTTGATATCGCCTCCAAACAGGTTGGGCTGTCCTCTGGCACCACCCCCGCAATCGAGCTGGCGCTTGCGGGCCAGGCCTCCCCGCGACGGCGAGGGCCTGGCCCGCAAGAAGCCGCCGCAGACGCTCTGTCGATGGACGGCTGAGCCCGGATCCCCATGCCCCCAACGCCGGCCGCAGCCCCCTCCCCTCGCCAGGCCAGACGCTCCGCCAGCGATGTCGATCTGATCGTGGTGGGCAGCGGCCTGGGCGGCCTCTGTGCCGGCGCCGTGGCGGCCTCCTACGGACTCGAGGTGATCGTGCTTGAAGCCCACACCACACCAGGTGGCGCGGCCCATGGCTTCCAGCAGGGAGACTTCCATTTCGAGTCGGGTCCATCCCTCTGGAGTGGTTTGGGCGCTGGACCCAGCGCCAATCCCCTGGCCCAGGTGTTGCGCTTGATCGGTGAAACGGTGCCAGTGGCCACCTACAACGACTGGGGGCTTCTATTGCCCGAGGGCCATCTGCGGGTGGGGGTGGGACTGGATCCCTTCCTGGAGGTGGTGCGGCAGCTGCGGGGCGCCAGCGCCGCCCATGAATGGCGGGCCTTCATGGAGTCGCTGGAGCCCCTCTGCCAGGCGGCCCGAGCCCTGCCGCTGATCGCTCTGCGCCCGGGCCTGGGGACTGCCAGCGTGCTTGGTGCCCGCGGCATGGCCCTGGTGGCTCAGGTCGGCCGCCTGGCCCAACTGGGGGGCGCTTTTGGTCCCCTGGCGCGCCAACGGTTGAGCGATCCCTTTCTTTTGCACTGGGTGGAGCTGCTCTGCTTTCTGATCTCCGGCTCGGGAATGGCCCACACCAGCGCCGCGGCGATGGCCACCCTCTTCGGGGAATGGTTTCAGCCCGACGCCCACCTCGACTACCCGATCGGTGGCAGTCCGGCGGTGGTGGCCGCCCTGGTGCGGGGTCTGGAACGCCATGGCGGCCAGCTGCGCACCGGGGCGCCGGTGGAGCAGATCCTGGTGCGTGATCGGCGGGTTCAAGGGGTGTGCCTCAGCACGGGGGAGACCCTGCGCGCACGACGGGGAGTGGTCAGCAACGCCAGCCCTTGGAACACCTTGGCCCTGTTGGCGGCGGACGCTGTGCCCGCCCGCTGGCGCGAGCGTCAAGGCGCCACCCCCGCTTGCGCCAGCTTTCTGCACTGCCACCTCGGCCTGCGGGGCGAGGATCTGGCCCACCTGCCGATCCATCACGTCTGGGTGGGCGACTGGAAACGGGGCATCGGCGCCGAGCGCAACATGGCGGTGCTCTCCATGCCGTCGCTCCTGGATCCAGCCCTGGCGCCCGAGGGCCATCACGTTCTCCATGGCTACACCCCCGCCAATGAACCCTGGGAGCTTTGGCGGCACCTGAAGCGGGGCACGCCGGCCTATCGCGCCTTGAAAGCGGAGCGCTGCGCGGTCTTCACCCATCTTCTCGATCCGCTCATCCCCGATTGGCGGGAGCGGCTGGTGATCGAGCGCTACGGCACGCCCCTCACCCACAGCCACTACCTGCGGGTGCATCAAGGCAGCTATGGCCCAGCCTGGCCCGCGGATCGCGGTCCTTTTCCCGGGGGGCAGACCCCGGTGGAGGGGCTGGTGCTCTGCGGCGCCGGGGTGTTTCCGGGCATCGGCGTGCCGCCTGTGGCGGTGAGCGGAGCGATGGCGGCCCATGGCTTCATCGGCGCGCGGCAGCAGCGGGAGCGCCTGCGCAGTGTGGGCCTGCTTGAGTGAGGGCCTCCTTCCTGATGTGCGCTGATGACCACCATGTTCTGCGTCTACGGCGGTGAGCTGCGCTGCACCGCTCGCCATGAGGCCTCCGCCAGCCTTCTGGAGACCGATGCTCCCACCGACAACCAAGGCAAGGGGGAGCGTTTCTCCCCCACCGATCTGGTGGCCACGGCCCTGGCCACCTGCCTGCTCACGCTGATGGGCATCGTCGCCGACCGGCACGGCTGGAGCCTGGAGGGCAGCACCGCTCGGGTGGAGAAGACGATGACCACCAGCGGAGTGCGCAAGATCGCCCTGCTAGAGGTATGGATCCAGCTGCCGGCGGAGCTGGCCAGTGAGGCGGTGGATGTGTTGCGACAGGCGGGGGAAGGTTGTCCGGTGAAGCGCAGCCTGGAGGGGGCGGTGCCGATGACCTTGCACTGGTCGACTTTGCCGACCTGAGCGAGCCAGCCAACCGCTAAGGCTGCTGCGGCTCCCCCGGGGGCCAGGCCAGCCGTTGGCCCTCCACGGCCGCCAGTCGGGCGAGCACGTGATGCAGATCTTCCCGCTCCAACTCCCCCTCAGCAGTCCAGTGCAGACAGGTGCGGCCCAGACAGGTTGTCGATGCCAGGGGATGGGTCGGGGTCATGGCTGGAAGGGATCGATGATCCCTGGACAGGACACCCTGCCCTGATTCGGGGATCAGGCCTCTGATTCGCTGCCCGATGGCAGCGTTGCTCCGCCCTGGGGCAGACGACTGACGAGACGATCCTGCAGGATGGTTGTGCAGCGTTGCGACAAGGTCAGCGAGGTGTCGTTGGTCTTCGGCTTGGTGAGGCAGGTGCAGTAGGTTTCGAGCACTCCCTTTGGCGGCTTGAGGCCACTGGACGCCAGCAAAAATTGTTGCCGGGCCTTCGCCAGACACAACGGGTAGGTCTTGGCTTGAAGCGCGGTTGTGCATCGTTGCCTCAAGCTGGTCAGGGTGTCGTTGCTCTTTGGCCTGGTGGCACAGCTGCAGAAGGTTTCAGCCAGCGTTTTGGGCGGAGCGATGCCGATCGAACCATCCATGAATCCTTTCCGGAAATCCGCCAGGCACTTGGGATAGGAGCCGCTCAGGGCCATGTCACTGGCCAAGGGCAGCCGCCTCTGTGGCGAGGCAGAGGAGGGGTTGGGCGGCAGGAAGCGGGAGTCGTGCCCTTGGGTCAAGGTTGCGCTCGTCATCTCTTCGCGGCGTTTCCGCTCCTCCGCTTCCTTTCGTGCGGTCTGCCAGAGCCACGGACGTTGGAGGCCTCCCTCCAGCTGCCAGACGCCAAGACGTCTGAATTGCGCCGTGTTTTCCGCCTCCGCGTAGCGAAGCGAATCGCAGCGGGGTTGATCGCTCAGCGTACCGAAAGCCTGACCGGTGCGCACCAGCTCCAGGTTGACGTTGCCTGCGATGTTGTAGACCTCGGCGAGAGCCGTGCTGGCGTTGGCTTGCGTTGGGGGAGACAGACTGACGCTCGAGCCCACGGGCACCAGCCGCTGCAGGGCTTCCCGTGCCTTGGCGCCGTAGGGCGCTTGATCCAGCTCCGGAGCATCCAAGCAGGCCAGGCGAATGGTTTGCACCGAGTTGCCTTGCCGCACCCGCAGCGTGTCTCCCGTCTCAATGGAGAGAACAGTGGCGGCGTCAGCGGCTCCCCCCCCAAGGAGGAGTGCTGACCCGAGAGACCAGGCCCATCTCCATTGCAAAGCCTTCATCTCCAAAGCTTTGATCCGCAAAGTGTTGCTCCGCAATGCTTTGATCGGCGATGCCTGTTCATTCAAAGTCTTCGTCTGCATCCATCTAGTGTGAAGTCCCGCAAATGCACCGTCGATCCTTTGATGGGTGTCTCGCCCGGAGCCCTTACTGAGTAGGGCATCTGGAGGCACGGACCAAGCCGAAGGTGATGCATGAACTTGTGGGACTGCATACTAGGGAGGCTCTGGACAACCCCTCAGCGGCACCTCTGAGAGCGCGGAGCTCCCAGTTGGCGCAAGGGACAGCTTCCACTGGCGACCAGTTGTCCAGAGCTTCCCCAAGCCACAATGCTTTCCCGCGCAACACTCTTCCGTTAGCAACCGGTGCATTTTAAGTCGCGATCCACTGGGCTGCCATCGATTGGCTGTACGCGTTCACAGGGCGAGATGCCCTGCCATTCCAATCCAGTTCTGACAGCGGCCAAGTGCTGCAGTTGTGCCTGAGCAGCCACTAGGAGGCTGTTGCGCATAGAACAACTTCGTCAACGGTCACAGACAAAAGCTGCAAGACGCACCAACCGAGAGCTCTTGAGGAGCTCATTGAGCTGGCTCAAGCAAACAGGTTCTTCAGAAATCCTTTTTTGGAAGCAGGTTTGGCCTGGATCCAGTTGAGTCGGAGCTCGATTTATCGCGGAATAATTCCGTCTTGGCCTCGAATTGTCTTGATATCCTCGCATGGACATCTATGCGCAACAGGCTCCTGGACAGACCTTTAGGCAGCCCTGCCTGGTGGGGCAACCCCGACCTTGCTGATGATCTTGCCGACCAGCTTGCTGCCGGCCTAAGTCTTCCTCCCCATCCTAAGGAGGCTCTGGACAACCCCTCAGCAGCACCCGTGAGATCGCGGAGCTCCCAGTTGGTGCAAGGGATAGCTTCCACTGGCGGCCGGTTGTCCAGAGCCTCCCTAACAAAGGCCCACTTTTTGCCACTTCTTTTGTCGGCATGAATAGTGGTGGTGAAGTCACTTCATCTTACTTCGCTTGGCAAGACAAATGTCGTCACCAGTGCTGAGTTCTCCCGCGATGAAAACCAGTCGTATGTGATAACGACTACCTCTGTCTCCATCCCCATCCCCATCCCCTATGCCGCTACGGCCTTATGCATCTCGGCCACGCGACGTCTGCGCCGCCTTTCATCCCGCCTGAAGAGGCAATGTTTGAAGCAGGGACATGAATCGGTCTCACCCTGGTCTCAACAGCCAACCGATTTGCGCAGACCATGTTGATGGGATCGAGGAATGATCTCTGGGTGCAAACCTGCCAGCACGGGCATCCCAGTCGCCTCTGGTCTTTTCTCTCCCATTCACGCCGATCAACGCTCGGCCTGCCTGAAACGGGGCGTGATGCATGCAGATCAAGCCACAATGGCGTTCAGGAACTGAGCCATTGTCGCCGCGCCAGCCGCAGCTTCGCTGAGCGGCTGCGGGGATTGGCCGCCAGCTCCTCCTCGGAGGCGGTGATCGGCTTACGGCTGAGGCGCTCCAGCCGTGGATCCTCCAGGAAGGCGCGCTTCACCCGTCGATCTTCCAGCGAATGGAAGCTGATGATCACCAGCAGTCCACCCGGTGCCAGCCAATCCGGCGCCCGCTGCAACAGGTGCTCCAGAGCGCCCAGCTCATCGTTGACGGCGATGCGCAGGGCCTGGAAGCTGCGGGTGGCCGCATGGAGACGGCCATGGCGAGCCTGCGGCGGGTAGCAGCCGGCGATCACATAGGCCAGCTCAGCGGTGCCCCGTTCCCGCCAGGGACGCCTGGTCCGCTCCGTCACCAGGCGCCGGGCGATGCGACGGGAGAGGCGTTCTTCTCCCAGGGCATAGAGCAGGTCGGCCAGTGCACCCTCCTCCAGCCGATCCAGGAGGTCGGCGGCGGTTTCTCCGCTGTCGGTGTTCATGCGCATGTCGATCGGTCCGTCATCACGAAAGCTGAATCCCCGCTCCGGCCGATCCAGCTGGGGGCTGCTCACCCCCAGATCCGCCAGTACCCCCTGCACGGGCCGCTCCGGCTGAAACGCGGCGAAGTTGCTGGCCACAATCTGTGCCCGCTCTCCCCAGGGCGCCAACCGCGCGGCGGCGGCGGCGCGGGCGGTGGGGTCCTGATCCAGCCCCACCACCTCCAGCCGCGGATGGGCCGCCAGCAGGAGGGCGCTGTGGCCACCACCGCCGAGGGTGCAGTCGATCAGCTGGGAGGCGGCGCCATCTGGCGCGGGCGGCAACGGGGCGAAGGCGTCCACCACTTCGGCGGCCAGCACGCTCTGGTGGGTGAAGGGGGCAGAGTCCATGGCACTGTCCTAAGCGCCGGAGGCTTCCGCCAGCCGGGCCACCCTGAAGCTTGTGAGCGCGATGCTGCGCGTGCGCGAAAGCAGGCCTATGTTTCAGCAGAAATAAATCAGAAAAAGATTGACAATCAATCCGCCTCCACATAGGTTGTTTGAATTAGTTTCAGGCTTCATGCGCCCCCTGCTCTCTCAGCCCTCAGAGGCAGGTCTGCACCAGGTTCTGCGCCTGGCTCTGGTCTCCGCCCGGCGACGGCTGAACGCCTGGGCTGACAACCGCGACGAGTTTCTCAGCCTGCTCCAGCAGGTCTTCGGGGTGGAGGCCGGAGCGGCTGGGGCTGTGCGGAGGGAGATTCGCGGCGGCAGGATCATCCCCCGCCTGCGGCTCCTTGAGGCGGAATCCCTGGGGGGCGCCCTGGGGGGATACGCCAGCGCTGCGCCGGGGGGCGGCGAGCGTCTCTACCTCAATCGCACCTGGCTGCGGGACGCCAGCGTGTCTGAGATCGAAGCGGTGCTGCTGGAGGAGATTGGCCATGCCATCGATCAGCGCCTCAACAACGGCCGCGACAGCGCAGGGGATGAGGGTGAGCGGTTTTCCGCTCGGATCCGGGGTCTCCAGCCCGCCGCCAGCGCCGCCAGCGAAAATGATCAGCGCTGGATCAGCGACGCTGGAACGCCGCTGTCGATCGAGGCGGCGGCTGTGGCATCGGTCCACCTCTCCGCCATCGCGGGCGGCACGGGCGGCTTCGTGATCCACGGGCAGAGCGCGGCTGACCGCAGCGGGGACACCGTGGCGGCCGCAGGTGATGTCAATGGGGATGGGCTGGCTGATCTCCTCATTGGCGTTCAGCGAGGAGCATCGGCCGCGGCAAGCAACGCCGGACGCTCCTACGTGGTCTTCGGCACAACGGGTGCGACAGCGATCCAGCTGTCGGCGGTGGCCGCGGGCAGTGGTGGCTTTGTCATCCAGGGCCAGGCCGCTGGTGACTTGAGCGGCGCCAGTGTGGCCGGTGCGGGCGATCTGAACGGCGATGGCCTGGCGGATCTCCTCATCGGTGCCCCCTCCAGTGATCCCGGCGCTGGCAGCAACGCCGGCCGCTCCTATGTGATCTACGGCAAAACCAGCACATCCCCCATCCGGCTCTCCGCTATCGCCCGCAGCGAGGGGGGCTTCGTGATGAATGGCCAGGGCGCTGGCGACGCCAGTGGCTCCAGCGTGGCCCAGGCTGGGGATGTCAATGGCGATGGCCTGGCGGATCTGCTTGTTGGCGCTCCCGGAAGTGATCCCTCCGCCGGAGCCAGATCCGGCCGCGCCTATGTGGTCTTCGGTTCGACGGCCAGCCATGCGGTCAACCTGTCGGCGGTGGCCGCGGGCAGCGGTGGCTTTGTGATCAACGGTCAGAGTGCTGGTGACATGAGCGGCATCTCCGTCTCTGGTGCTGGAGATGTCAATGGCGATGGCCTGGCGGATCTGCTTGTCGGCGCGTCCAGTAGCGATCCGGCCGCCGGTGCCAATGCCGGTCGCACCTATGTGGTCTTCGGCAAGAGCACCAGCGACGCGATTCAGCTCTCCGCCATTGCCGGGGGCGTGGGGGGCTTCGTGATCAACGGTCAGAGCGCTGGTGACATGAGCGGCATCTCCGTCGCTGGTGTTGGGGATGTCAATGGCGATGGCCTGGCGGATCTGATTCTCAGCGGCACCCCTGGCGATGGGGTCGCGGGCCGCAACGCTGGCCGCACCTATGTGGTCTTTGGCAAAAGCACCACCAGCGCCATCTCGCTCTCGGCCGTCGCGGCCGGCAGAGGTGGCTTCGCCATCAACAGCCACAGCAACGCTCAGCCCAATGCCGACTACAGCGCTCGCCGGGTGAGCGGCGCGGGCGATGTCAATGGCGATGGTCTGGCGGATCTGCTCGTTGGCACCAAAGACAGCCGCTCGATTGCCGGCGAACGGGCCGGGCGCACCTATGTGATCTATGGCCGCACTGCCACCACCGCCATCGACCTGTCGGCGGTGGCGGCGGGCAGCGGCGGGTTCGTGATCCAGGGCCAGTGCGCCGCTGACGGCAGCGGCGTCAGCGTTGATGCCGCAGGCGATGTGAACGGTGATGGCCTGGCGGATCTCCTGGTTGGCGCCGATGGCCGTGATCCCGCCGCGGGCAACCGGGCCGGAGCCTCGTATGTGATTTTCGGTTCCACCAGCGGTGCCTTTGCCCGAACCGCCGTTGACTGGTTGGGCAGCCGCGGCAATGACAGGACCATCGGCACCAGTGCCGCCGAAACCTTTGTTGGCGACGCCGGCGACGACACCATCACCGGCGAGGGCGGAGCCGATGTGTTTGAGGGTGGTCTTGGCAATGATCGCTTCCTTCTCAACAGTTCCAACCTCATCGCCCTTGCCAATCCGCTGGGCGCGGCTGGCAACACCGCGCAGCTCGCCCGTGTGGATGGGGGTGCCGGATTCGATACCCTCGCCTTTGTTGGTAGGGATCTGAACTTCAACCTGGCGCAGGTCAGCAACGCCTTCATCTCCAACCCCGAGGGAACCGCCCGCCTGAACGCGATCGAGGCCTTTGATCTCAACAGCACCGGCGCCAACGCCCTCTCCCTTGAGCTGCGAGACATTCAGGACCTGACGGGGTTCAACTGGCTCAACAGTGGCACCGCAGCCAGCCTTGGCTTTGCCAGAGGTTCGCTGTCGTTCCCTGCGCTGCAACGACGCCATCAGCTGCTGATCGGTGGCAATGGCGCTGACAGCCTCACCGTCAGTGCCACGAGCCCCCTCACCTGGACGAACGCTGGCACCATCACGGGTTCCGGCTCCTTCGTGGGCAGCTTCAACGTCTGGAATAGTGGCAGGGGCCAGGCCCAGCTGTTGGTTCACACCTCGATCGCGCACAGCTTTGCGTTCAACGGCACGGCGGCCTCCGACAACCTTCAGGGCACGACGATCCGGGATGTGATCACTGGCGCCGGCGGCAACGACATCCTCAGCGGGGATCTGGGCAACGACACCCTCAGCGGTGGTGTCGGCGGAGACACGTTTCGCTTCCTCACCGCTCCCGGGGCGGGGAATCGCGATCAGATCACCGATTTCGTCAGCGGCAGCGACACGCTCTCCTTCAAGCGGTCAGCCTACAGGGGCCTTGGTCTCCAGACCGGGCCGCTGCCGAATCAGTTCGCCGCCGCTGCGGGCCTGACCACCGCCAGAACCGCCAGCGAGCGCTTCCTCTACGACACCACCAGCGGCCTGCTGCGCTTCGACCGGGATGGCACGGGCCGCGCCGCCCCGTTGGAGGTGGCCCAGCTGGGTCTGCGCACCCACCCCATCCTGCAGGCCGCGGACATTCGGCTCACTGATTGAGGGCTGGCATGGTGGCTTCCGCCCCCTCCCCTGCCCCCCCGGAGATCGGCCCGCTCTGGCATCAGGTGCGACAGCAACCGCTGGCGGTGGAGGGCTGGATCGCTCTCTGCCAGGGCTATGCCCTGGCTGGCCAGGCGCCGCAGTGGAACTACGTGTTGCGGCAAGTCAGGCGGCTCAACCCCGCCCCGAGCGCCTTGCTCCCCAGCCCGAGCGATCGCGACGTGCGCGCCATCACGGCCGCCGAGGAGCATCTCGCAGATCCCGACACGGCTGCTGCCCAGCGCGGGGCAGCAGCCCTCGACAGCTGGCTGGCCAGTGCTCCGGGTGACTGGCTGAGCCTGCTCTACCGCTGTCGCCTCGCCGACGGAGAGGCCGCCGCCAGCAGCGCCATCGCCAGCGGCGCGGAGCACCGGGCGCAACAGGCGCAACATGTGCTGCGGCAGGCCATCGCCTGCGAACCCATCCCCGGTGAATCCCTGCACTGGCTTGGCCTGTGGCGCCTCAACGGCGGGGATGCCTCTGGCGCGATCGCCGCCCTCTCCGGCTTGGTGGATCGCCAACCCCTGCGTCACGGCTCCATGCTCTATCTCGGCGAGGCGCTGCTGCGGGCGGGCCATCGCCCCGCCGCGGAGGTGGCCTTCACCCGGGCCTCCTCCTCCGCCAACCCCGCCGTGCTGCGCCTGCTTGCTCAGCGGGTCTTTCAGCACAACTACTGGCAGGAGGCGATCGCTGTACTGCAACGGGCCGATCGCCTTCAGCCCGACAACCGCGACACCTTGCTCGCCCTGGCTCAGATCCATTGGCAGGTGTACAACCTCAGCGACGCGGAGGCCCTCTGCCGCCGCGTGCTGGAGCTGGATCCCGCCAATTCCGAGGTGCGCTACCTGCTCAATGCCCTGCCTGGTCGCCGAGGGGATGCCGCCGCCCACCTGGCGGCGGTGGAGGCGCATTACGCTGAGCTGGGGGAGCCTGGTTCGCGGCTGGCCTCTAGCATCGCCATGGCCTCGCTCTACGTCGACGATCGCACGCCAGAGCAGGTAGCCATGCTGCATCAGCGTTTGTGCGCCCCGATCGAGGCCGCCGCCCCGACCACCCAGTGTCTGCTGAGGAATCCTGATCCCGAACGACCCCTGCGCCTCGGTCTGGTGTCCGGGGATTTTCATCGCCAGCATCCCGTCAACCTGTTCATGTTGCCGTTGTTGGAGCGGCTTGACCGTGATCACTTCCCGGTGAACGTCTATCACACGGGAACGATGCACGATGAATACACCGCCCGTGCCCGAACCGCAGCGGCCCACTGGATCGAGGCGGGCGCCATCGACGATCCGGCCCTGCGGCAGCGCATCCAGGCGGATGGGATTGACATCCTGATCGATCTGGCCGGCCACACCAGCAGCCATCGCCTCGGTCTGTTTGCCCTGCGGGCCGCGCCGGTGCAGGCCACCTTCCTCGGCTATCCCCACTCCACCGGCCTGTCGCGCATGGACTGGTTGATCGGGGATCCCATCGTCTCCCCCGCCGCGCACGCGCACCTGTTCTCGGAGGGCATTGCCCAGCTGCCTGGCAGTGTCTTCTGCTGGTGTCCGGTGGACGACTACCCTCTGCCGCCACCCCGCCCGGCCGAGGCCCCTTTGGTGTTTGGCTCGTTCAACAACATCATGAAACTCTCGCCCCGCACGATTCGTCTCTGGGCTGCGCTGCTGCGCGATCTGCCGGAAGCACGCTTGCTGTTGAAGGCGCCGTCGCTGGGGGATGTCTCGGTGGTGGAGCGCTTCCGGGGCCTCTTCGCGGCGGAGGGACTGGATCCTGAGCGGTTGCTTCTGGAGGGGCCGGAGGAGTTGGGCTTGATGATGGCGCGCTACGGCGCCATCGACATCGCCCTGGATCCCACTCCCTACAACGGCGGCACCACCACCCTGCAGGCCCTGTGGATGGGGGTGCCGGTGATCGCGTTGCGGGGCGGCAACTTTGTCTCGCGCATGGGCGCCAGCTTTCTCACCAGCCTGGGTCGACCCGAGTGGATCGCTGACAGCGAGGCGGAGTATCGGGCGATCGCTCGGCGCCTGGCAGCGGAGTGTTCCAGCCTCCGCCAGGGGCGGGCAGCGTTGCGGCAGCGCATGGCCCTGGGCGGCCTGGCCGATCTGGAGCGCTACACCGCTGACTTTGAGCAACTGCTGCGGCGGATGTGGCGGCATCACTGCCAGGGCAGTGGCGTGCGGCTGCTCAGGGCAGAGCCTTGAGCAGGGCCCTGGCCCGGGCCGGGCTGTGGCTGAGCCGGGTGGAGGGGGTCTGCGCGGCTGCCGCGGCAAGGATCGCAAATGATCCATGCTCTCTTGTCCGGGTTGTGTCCGCCAGCCGCCGCCTCACCGTTCCGCATGACCGCCAATCCACCCGCCTTCGCCGTCACCACCTCCCGTCAATTTCTGGCCTGGATGGCGGAGCAACGGCTGTCGCTGGCCTTCACCACGTATCAGATCGGCAAGCTCTTCGCCTTGGGTCTCAAGGCGACTGGCGAGCTGGCGGTGTTTGAGCGCACCTTCAACCGCTGCATGGGCCTCTGCCCCAGCGGGGAGGGCAATGGCTTCTGGCTGGGTGGCCTGTATCAGATCTGGCGCTTTGAAAACATGCTCAGCCCGGGGCAGTTGACCGATGGCTACGACCGCCTCTATGTCCCCCAGCTGGCGATCACCACCGGCGACTGCGACATCCACGACATGGCAGTAGATGGGAACGCTGAGCTGGTGGTTGTGAACACCCTGTTTTCCTGCCTGGCCACCACCAGCGCCACCCACAGCTTCCGCCCCCTCTGGCGACCGCCCTTCATCAGCCGCCTGGCGGCGGAAGATCGCTGCCACCTGAATGGTCTGGCGATGCGGCAGGGGCAGCCCGCTTACGTGACCGCCGTGGCAGCGAGCGACGCAGCTGACGGCTGGCGCGAACACCGGCGGGATGGCGGTGTGCTGATCGACGTGGAGGCCAACGAGGTCGTGGCTTCAGGCCTCTCGATGCCCCACTCCCCCCGCTGGTATCGGGATCAGCTGTGGCTTTGCAACTCCGGCACCGGGGAGTTTGGCCGGGTGGATCTGGCCACAGGCCGGTTTGAGCCCCTCAGCTTCTGCGCCGGCTATCTGCGGGGCGTGGCCTTCCACGGTGATTACGCCCTGCTCGGCACCTCCAAGGCGCGCCACAACACAACCTTCTCCGGCCTACCCCTGGATGAGGCCTTGACCCGGCGGAACGTGGAGGCCCGCTGCGGCATTCAGGTGGTGGATCTGCGCACGGGCGACGCCGTGCACTGGATTCGCATGGAGGGGCTGGTGGAGGAGCTCTATGATGTGATCACGCTGCCAGGCGCGCGCAACCCGGCATTGATCGGCTTTGTGAGCGATGAAATCCGGCGCTTGATTTCCCTGGAGGAGTGATCTGCGTCCTGTTTGAGCACGCCCTTGAGGGAACCTCCCTCAAGGGCGCTTCAGCAAGGCTCGCCGTACGACTCTTTCCCCCATCAACCGCTTCTCGGTGCTGGTGAATGGCCTCTGTGTCGATCCCATAAACTCGGCTCAGGCTGGCTGGCCTCGGCGGATTGTCCGCCGGCAGCAGCCGCTGAAGCTGTCATCGTCACCAGCGGAAAGATTCGCAGACGCGCAATGTTCAATCTGCGTCAATGCTGATCGGGGCGACTGAGCTTAAGTTTCTTGGCACAAGCCAATACGCGCTGGGAGAAACAACAGAAGATGGGTGCTATTGTGCTCATTGAAAGCCATTTGATCTGCAATGACTTTTCGTCGATCGATTCAGCAGGTTGCCACTGTCTCCCCTGTTCTCCTGTGCGCACCGGCCCACGCCGTTGTGCGGCTCGTGGTTGAAGCAGTGGCTGCTGATGGGGTGGTGTCTGGCCGTGGGTCGCCCACCCTCAGCGACCTGAGCTGGTCTGATTGTATTCTTGATAACATCAGTGCCGAGCTGTCTCCACGGCTTGATGCCGGATCAGCTGTTGTCGAGACTGGAACAGTCAGCCTCTGGAGTGGTCTCAGCGGACCAATCCCCTACTTGATAGGCAGCAAGCTCCGCCAATCCCAAACCGAGCCACTCGGGCAAGAAAAGAAGGTAAGCCCAGCCTTGACTTGGAATTGGTCCAGAGCACGAGCGGAGCTTGCTGCCTAATCAAGATCCCCTAAGGAGGCTCTGGACAACCGGTCGCCAGTGGACGCTGTCCTTTGACCAACTGGGAGCTCCGTGCTCTCACAGGTGCCGCTGAGGGGTTTTCCAGAGTCTCCCTAACGCCACAGTTCTTCTCCGCAATAGCATTTCATCTTCATGGCCACCATCCTTCCAGATCCATCGGTGACGAACCGGCGAAATCGGCAGCAGGCCTTTCTCCTGTCCATTCGCCTCAGGCAGGCCGCCTTGGTATTGCTGGTGCTTTATGGCACCTCTCTCGTCATCTCCGTCCTGCCCTTTCAGGTTTTCACTCCCACCTGGTATCTGAATGCTACCAACGTAGTGATAGCCAATGCACCGATTGTTATCACTGCCGCCTGCCTGCACTGTATTGGCCTTGGAGTTTGCCCTGTTGAGATGATGGGTGGATCGGCACGAAAAACGTGGTTCCGGCGTATCTGTGTCTTTCTCTCGGTCATCCATTTCACTCTTGTACCGCTCCAGATACTTTCCAGTGTCTTCTTTTTGATCCAGTTCAACGCCAGTCAACAGTCTCGCCTTGAGCAACTGCAAAGTGAACAGCGGTTGGCCAGCCAACGCCTTCTGTCGATCACCTCTATTGCTGAGTTGAACGCCCGCATCGCGCCTCCATCCGGTCAGAGCAGGGCCACACTTGAGCAACGCCGAGCTGACATTCGTGAGGCCCTCGCCAACGAGCAGCGTCAATTCCGGAGCAATCTCGGCCAACAGCGCCAACAGCGGCAGCTTCAACTGCTTCTGAACAGCGTGAGGATTGTCATCACGGCTCTGGCGTCCGCTCTCTTCTTCCGCATGCTGGCCCTGCCTTCCGACCAGTTGCTGAGCCAGGCCATGCGCAACTTGAAACATCGCAAACACACCACTTGAGACCGTCAGACGGGGAGCATGGCCTGCGCGATCACAGCCATCCGGGTTGGTTCATGCTCACCACCCAGGGCCGTGCTGTTGGAAGACTACAGCTTCCGCATTGTCCAGACGCAACCGCGCATCGTTATCCATCCCGCCAAAGCGATGCTGTTGGCGCAGATCCGAGTCTTTGCCCAGCGACTTGGTAAGGATTCGCAACAGGCCATCCAGGAGGCCCGAGCTCTGTGATCCGGGCGGAACGATACCCCGGTTGAGTTCCTCTGCTCCGGCCCGTCTTCTGCTCCTGCCTGGTTTCTGCGGAGAACGGTAGCGAGCAACGCAGGGCCTCCTGGCCTGGTGCTGCGTGACCCATGCCGTGAAGCTGATTCGAGCCCGGCTGCGGACGTTTGTCGCAAGGGAGTTCCTATAAACTCCAAGCCAACTCTCGCCGCCAGGTTGGATGTCAGATCTGTTCTCTCTGGCCCTGGATCCAGCTATGCCAGCGGCCCTACCGCTGGCCAGCCAGCTGGTGGAGCAGAGGCTTGCCCGCTGGACCTCCTCCAGCGAAGCCTTCCACAGCCTGTTATTCGCGGTCTACGGAGCGGTGGGGCCTGTTGTCGGCCGGTTGCGCGGGGAGCTGCGCCGGGGCAGCCTCGCTCTGCCGCTGGTGCTTCTAGATGGCAGCGCCATGGGCGCTGTCCAGGCCGGTTATGCCAGCGCCAGGGCCGCCGGCGGTGAGGCGATCTACCTCAACAACGACTGGCTCCGCCAGGCCACCGTGGCGGAGCTCGAGGCGGTATTGCTGGAGGAGCTGGGCCACGCCTTTGATCAACGGCTGAATGGTCCTCGGGACACTCCGGGGGATGAGGGAGAGCGATTTTCAGCCCTCCTGCGCGGTCTGCCGGCGCCCGCCAGCGCCGCCGCCAACGACCAACATTGGCTCACGGCTGGTGGGCGTCTCGTGGCGGTGGAAGCCGCTGCTCCTGGAGCCGTTGACCTCTCCGACCTCGCTGCGGGCACAGGGGGCTTCGTGATCAATGGCCGGGCAACGGAGAACAGTGGCCGCTCACTCTCCCGCGCTGGCGACGTCAACGGAGACGGGCTGGAGGATCTCCTGGTGGGCGCCCACTACGGCGATCCCGATGGCGCTACCAATGCGGGGTGCTCCTATGTGGTGTTCGGCAAGACATCCACCGGTGCCCTCAACCTCTCCGCTGTGGCCTCCGGCTCCGGCGGCTTCGTGATCCATGGCCAGGCGGCCTACGACCAGAGCGGTCGCAGTGTTGCCGGGGCGGGGGATGTGAATGGGGATGGCTTTGCCGATCTGCTTGTGGGCGCCTTCGGCGGCGATCCGGCGGCAGGTTCCTCCGCGGGCCGCTCCTATGTGGTGTTCGGTCGGTCGACCAGTGCTCCTGTCTCGCTTGCGGCCATTGCCAGTGGCAGCGGCGACGGCTTCGTCATCAACGGCCAATCCGCTTACGACTTCAGCGGCTACAGCGTGGCCAATGCCGGCGATGTGAACGGCGACGGGCTGACGGATCTCCTGGTCGGCGCCTACATGGGTAATCCGAGCAGCGGAGTCGATGCCGGGCGCTCCTACGTGGTGTTTGGCAAAACCTCCGCCGCTGCCGTCAACCTCTCCGCCATCGCGGCGGGGGTGGGAGGGTTTGTGATTGCGGGCCAGAGTGCTTTTGATGGCAGTGGTTTTCATCTGGCTGGCGCGGGCGATGTCAACGGGGATGGTCTGGCCGATCTGCTGGTGGCCGCTCCCTTTGCCGATACCGCCACGGGCACCAATGCGGGGCGCGCCTATGTGATTTTCGGCAAGACCGGCACCGGCGCGATCCAGCTCTCCGCCGTGGCCTCCGGCAGTGGAGGCTTTGTCCTCCATGGATCCTCTCTGGAGGAGGAGCTCGGTCGCAGCCTGGCCAGCGCGGGGGATGTCAATGGCGACGGTCTGGCCGATCTTGTCGTCGGGGCTCCCCTCGCTGACGGGGCGGCCGGGGGTGATGCCGGACGCAGCTATGTGGTCTTCGGCAAGACCTCCACGGGGCCGATCCAGCTCTCCGCCGTCATGGCCGGCAGTGGTGGCTTTGTGATCCACGGCCAAGCGGCTGGTGATCAGAGTGGTCGCAGCGTGACCAGTGCCGGTGATCTGAATGGCGATGGCCTCGCCGACCTGCTCATCGGCGCGCCGGCCATCGGCCCCAGCGGTGCTGGTCGCTCCTATGTGGTGTTCGGACGAACAGCCACCACGGCGGTTGAGCTGTCCGCTGTGGCGACCGGTGTTGGCGGTTTTGTGATCAACGGTCAGCTGGGTGGAGATTTGAGTGGCTTCAGCGTTTCAGCAGCCGGCGATGTGAATGGCGATGGCCTGGCTGACCTCATCGTTGGCGCCCCCTTCCATGATCCCGCAGGCAGCTCGGATGCGGGCCGAAGCTATGTGATTTTTGGCTCCACCTCCGCTGCGATTCTCAGCAGTTTTGTGGATCAGCTGGGCACCACCGCCGCCGACCGTCTCAGCGGCAGCAGCGCGAGCGAAACCCTCATCGGCAACGCTGGCAACGACACGATCGTCGGCAATGGCGGCGCCGATGTGCTCCACGGCGGGCGCGGCAATGACCGCTTTGTGCTTCCCGCCAACACCCTCACCGCCCTCGCCAACCCGATGGGCGCCGGAGGCAACACCACCCAACTCGCCCGCATCGACGGGGGCAGCGGCATCGACAGCGTGGCGTTGGCGGGCAGCGGCCTGGTGCTCGATCTGGCGTCTGTCGCCGCCGCTTCCGCCTCCAGCGCCAACGCCTCCTCCCGTCTGGTCTCGATTGAGGCCTTCGAGCTCACGGGGAGTGGCAACAACGCGCTCACCCTTGCCTTACCAGACATCCAGGACTTGAGCGGCCTGAATTGGTTGAACAGCGTCTCTGCCCCCTCCCTTGGTTTCAGCAGCGGCTCGTTTGTCCTGCCCTCCCAGCAGCGGCGCCATCAGCTCCTGGTCCGCGGCAACGCTGGCGACAGACTCTCGCTGACGAACGGACTCTGGACCAACCTGGGCACGATCACAGGCAGCGGCGCGTTTGCGGGCACCTACACCGTGTGGAACAGCACCAGCGGCTTGAGCCAGCTGATCGTCCAAGACACCATTGCGGCCAGCCTTCCCCTGCCTCCTGTCGTCAGCGTATCGGTGGCGCCAGCGCTGGTGATGGAAGATGGCCCTGACAGGATCACCTACACCTTCTCCCGCGATGGGTCCACCGCAGCGGCCCTGACGGTCAACTACACGGTCAGTGGCAGCGCCAGCCTCGGCCTTGATTACAGCGGCATCGCCATCCCGCCGGCCACCAAGTCACTCACCTTCGCTCCCGGCTCCGCCACGGCCACGGTCTCTGTGGACCCCGTCGCCGATGGCAGCCGGGAGGCGGATGAAACGATCCGCCTCACCCTCGCCCCCAGCCCCGCCTACACGATCGGCACGGCTGGGGCTGCCAGCGCCACCATCCGTGATGATGACGCCTGGATCAACCTGTCCGCCATCGCGGCGGGCTCTGGCGGTTTTGTGATCCAGGGCGCCTCTTCCTTCGATGACAGTGGCACCAGCGTTGCCGGCGTCGGGGATATCAACGGCGACGGCTTCGCTGATCTGCTCATTGGCGCTCCCAAAGCAGGTGGCACCGCGGGATGTTCCTACGTGGTGTTCGGCGGTGCCAGTCTCCCCTCCAGTCCCTTGTCCCTGAGCGACGTCGCTGCCAGTGGCTCGGGCTTTGTGATCCGCGGACAATGCGCCGGGGATCAGAGTGGCAGCAGCCTGTCCAGTGCGGGAGACATCAATGGCGATGGTCTGGCGGATCTCCTGATCGGCGCACCCCTCAGCGCGGCGGCGGCTGGCCTGTCCGCTGGCCGCAGCTATGTGGTGTTCGGGCAAACGACCAGCCAGGCGATTGAGCTATCCGCCGTTGCCCTGGGCCTGGGTGGGTTTGTCATTCATGGCCAGTGCGCGAATGACCTGAGCGGCAGCAGCGTGGCCCTTGCGGGCGATGTGAATGGCGACGGGCTGAGCGATCTGCTGGTGGGAGCCTCCAGTGCCAATCCGCCCGCCGGCCCCTTCGCCGGTCGCTCCTATGTGATCTTTGGTCGAACCAGCAGCGACGCCGTCAACCTTTCAGCGATCGCCGGCGGTGTTGGCGGCTTCGTGATCCAGGGCCAATGCCTGGGCGATGTCAGCGGCACCAGCGTCTCCAGTGCAGGGGATGTGAATGGCGATGGCCTGGCGGATCTTCTCATCGGAGCCTCCGGTGGCAACACCCCCTTCAGCTCCACCGCAGGCTGCTCTTATGTGGTGTTCGGTCAGACCGCGACCACACCCGTCGAGTTGTCCAGCGTTGCCAGCGGCATGGGCGGGTTTGTGATCACGGGGCAATGCGAGTTTGATTACAGCGGCCGAACCGTCGCCTCAGCGGGCGATGTCAACGGTGATGGGCTGGCAGATCTTCTGGTCGCGGCACGCTACGGAGATCCCCCCTCTGGCCTGTCGGCGGGGCGCTCTTATGTGATCTTCGGCAAAACAACCGGCACCACTGTTCCGCTTTGCGCCATCAGCGACGGGGTTGGTGGATTTGTGATCAATGGCCAGTCCTTCGGGGATCTCAGTGGTACCAGTGTGGCCAGCGCCGGTGACATCAACGGGGATGGACTCTCTGATCTGCTGATCGGTGCGCGCAGCAGCGACTCCGACGCGGGTTGGGGGACGGGCCGCAGCTATGTGGTGTTTGGCAAAACCAACACCACTGCTGTGGAACTGTCGGCCATCGCCAGCGGCAGTGGTGGCTTCGTCATCCACGGCCAATGCGCGGGCGATGCCAGCGGCGCCAGTGTTGCCAGCGCAGGGGATGTGAATGGCGATGGCCTGGCGGATCTTCTCATTGGCGCCGATAGGGCCGACCCCGGTCCGTTCCTGCCCAGCGCTGGCTGCTCCTACGTCATTTTGGGTTCCACAAGCGGCGCCTTTTCCAGCTCCCTTGTCAATCAGCTTGGCACCAGCGCGGCCGACCTCCTCACTGGCACCAGCGCCAGCGAAACCCTTGTCGGCAATAGTGGTCAGGACACAATCATCGGCAATGGCGGCGCCGATGTGCTGTTCGGCGGCCAGGGCGACGACCGCTTTCTGCTGAACAACTCCAACCTCATCGCCCTTGCCAACCCCTTCGGCGCGGCAGGCAACCTCAGCCGGCTATCCCGCGTGGATGGCGGCAGCGGCTTCGACACGCTGGCTTTTGATGGTGGCGGTCTGAGCCTCGAACTGGCCAGGGTGGCGAGCCAGAGCGCCTCCAACGGCTCCGGCTCCTCCCGCCTCAGCTCCCTGGAGGCCTTTGATCTCAACGGCACAGGCAGCAACAGCCTCAATCTCACCCTTGGCGACATCCAGGATCAGGCCGGCTTCAACTGGCTCAATCGTCTCACCGCCCCCGCCCTTGGCTTTGCCAGCGGCTCCTTCGAGCTGCCGCCGTTGTCGCAGCGTCATCAGCTGTTGATCAGCGGTGGCGCTGATGACAGCCTCATCGTGAGCTCCTCGGGTCCTGTCGTCTCCTGGGTCAACGCGGGCACGATCAGCGGCACGGGGGCCTTGGCCGCCAGCTTCAACGTCTGGAACAGCTCCACGGGCCTGGCCCAGATGCTGGTGAACACCAGCCTCAACCTCCGCTTCAACCTCCAGGGCACCGCCGCCGCCGAGCTGCTTGCCGGTACCTCCGCCGCTGATCAGATCCAGGGCCTGGGGGGCAACGACACCCTCGTTGGCCGGCAGGGGGAGGACACCCTCACCGGGGGGAGTGGTCTGGACACCTTCCGTTTCACCACTACGCCAGGGCCAGGCAACCGTGACCTGCTGATGGATTTCACCAGTGGCAGTGACAAGCTCTCCTTCAGTCGCTTGATCTACCGAGGCTTTGGCACCCAGACCAGCCTCAACACCAATCAGTTTGCCGCCGCCGCTGGCCTCAGCGCCGCCACCACCCCGTTCCAGCGCTTCCTTTATGACACCACCACCGGCCTTCTGCGTTTTGACCGCGATGGCAGTGGCGTCGGCGCGGCCTTGGAGGTGGCCCAGCTCGGGACCGCCAGCCATCCAGCCCTGTTGCTCAACGATGTGGTGCTCACCGCTTGAGGAGGCCTCCGCCAGCTGGGGCGGTGACCCAGGGCTGACCAAAAGTCCTGTGGAAGCCGGGGATCAGGGCGCCTGTTCATCGACAGACCCGTCGTCATTTGTGCCCAGCCAGGACGGTCCGCGTTCTTCAACTCCATTTGCGGGACCTCAACTTGACCTTGAGGCAGCCCTGGGCGGTGACCAGAACGTCTTTATTGATGATCCAGGCCTGAGAGGGATAATGCAGGTGTGAGATGATTTTTTGAGGGAGTTTGTTGTGAACTGCGATGACCACAGCACAACTACAGCCCTCAGGATCCGCCTCAAGGGCAGCTCGAAAAATTCCGCCTCCTCCTCGCCTCCCGGAGTAAAATCCCTTGCTGTCACTGACCTCGCTGGCCAGTCGCGGCAGGCCAAAAGTGATTTTTCGAGCTGCCCTCAAGATCAGGCCGCTCGTCTACCTTGACAGCAGACTCCCCTTCCAGTCTCCAGGTGAGCCAGCGCCGCGCCACTGCGCCCAAGCATCGCCACCGGAGTGCTCGGCAAGCCTGGAGGGTGGCACCGCCTTGAGAACCCCTCACACCCGCAGGGCATCCAACACGCTGCGATCCTCCAGGGTGCTGGTGTCGCCGCTCACCTCCTGGCCGGAGGCCAGGGAGCGCAGGATGCGCCGCATGATCTTGCCGCTGCGGGTTTTGGGCAGGGCTTCGCTGAACTTGATCACATCCGGCCGGGCGATCGGTCCGATCTCCTTGCTCACATGGGCCCGCAAGTCGGCCACCAGGGCGTCATCGCCCATGCGGCCAGCCTCCAGGGTGACGAACGCCACAATGCCCTCCCCCTTCAGATCGTCGGGCCGGCCCACCACAGCGGCTTCCGCCACGGCGGGATGGCTCACCAGCGCGCTCTCGATCTCCATTGTGCCCAGCCGATGGCCACTCACGTTGATCACGTCGTCGACGCGGCCCATCACCCAGAAATAGCCATCCGCGTCGCGCCGGGCGCCATCCCCCGCGAAGTAGAGCCAGCTGCCGTCCGCCGGGCGGATGTGTTCCCAGTAGCTGCGGCGGAAGCGGTCGGGATCGCCGTGCACGGTGCGCATCATCCCCGGCCAGGGGCGACGCACTGCCAGGTAGCCACCCGCATCCACCGGCTGGGAGTTGCCGTCCAGATCCACGATGTCGGCGGCGATGCCCGGCAGGGGCAGGGTGCAGGAGCCGGGCTTGGTGGGCGTTGCGCCCGCTAGGGGGCTGATCATCACGCCGCCGGTTTCCGTCTGCCACCAGGTGTCCACCACCGGGCAGCGGTTGGCGCCGATCACCTCCCGATACCACATCCAGGCTTCCGGATTGATTGGCTCGCCCACGCTGCCGAGGATCCGCAGGCTGCTCATGTCGTATTGATCGGGCACCTCCCGGCCGCTCTTCATGAAGGCGCGGATTGCGGTGGGCGCTGTGTAGAAGATCGTGCAGCGGTGCTTCTGGATCACCTCCCAGAAGGCGCCGGGCTTGGAGGGGCGGGGCGCTCCCTCATACATCACCGTGGTGGCGCCATTGGAGAGCGGTCCGTAGACGATGTAGCTGTGCCCGGTGATCCAGCCCACATCCGCTGTGCACCAGTGGATGTCGTCTTCGCGAATGTCAAAAATCCATTGGAAGGTGAGATGGGCCCAGAGGTTGTAACCAGCGGTGGTGTGCACCACGCCCTTCGGCTTGCCCGTGGAACCGGAGGTGTAGAGCACAAACAGGCGATCCTCACTGGCCATCGGCTCCGCCGCGCAGTCGGCGCTCTGGCCCGGCACCAGCTCGTGCCACCAGT
Organism: Cyanobacteriota bacterium; assembly: GCA_046340795.1. GTDB lineage: Bacteria > Cyanobacteriota > Cyanobacteriia > PCC-6307 > Cyanobiaceae > Cyanobium. The sequence goes on along the minus strand of JBKDSV010000188.1, from coordinate 20,343 downwards.
GGTCGCGGCCGGGCGTCAGGGCGAGGCTTTCGCCCGTGCGACGCACCACCAGCACATGCTCCACCGTCGGGCAGGCGCCCTCCGCCAGGGCCGCATCCACCGCCGGCTTGAGGGCCACCGCCTTGTCTTTGCGGAAGCCGCCATCGGCGGTGATCACCGCCTTGGCGGCCCCATCGATCAGCCGGTCGCGCAGGGCTTCGGCGGAAAAGCCGCCAAACACCACGGAGTGGGGGGCACCGATACGGGCGCAGGCGAGCATGGCAATGGCCGCCTCCGGCACCATCGGCATGTAGAGGGCCACCAGATCCCCCTTGCCAATCCCCAGGGACTTGAGGGCGTTGGCCGCCCGACACACCTCCGCGTGCAGCTCCCGGTAGGTGAAGCGACGTCCGTCACCCGGCTCCCCCTCCCAGATCAGGGCGGTCTTCTCCGCGCGGGGTCCTGCCAGGTGGCGATCCAGACAGTTGACGGAGAGGTTGGTGATGCCTCCCTCAAACCAGCGGGCGAACGGCGGCTGGCTCCAATCGAGCACCGTGTGGAAGGGTTCGAACCACCAGAGTTGCTCGCGGGCAGCCTCACCCCAAAAGGCCTCCGGATCGGCCTCTGCCCTGGCCACCAGAGCCCGATAGGCCTCCATTGAGCCGATGCGGGCCCCGGCGGCCAGATCCTCTGGGGGCGCAAAGAGTCGTTGTTCCTGCAGCACCGACTCGATGGTGACCTCAGGCATCCGCGGGAGGTGGCAACTGGCCTTACTTAAGCGCAAGGCCCCCTCCCCTGCGCCATCGTGGCGGCAACCGTCACCAGGACATGCCAGCCTGGCTCCCCATCGCCGCCCTGCTCGCCGCCGTGATGGTCGCCGTGGTGGTCGCCCTGACGCCCTCCCGGGACGACTTCGCCTGGTTTCTGCGGCTGCGTCGACCGCGCTGGCTCACCATTGAACGCCTGATCCCCCTGATCTGGCTGCTCATCTACGCCTGCTTCTATGCCTCGGCCCTTTTGCTCTGGCTCTCCAGCCGCCAACGGTGGCTGTTGGTGGGATATCTGGCGCTGCTGCTGTTGGTGCAGAGCTACACCTGGCTGATCTGCCGCACCAGGACCCTGCGCAGCGGCACAGCGGTGGGATTCGCGGGCTGGGTCTGGGGGGTGGCCTTGGCCGTGGTGGTGCTGCCGCACAGCCTGCCCGCCGCGCTCTTGTTGGTGCCCTATCTGCTCTGGAGCCCGGTGGGCACGTTCGTCACCTGGCGAATGGAACGGCTCAACCGCTGAGCGGCTGGGGCTGGCCGCCCTCCGCCATGGCCCTCAATTCCAGGCCGCCATGGCTGCCCGCACCAGGGTTTCTGTGGCTTCGGCGGGTCCATCGTCGCTGTGGGCCTCCCCCAGGGGCAGGGGCGGGCTGGCCGGATCGGCCTCCCGGGCCACTGGTGGAATCCGGCCCAAGCCCATCTCGATGGAACGCCGTTCACCGCTGCGCAGATCGATGCGCTCCACGGGTACGTCATCGATCCAGCGATAGGCGAACGGTCCATGGAACGAGAACTGATCCATGGCCATGCCGCATCAGGCAACCAGCCTGGCTGGGCGGGGGGGGATCCCGTCAAGCCTTCGAGGGGGCGGCGATGATCAGTCGTGCTGATCCCCACTTGGCAAGGGGCGCCAGGAGCGTTAGGCAGGAAGAATCGTCGCCGAACACAGCATGGCGTGGAACAAGGATGGGGGGGCTGAACCGGAGGAGGCCTCCCCGGTCACGCCCCATGCCGCTCCAAGCCTGGATGAGGAGGGTCAGCTCTCCTACATCGGCGAGGATGGGCGGCGCTATGTGGTGGGACTGCCCCCGGAACTCGATCAGGCCAGCCTGGAGCGGGTGATGGCCACCCTGCGGCGGGGCGGACCTCTGTTTCATCAGATTGAACACCTGGCCCGCCGCTGGATTGCCCAGGTGAGCGGCCCTGACCTGGATGGCCGGGCGGCGATGGTGCTCCTGGTCACGACCCTGGAAACCCATCTGGAGGAGTTGTTCCCCGAGGAGGATCCATCAGCGGACGGCTGAGGGGGCAGGCCCGCCAGGCCCATGATCCTTCAGGCTGGACCCATGACCCCGCCCCTGCCCCCGCCAGCCGCCTGCCTCTTCGACCTGGATGGCTTGCTGCTGGACACCGAGCCGCTCCATGCCCAAGCCTGGAGGGAGGCCGCAGGTCAGTTCGCGATCGTTCTGAGCGAACGAGATCTGCTGCACCTGCGGGGTCGCCGGCGGCTGGATTGTGTGGAGCGGGTGCGGCAGTGGATCGCCAGGCGCACCGGGGTGCCAGCTCCCTCGGCGGAGGCGTTGCTGGCGGTGCAACAGCCGCTGGCGCGGCGCTTGATGCCCGACGCCCGGCCCGTGGAGGGGGCCGAGGCCCTGGTGGCCTGTTGTCAGGACCTTGGGCTGCCGATGGCCATGGTCACCAGCAGCACCCGGGAGGCGGTGGCCCGCAAGTGCGCACCGCACAGCTGGTTGCAGGCCATTGAACAGCGCGTGATGGGGGATGACCCCGAGCTCAGCGCCGGCAAACCCGCGCCGGATCCCTACTTGCTTGCGGCCCATCGTCTCGGGGTGCCCGCCGCGAGCTGCTGGGCCTTTGAAGACTCTCCCGCCGGCGCTCTCTCGGCCGTGTTGGCGGGCTGCCGCGTGCATGTGCTGCTCGCCCCGGGCCTGGACCCTGGCGACTATCCAGCGGAGGCGCACTGCTGGCGGTCGCTGCGGCAGGTGCGACTGCCCCGGAAGAACCCGCTCAGCTCAGGCGACTGAGCACGTAATCGGGCAGAGCGCGCAGGGCGGCGCGGGGTTCGGAGGGGGGCAGCCAGTCGATGGCCTCGTGAGCCTGGCGGGCAAAGTCGCCCGCCAGGGCACGGGCACGAGGGATGGCCTCGCACTCCCGCACCAGGGCCAGGGCCTGATCCAGATCCCCGGCATTGGAAAACTCCCTCTCGATCAGCCCGGCGAGGGCCGGTTGTTCTTCCAGGGCATAGAGCACAGGAGCCGTGAGATAGCCGGAGGCCAGGTCACTGGCCGCCGGCTTGCCCAGCTGTTGGTCGCTGCCGGTGAAGTCGAGGATGTCATCCACCACCTGAAAGGCCAGACCCAATTGCCGGCCGAAACGATGGAGGGCATCGAGCTGGGGCTCGCTCAGGCCGGAGAGCACTCCCGCCGCCCGGGCGCTATTCGCCATGAGGGAGGCGGTTTTGCAGTAGCTCTTCTCGATGTAGGCCTCAAAGGTCTGACCCGTGTCGTAGCGGAACAGGCCCTGGCGCACTTCGCCATCCGCCAGATCCATGATCACTCGGCTGAGCAACTTCACCACGTCGAGATCGTTGAGGTTGGCCAGATGCCAGCTGGCTTGGGCAAACAGGAAATCACCTGCCAGCACGGCAACGCGGTGGTTGAAGCGGCTGTGCACCGTGGCGACGCCGCGCCGGGTGGCGGCCTCATCGACCACATCGTCATGCACCAACGAGGCGGTGTGGATCATCTCTGTGATTTCCGCCAGGCGCCGGTGCCGCGGCGTGAGCAGGCCATCGGACGAGATGGCGCGTGAAATCAGCAGCACGATCCCTGGCCGCAGACGTTTGCCGCCAGCGGCGAACAGATGCTCCGCCGCCGCTTGCAGAATCGGATGGCGAGCGCCAATGAGTTGGCGAAGATCAGCGACCAACACATCCAAATCGGCCGCGACCGGCAGAAGCAGTTCCGCAACCGTGCTCACAACACCTCCCTGATGGAGGGAGTTTAGAAGGCGTATGGTGCCTGCTGTTGGGCAGCTGCGCCGGTTGGTTCGCAGACAACCAGCTGGCCCCTGGCCTCCGTGGCCCAGCGGACCTCCGCGCAGGCCGCGGCCAGGCCCAGGAGTCGCTGGCAGGCCGCGTCGAAGTGGGCCGCCGAACCCGTGGTGAAGAACTGGTGCCCACCCCGGGCGTCGGCGCTGGCGGCAAGATTCCGCTCGCTGAGCACTCGGGCCAGATGGGCGGCCACCGCTGGCGCCGGATCGATCACCCGCCGCTCCGGACCCGCCAGGCGGCGGATGGTGTCGATCACAAAGGGGTAATGGGTGCAGCCGAGCACGATGGTGTCCGCGTTGGCATCGAGCATTGGCGTCAGAAAGCTCCACAGCAGACGCTCCAGGTCCTCCTCCGAGGCGCCGGATTCCACGCAGTCCGCCAAGCCCAGACACACCTGCTCCACCAACCGCACATTTTTCGCGTAACGACCGACCGTGGCCCGAAACAGATGGCCCTGGAAGGTGGCCGGCGTCGCCATCACCCCGACCACTTTGGTTTTGCTGAGGGAAATCGCCGGTTTCACAGCGGGTTCCAGACCCAGAATCGGCACATCGGGATGGCGCTCGCGCAACACCTCAAGCGCCACGGCAGAGGCGGTGTTGCAGGCCACCACGATCGCTTTGCACCCCTTGGCGATCAGAAAACGGCAGAGGCCTTCGCAAAAGGCCAGCACCTCCGCGCTGCTTCGGCTTCCATAGGGCACGTGGGCACTGTCCGCCACGTAAAGGCTCGATTCCGTGGGAAGTTGGCGCGCGATCTCACGCCAGACGCTGAGCCCGCCGACGCCGGAATCAAACAAGCCGATGGGTTGACTGGTCACAGGTCCGTCATTGGCCCAGAGCGTTGAGAATGCCTTTGGCCACGGCGGCGGCCAGGCTTTGCCGGACGCGCGCGTCCGCCAGTCGGGGGGCGTCGATCTCGCCAGTGACGAAACCCATCTCCGTCAACACCGAGGGCATCACGGTGCGGCGGATCACGAAAAAGCGGCCGGGGCGGGCGCCGCGATCGGGCGTGCCCGGAGAGACCGCCATCAGCTGCTGCTGAATGGAGAGGGCCAATTCATAGGAGCGGCCGCCCTGGAAGTAAAAGGTTTCGATGCCGTTGACATCCGGCCGGTCCATGCTCAACGCGTTGGCATGCAGACTCACAAACAGATCGGCGCCACTCCTGTTGGCCAGGGCCACCCGCGGCGGCAGGTCGACATCCACCTCGCTGGTGCGGGTGAGCAAGACCTGCACACCCTGGTTCTGGAGGAGCTGAGCCACCTGCAGGGCCACATCCAGCACAACGTCCGTTTCGCGCAGGCCGCCGATCCCCACCGCGCCGGGATCCGGACCGCCATGGCCTGGATCGATCACCACCCGGAAGCGTCCCCGCGGCACGGTGGGGAGGTTGCGGGCGCTGGGCGGGTTGCCGGTGGGCACTGGAGTGATCGTGGCGGGAGTGAAGCTCCCCGAGCGGGGACCGCGGCCGAAGGCGGTCAGGGACGAGAACGGGGCGTCCAGGTCCCCTTCGCCGATGAGAGGCAGGCTGGGGCGGGTCAGACCCCGCAGATCCATGCGCCAACGATCGCGAGCCACACCCACCAGACGCAGCTGGCGCGGATCGAGTTGGGTGCCCGGGCTGAACTCCAGCACCAGCCGGGTGGTTTGGGGGTCGGGTTTGCCGACCCGCACCTCCACCAGCGCACCCGCGCCCCGCACGCTGCGGGCGCGCTGGGGAGCCCCGGGCAGGTCAAACCACACCCGGGGCCCCTGCCCCCGACGTCCCTCCTGGAAAAAGGCCCGCACCAGGGTGTCGGGGGAGGTGCGCAACTCCAGTTGCCCCTCCCGATTGATCCGCCAGGCGAACAGGCTGCTGGCCGCCCGACAGGGAAGGGCCCACAGCGACAGCAAGAGCCCGCCCGCTAGCAGGGCAAGCGTCTGTCGGGGGGGACGGCGCAGCGCCCATCGCCATCGCTGGGTCACCATGGCCGCTTCAGAAGAGAGCGGGGTGCCGGTGCCGCAGGCTCGGCATTTGGGCCCGCACCCGAGCCACATGCTGGGTGTCGACGGGGGCCATGGCCAGACCCGGCGCTTGCCCTGCGTCGGCCAACACCGTGCCCCAGGGGTCGATCACCAAGGCATGGCCATGGGTTTGGCGACGACCCTCATGCTGGCCGGTTTGGGCCGGAGCCAGCACGTAGGCGGTGTTTTCGATCGCCCGGGCCTGGAGCAACACCTGCCAGTGGTCTTTGCCGGTGTAGGCGGTGAAGGCCGCGGGAATCAGCAACACCTCCGCGCCGGCCCCGGCCAGATAGCGGTAGAGCTCGGGAAAGCGCACGTCGTAACAGATCGACAGGCCCACCCGGCACAGGCCTGGCACCTCCACCACAGGAGGCAGCTCCTGGCCCGGCCGCACCGTGGCGGACTCCCGATAGGTGCTGCCATCCGGGATGTCCACATCAAACAAGTGGATCTTGTCGTAGCGGGCCAACAGCTGGCCCTCATGCCCGATCAGCTCGGCTCGGTTGAAGGTGCAGCCTTCTCCGGCCGGCACCGGAAAGCCACCCCCCAGAAGGGTCACCTGGTAGCGGCGAGCCATGGTGACCAGGAACCGATGGCAACGGTCCGCCAGGGTGGCGGCCAGCTCCAGACGGCGCTGGTCGTCCCCCATGAAGGCGAAGTTCTCCGGTAGGCCCACCAGTTCCGCGCCCCGGCGGGAGGCCATTTCAATCTGCTCCTCGGCGGCGGCGAAATTGGCCTCCGGGTCCGACGTGCTGGTGAGCTGGAGGGCCGCCGCCAAAAAACTGCTCACTGCCGTCCTGTCAACGCAGGGGCGAACTGTAGGGGACGCCCTGTGGAAGACAAGGCCCCCTCAACTGGCACGCAGCACTCCCGGCTCCGCCTGAACAGGGACGATGGCCAGGGAATCCACGGCGGCACAGCAGACGAAATCCGCATCGTGGTCACCGATGGCCAACAGCCTCTGGCCATGGCTGGCCGCCCGCAGGCAGGTTTCCGTGTCGTGGCGCCACTGCTGCCAGAGGGCCAGGGCGGCGAGCATCTCGTCGTTGCCGCAGCGCACCCCCCGGTGGGGGGCCACCGCCAGCTCCATGGCGGCGGAGGCCACCGCACCGGCCGCCAGGCTGTCTTCCAGGGAGTAGGCCCCCTCCCAGCCGCTGCCCACCAGCCACACCTGTTGGCAGTCGCGTTCGATCAGCCGCCGGGCCACGGCCGTGCGGTTGGGCAGGCAGGCCGTGAGCAGCAGAGGCACCTCCCGCACGGCGGCCAGTGACCGGGTGCCATTGGTGGTGCTCATGAAGATCCGCTTGCCAGCCACCACCTCCGGCGTGACGGCCAGGGGAGAGTTGCCCAGGTCGTAGCCCTCGACACGCCTGCCGCCCCGTTCCCCGGCCCGCAGCCGCTGTTGCGCCGGCCAGGCCGCCGCCACCCCCTCCAGTTCAGCGAGGTCGGCAAAGGCCTGGATGGCCTCGGCGCCGTTGTGGAGCGCGCAGGCGATGGTGGTGGTGGCCCTCAGCACATCGATCACCACCGCGGCGTCGGGGCCGCCATCGGCCGCGCCCACCACCTCGGGCACGCGTTCTGAGGTGTGGAAATAAAAGAGTTGCATGGACGCACCAGCCGGCTGCGGGCGAGTGTGGCAGACGGGGGAGGCCAGCAAAAAGCCCCCGCCAGGTTCTGGCGGGGGCTGGGGAGGCTGAGCTCAAAACCCGGGGCTCATTCCCTGCGACCGCCGCCGTTGAGGGCAATGATCAACTGCAGGATGAAGATGAAGAGGTTGACATACGTCAGGTACATTCCCAGAGCACCCGCCAGGTATTGATCGTCCCTGTAGGTGCGGGGCATGGTGTAGAAGTCAACAAAGGCCGCGCCCGTGAAGATCACGGTGCCGAAGCCGGCGATCATCAGCTGAAGACTGCCACCACCAAAGCCGGGGAAGAAGATGGAACCCACAATCTGCACCACCATCGCCAGCAGCAGACCCATGATGCCAAGCCCGACCACGCCGCTGAGGGCCTGCCCGACGTCATCGCTCATGCGACGGCCAAAAAAGGAGGCGGCGATGAAGGTGATGCCGGTGGCAAGGGCCGCGGTGCCGATGGCGCCAATGCCGGCTGTGCTAATGGCCACCGAGACAATACCGCTGAGGGTGAAGCCGGTGAGCAGGCTATAGGTGGTGAGAAGGGGAAGAGCGGTGCTGTTGTTTGCCTTCAGGGCCGCATTCTGGGCGACGAAAAAGAGGATGAAATTGCTGATTAATGCCACGAAAAAGAGCGGCATGAACAGCGATGGCTGGGTGGCCATCAAGGCCAGGCCCCCCATCACCCCGGCCGCAGTAAGCACCATGCCGCCGCCGACGACAGGCAGGGCTTTCTGAAGAACGTTCGGGCCGACGAGGGCGCTGCGTTGGGCGGCCTGTATGGCCTGCTGGAAATCGCTGTTGGCTGGCATTTCCTGTTGGAAACGTCTGAATCTGTTCAGTTTGGCAGCCAGGCTTGGTCCTGGGGGTCCTGCCGCGTGCGGATCTCCGGATGGGCCCTGGCCTGGAGGGCCCGCCCCCTCAGCGGCCCGCCGGGGACGGGGCGACCCGGGTCAGGCCGCTGGCGGGAAGGAAGGGAAAGGGCGTGGCCGGCACAAAGCTGGTGGCCGTCTCCCCCGCATACATCTTGCCTCCGGCCACCTGGAGCTTGCGCGCGGGGGCCCCGGCGGTCAGATCCATCCGGTCGAGCGACACCCAAAACACACTCGGGGAGGACACGGCGTCAAACAGCAGCACCCGCCGCTTCTGGTCGCTCACCACCCGCCAGATTGTGGAGGAGAGATTGGCTTGGCCGGGAGTGGTGACGCCCAGGGGAACGCTGACGCCACGAACCAGGGAGAGCACGCTGGCCAGAGCCTGGTGGGGGAAGCTGTGCTCTGGCACCGCTGAGCTGTAGGCGGGATCGAGGCGGCGGGGGAGGGTCGCCAGAAAGAAGGAGGCCCGAGCAAAACGGTCGGCCGCGCGCACCGTGCCTGGCAGGAAAGCCAGACCGCCAAGGCTCTGCCAGTAGCTGTTGAGGGCCAGTTGTTGATCAAAATTGGGGGAATTTGTCATGACCGTATATTGCCTGCCGTGGTGAATCACCAGTTTGCCGTCGATGTATTCCAGGATCGCCGAGTCACCGCTGGCATCGGAGAGAGAAAGATGTAACTGAGCCCCCTGGCCATTGGGTAGCTTCGGGGCGACGATGCGAAAGGGCTCGGCGCGCAGCTGAGTCACCGCCTCATCCACCGTCGCGAATTGATCGAGCACATACTGGGCCCAGAGCGAGATTGAAAGCACAGGCTTGCCATTGGACCCGCCGTAATTGGATTCAGCCAAATAGAGTAAATTAGCCACCAATCCCTTTTCATTCATGCCTTCAGCGCTTCCAAGGTCATAGCCGCTCACCACCACGCTGCCGTAGCGGGAGCGCCAGCGCGGGGTGAGGCGACCGCCGCCACCCATCCGTTCCATGCCTCGGGGGAAAGCCCACAGATTGGAGCGCATGTCTTCCGCCCAGTCCATGCTGCGGCCCGTGATCACCGTGCCATCGGCAGCGGTGTAGAGCACGCGGGTGCAGGCCAGGGCGGCGGGGATCCCCGCAAGGGTGCCGCAACAGGCGGCAGCGAGGCCGACCCGCAACGCCGCCAGCAGACCTGGGGCACCCGCTCGAGAGGACTGGCGCATGGCGACGCGGGACAACAAGCCGCGATTCTCCACCATGGTTTTTGGTTGAAGGGTTGGGATGGCGGCAGCTGGCCGCGACAGGGGTCTGTTTCGAGCACCTGCGGAGTGATTGAAGGTCCATGGAGGGATCCGGGCCATCAGACGCCCCCGCGATCCGCCAGAGTGAGCGCTCTTCGCTGACGACCGGGTGGCCGGGGTGATGGCCCAGCAGGGCCGTGATTTGCGCGGCTTCCTCCAAGTGCTGGAGCGTCGTGGTCAACTGCGCCGCATCAGTGCCCCGGTGGATCCGGATCTGGAATTGGCGGCCATCGCCGATCGGGTGCTCGGCTTGGGCGGGCCGGCCCTGCTCTTTGAAAACGTCCGCGGTGCCTCCATGCCCGTGGCCGTCAACCTGCTCGGCACCGTGCAGCGGGTGGTGTGGAGCATGGGCATGGAGCGACCGGAGGAGCTGGAGGGGCTCGGGGAGAAGCTCGCCTTGCTGCAGCAGCCCCGCCCCCCCAAGGGACTGGAGGAGCTGAAACGCTACGGCGGCCTCGCCTGGAATCTGCTGCGGGCCGTGCCCGACCGCGACCTCTTCCCCCCTTGCCACCAGGTGGTGCTCCGCGGGGAAGAGGTGAATCTCGATCGCCTGCCCCTGCTGCGCCCCTGGCCAGGCGATGCGGGCGGGGTGATCACCCTCGGTCTGGTGATCACCAAGGACCCGGAAACCGGCACGCCCAACGTGGGTGTCTATCGGCTGCAGCGCCAGTCGCCCACCACGATGACGGTGCATTGGCTGAGCGTGCGGGGCGGCGCGCGGCACCTGCGCAAGGCGGCGGCCCTGGGCCGCAAGTTGGAGATCGCCATTGCCATCGGCGTCCATCCGTTGCTGGTGATGGCCGCGGCGACGCCGATCCCGGTGCAGCTCAGCGAGTGGCTCTTCGCCGGGCTTTACGGCGGCGAGGGGGTGCGCCTCGCCCGTTGCAAAACCCTGGAGCTCTCCGTGCCGTCGCACAGCGAGCTGGTGTTGGAGGGCACGATCACCCCTGGCGAGGAGCTGCCTGATGGTCCCTTCGGCGATCACATGGGCTTTTACGGTGGCATCGAAGCCTCGCCTCTGGTGCGCTTCCACTGCGTCACCCATCGCCAGGATCCGATCTTCCTCACCACCTTCAGCGGTCGCCCGCCCAAAGAGGAGGCGATGCTCGCCATCGCCCTCAACCGCATCTACACCCCGATCCTGCGCCAGCAGATTCCGGAGATCGTGGATTTCTTCCTGCCGATGGAGGCTCTCAGCTACAAGCTGGCGGTGATCGCCATCGACAAGGCCTATCCCGGTCAGGCCCGGCGCGCGGCGATGGCCTTCTGGAGCGCTCTGCCCCAATTCACCTACACAAAATTCGTGGTGGTGGTCGACAAGGCGATCAACATCCGCGACCCGCGCCAGGTGGTGTGGGCGATCAGTGCCCAGGTCGATCCCCAGCGGGATCTTTTCGTGCTGGAAGACACGCCCTTCGACAGCTTGGATTTCGCCAGCGAACGCCTCGGCCTGGGGGGCCGGTTGGCGATTGACGCCACCACCAAGATCGGGCCGGAGCGCCGCCATCCCTGGGGCGAACCCCTCTCCCGCGACGCCGCGTTGGAGGCGCGCGTGCAGGCGCGCTGGCAGGAGCTGGGGCTGGCGGATCTGCCGGAAGGAGAGCCCGATCCGGCGCTCTTCGGCTACACCCTGGAGCATCTGCTGGAGCGGCTCCAGGGTGTGGCGCGGGGGTGATTGGCCGCACGGGCGTGCAGGCCCTCAAGGCCCTCTTGGAGCTGGCCCAGGAACCGAGCCGTTGGCGCTCGGTGAACGATCTGGCCGCCGCCCAGGCCCTGCCTGCGCCCCATCTGGAGCAGCTGTTGCTGCGGCTGCGGCGGGCGGGGGTGCTGCAGGCCCGGCGGGGCCGGCGGGGGGGCTATCGGCTGGCCTGTCGATCCGAGGACGTGTCGCTGAGCCGGGTGTTGCTGGCGGTGGGCGCCTGGCCCAAGGCCGCCGGTGCCCCGGGCAGGCCAGAGCCCTCCGTGCGCCTGGATGCGCCGCAAGACCGGAATTCGCCTTGTGGTCCAGATGCCCGGGAGCACACGGCGGCTGTGGAGATCCGGCAGGCCATGCCTGCGGCCGATGACCCCCGAGCGGCGCCTGGAACCGATCCTGCCACGGAGCGGGTGGCGGCCCTCTTGCGCCAGCGCCTGACGCGGGCGATCGAGCGGGAATTGGAGCGTCTCACCCTGGCGGAGCTGCTGTTTGATCTCCGCAGCGCTCGCGCCAGCCTCAGCGAGGAGGGCGGCTTGATGCTGGGGTGAGCCTTTCCTAAGGTGAGCCCATGGTGAGCCGTTCTGATGCCTCCTTTCCCGAGGAGCTCCGCCGGCCCGCAGCACGGGGAGACGGAGTTGGCCAGGCCGAACCGAACCTCCCTGGATGGTCCAACCCACATCCCGCGGACCCTGGACCAGCCGAGCAGAGGCCGAACAAGCAGAAACCGAACAACCCGAGAGCGATCCACCAGATGCCTGCCGACCAGGAGCCCACCGACCAGAGACCGAACGACAAGGGGCTGAACGATCCCCGACCGGCCGATCCCGAGCCGGGCGACCTGCTGGATCAGGTGCTCAACCCCCTGCTGGCGGATTTCGAGGAGACCTTCGCCCGCGGCCTCCAGCTCCTGGCCCACTGCCCCGATCGCGTGCTTGCCGATGACGGCCGCGCCAGCCTCGCCCTGCGCCTGCGGGATGCCCAGGCTGGCCTCCGCGCCGCCCGCGCCCTCCGCGCCGCCGCCGCCCCCACCCCCATGGCTCTCGACATGGCCACCATCCAGCCCTGGCATGAGCTGGTGGTAGAGGTGTGGTCGCTCTCGGCGGCGATGCGGGCGGCCGGGGTGAACAGGCCTTGAGACCGTCACACCACAGCGAGCGGGTTGGTTGGGCGACTGGCCTTAGCCGCGCCGCGCCGGTCTGGAGGCGAAGAGATTGAGCCCCAGCCGCTCCGAAAGGAACGCGGCGGTGAGCTGCCCCCGCACACTGTTGCCGCTGTCATCCAGCGGTGGCGAGTAGGTCGCCAGCCCGCCCTTTCCGGGCGCCACGGTGATCATTCCGCCGGACACGCCGCTCTTGCCCGGCAGGCAGATGTCGTAGAGCCAATCGCCAGAGGTTTCATAGAGCCCCGCTGTCACCATCACGGCCAGAACGTGCTGACAGAGCAAGGGCTCGATCACCTGCTCACCGCTGCGAGGATGTCGCCCCCCATTGGCCAGGGTGGCGGCCATCAGGGCCAGGTCGCGGGCCGTGACGCTCAGGGCGCACTGACGGGTGTAGAGCTCTGTGGCGGCCTCGGGATCCATCCAGATGCGCTCCTGCTCCTCCAGCAGGTTGGCGATGCCCACATTGCGTCGGTTGTTCGCCAGCTCCGAGGCATGGACGGCCTCATCGATCACCAGGGGGCGATCCGCGAAGCGGGAGAAGCCCTCCTGGATGAAGGCCCACTTCGCTTCCATGGAGTCTCCTGGCGCCAGGCTTGTGGCGGCGATGGCCCCGGCATTCACCATCGGGTTGGAGAGGCCCTCCTCGGTGCGCTCCACCGCCAACACGGAATTGAAGGGCAGGCCGGTGCTGTTCACCCCCAGTTTCTCCCGGGCCTGCCGCTCGCCGATGGCCTCACAGATCAGGGCGAAGAGGAAGGGCTTGGAGAGGCTTTGAATGCTGAAGGGCTGGTTGGTTTCCCCCGCTTCAAACAGCTGCCCGCCCGTCGCGGCGACGCAGACGCCGAAATGGTCGGGGTTGGCCAGGGCCAGGGCCGGGATGTAGCGGGCCACCTCTCCTTCCTTGACAGGGCTGAAGCGCCGGTGGGCCTCGTTCACCAACAGGCGCACCACCTCCTCTGTGGGCAGATGACCCGTGGATACCCACAGCGAGCCCCCGGCGGATCGGAGCGGGGGGGGATCAGCCTGTGCCACCGCTCAGCTCGCCTCACCGCGCTCCCAGGGCAGGCGGGGCAAGCGGTAGAGCGCCTCCCGCTGGGTCTCGCTCCAGATGTCGCGCATGGCGAGCAGATCAGGATCATCGGCTTCGATCTTGAGCTGATGGGCGATCGACAGACTCCCCGCCGGGATCACCACCAGCTCGAAGGGTGGCCCCACGGTGAGGTTGGAGCGTTGGGTGATCACTTCCGAGATCAGGCAGAGGCGCGCCGCATCTTCCAGCGACAGATTGGTATGGCCGACATTATCGAACGGGGGTTTGCCGTATTTGCTCTCGCCGATCTGCAGGAATGGCGTCTCCCGTGTGGCCATGATCGCATTGCCTTGGGGGTAGATCAGATACAAGCCATGGGGTTCCACGCCGATCTGCCCGCCGAGGATGAAGGAGGCCCCGACATTGGTGTTGCCTTGCCGCATGCCGCTTTCACTCTCCTTCTGCACCGCCAAACTCACGCGACCAATATAGGCCGCTGCTTCAAAGAGATAGTCGCAATGACGTAAATCCTTGCCAGCTCCGTTATCTAGATCTGCGGGGCGATCGAGATCGCGGCGAATCCAGTTGATCACCGCTTGGGTGGTGGCCAGACTACCCGCCGCCAGCAACACAAACAGCCGATCTGGTGCCGGCTGAAAAATGTGCATCTTGCTGTAGCTGGAGATGTAATCCACCCCCGCGTTGGTGCGTGAATCGGAGGCCAGCACCAGCCCCTTCTCCAGCCAGTAACCGATGCAATAGGTCATGCCTGCTCCTGCCCGCAGCCGTTCTATTCTAGACGCTACCCCGGCCGCGACCGCCGCGATGATAGGCGGGATCGGGGTTGTGGTCGCGCAACTGGCGCACGGCCTCCACCGCCATGCCAGCCACCAGGCCAAAGCTCCCCACCAGCACCGTGCCCCAGAAGAGCGCAAAGGAGCTCACGCGCACAGGGGTGTTAGCCACAAGGGCGCGCAGAAAGAGGGCGATCGCCAGGGCGCCGATGCCGGCCACCACTCCCGCTGCCACCACCCGCCGGCCACTGAGGGGACGAGCCGCCGCCGGGGGGCTGGGCTCCAGGGGAGTGTTGGCGGGGGGAGGGGGCGGTGTCACAGGGCGTTGGCGCAAGCGTGGCTGGCTTCCTTCAGGGGATGGGGATCTGCGCTGGCGGCAGGGTCGGCGTTGGCGGCGGGCCACCCCGCGTCAGCCGCTTCATCACCACATAAAAGACGGGCACCACGAACAGGCTGAGGAGCGTGGCGACCGCCAGGCCGCCAAACACCACCGTGCCCAGGGAGGCCTGTCCGCGGGCACCGGCCCCGCTGGCCAGCACCAGCGGCAGGAAGCCGAAGAGGGAGGAGATGGCGGTCATCAGGATCGGCCGGAAGCGGGAGCGGGCCGAATCCGCTGCGGCTTCCAGGGCGGTGGCCCCCTCCTCCATGCGCTGGTTGGCCAAATCCACGATCAAGATGCCGTTTTTGGCCGCCAGCCCGATCAGCATCACCAGCCCCACCTGGGCATAGATGTTGAGCACCTCACCCCGGGCCGCGAGAAAGAGCAGCGCTCCGAGCATTGCTGTCGGCACCGTCATCAGAATGATCAGGGGGTCGGTATAACTCTCGTACTGGGCGGCAAGCACCAGGTAGGCGGTGAGGATGCCGAGGGAGAACACCACAATCGCCAGGGCACCTGCCCGGAGCTCCTCGCGGGAGATGCCGGTCCAATCGAAGCTGACGCCGTTGATGGAGAGTTCCTCGAAGAGCTGGCGGATGTCGTTGATTGCCTGGCCGGAACTGCGGCCCGGGGCTGGACTGCCCTCCAGCAGGATGGAGCGGAAGAGATTGAAGCGAGGAATCACCGCAGGGCCTGTGACCGGATTGATCTGAATGAATTCCGAGAGAGGCACCGGCTCACCGGCAGCATTTTTGGTGTAGAGCGAGCGCAGCTGGTCGGGCGTGGTGCGGAAGGGGCCATCCGCCTGCACGAACACCTTACGCACCCGCCCGCCTTCAAAGGTGTCGTTGACGTAAAAGGAGCCGATGTTCAGGCTAAAGGCTTGCATGGCGCTTTGAAAATCGACGCCGAGGGAGGCCATACGGTCGCGGTCCACCAGGATCTCCAGCTGGGGCGCCTCCGGGGAGAACTGGGTGAACACCCGATCAAAGAGGCCACTGCCGTTGGCGTTGCCGATCAGCCGCTGGGCGGTCTCAAAAAACTGGGCATCGCTCAGGCTGCCGCCGCCCCGGTTGAGGAGCTGAAACTCAAAGCCACCGCCGGTGCCGTAACCGGGAATCGCCGGGGGCTCGATCACAATGATCCGCGCTCCCTCGACGGCGGCGAAGTTGCGGTTGAGGCGTTGCACGATGGCCTCCATCGCCTGCTCCGGATTGGGCCGCTCGCTCCAGTTGCGCGTGCCGAAGAAGAACAGGCCCCGGTTGGGGGCATTGCCGGCGAGGCTGGCGCCGCTGAACACGGCGGCGCTCGCGATGTCCTTCTCCTCCCGCAGAATCGCAGCCACCCGCTGATTGATCTGTCGCGTCGTCTCCAGGGAGCCGCCGTCTGGCGCCTGCACGATGCCGATCGCATAGCTCTGATCTTCCACCGGCACGAAACCACTGGCGATGGTGTTGAAGGCCAACGCGGTGAGGGTGATGCCAGCCAGCAGGGCGCCCATGATCAGGGTGCGGTGGGAGAGTACCCAGGCCAGGCCCCGGTGGTAGCCGCCCTCCACACGGCCATAGCCGCGGTTGAACCAGCGGAAGATCACGGGCGTGGTCCAGCCGAAGACTCCCCCCACCAGGGTGAAAGCCACGGCCGCCAGGGGGTTCCCCACCCCGGGCAGCAACAGACCCGCCACACCACCGGCGATCGTGAACGGCAGCCGGAGGGGCAGGCCGGTGACCAGCCCCAGCAAGAAGCCCGAGAGCAGCCCGGCGGCGAGGGCAGCGATGGCCACCAGCGTTCCACCGCCACCGCCGGCGAGGAGGCCGTAGACGAAGCCCACGGCGGCGCCAGCGATGGCATAGGTGCGCCGGCCCGGAGGCTCCCCCTCCCACGCCAACAGCAGGGCGGAGAGCATGGGGGAGAAGGTGAGGGCGTTGAAGGTGGAGATGGCGATCGCAAAGAGGATCGTGGCGGCGAACTGGCGGTAGATCGTGCCGGTGGCGCCGGGGAAGAAGAGCACCGGCAGGAACACGGCGAGCAACACCAGCGAGGTGGCGATCACGGCGCCGAAGAGGCCATCCATCGTCGCCTTTGCCGCCGTCAGGGCACCCATGCCGGAGGCCTTGTTGCTCGCCGTGTTCTCGATGATCGTGATCGCGTCATCCACCACCAGGCCCGTGGCCAGCACCAGCCCGAAGAGCGTGAGCTGGTTGAGGGTGAAGCCAAAGGCCAACACCCCCATGAAGGAGCCCAGCAGCGCCACGGGGATGGCAATCGCTGGCACCAGGGTGGCCTTCCAGTCTTGGAGAAAGAGAAACAACACCAGCACCACCAGGATCACCGCGTCGCGCAGGGCGTTGGTGACGCCCTCGATGGAGGCCTTGACGAAGTCAGTGTTGTCGATGATTTTTTGCATCGTCATCCCCACCGGCATGGTGTCCGCGAACTCCTTCAACACCTCTTGCACGCCGCGGGACACCTCCAGGGCATTGCTGCCGGTGCGCTGGTAGATCGCCATCCCCACCGAGGGCACGCCGCGCAGATCGGTGGCCTCCACCGCGAAGCTCTCCCCCCCCAGGCTGACCCGTCCCACATCGCGCAGCCGCACCACCCCCCCCTCGGCGGTGGAGCGCAGGATCAGGTTTTCAAAGTCTTCGCCGCTGCGCAAGCGCCCCTGCAAGGTGACGGTGAAGGTGAAGCGTTGGCCGGCGGGAACGGGGGCGCCACCGATCTGCCCCACAGGCACGAGGCGATTTTGGCTGCGCAGGGCCTGCACGACGTCGCTGGCGGTGAGCTTGTTGGCGGCGAGGCGCACCGGATCAAGCCAGAGGCGGAAGGCGAGCTGGCGATTGCCGAAATACTGCAGATCACCCACGCCAGGAACACGGCGGATGGCATCGGTGAGATTTTGATCCAGCAGGCCACTGATTGTTTCAACGCTATATGTATTTTTCGGATCTTCGCTAGTAAAATTATAGACAAGTAAAATGGAGTTGGAGGCTTGATTGACGGTGATTCCCGACTGCCGCACCTCCTCCGGCAGGCTGGGCTGGGCAAGGGCCACCCGGTTCTGCACATTCACCTGGTTGATATCGCCATCGCTGCCGCTGGCGAAGGTGATCTTGATCGCGCTACTGCCATCGGCAGCGCTGGTGGAGGAGATAAAATCCATGTTCTCCACCCCGTTGATCTGCTGCTCCAGCACACTGGTCACGCCCTGTTCCACGCTCACCGCGTCCGCCCCCACATAGCGGGAAGACACCTGCACGGTGGGTGGCGCAATATCGGGCAGTTTTTCAATCGGCAGCAGGGGGATCGCGATCAGTCCGGCGATCACGATCAGCAGGCTGCACACCGTCGTCAAGACGGGGCGAACAATGAAGGTGTTGGAAAGCGACATTGGTGGCGGTGAGGCTAGTTGGCCCGCACCGGCATTCCGTGCCGGAGGTTGATCAGGTTGGAGGTGATCACGCTCTGGCCCGGCTGCAGGCCGCGTCGCACGGGATAGCGGTTGTTTTGCAGTGGTCCCAGCTCCACCGGGGTTTGCAGGGCGAAGCGGGTGTCGGCAGGCAGCTTGCGCAGGGCTTCCAGCTTGGCCTGGCCGGGTCGCCGTTCCAGCTCCGCGAGGCTGCCGGCCACAAAGACAAAGCTCTGGCCGGAGATCTGATTGACGGCGGCGAAGGGAACCGACAGCTCCGCCCGCTCATCGAGGATCAGGCGCGTGCGCGTGCGCAGGCCGTTGCGCAACACGCCGGAGGGATTGGCGAATTCCGCCTTGGCCAGCAGGGATTGCGTGCCCGCCACCACGGCGGGATCCAGGGAGCGCACGCTGCTCCGGGCCATTGGGCGGTTGCTGGCCGGATCCATCAGGATCACGGTCAGCCCCGGCCGCAGCCGGCTGGAGTAGACGGCTGGCACATCCACCCGGGCCACCAGCGGGTCATTGCGGATGATCCGGGTGAAGGGTGCCGCCGCCGCGATCACATCCCCCACCTTCACTTGCACATCGCCGATGGTGCCAGCGATCGGCGCACGCAGGTCGCGGAAGCCAAGATCGGCGGAACGGGCGACCAGATTCATCTTGGAGGAGATGTAATCCTGCCGGAATTGGTCACGTTGAATCGCGCTGGCCGCACCCTGTTTGACCAGATAGTCGTAGCGTTGAAAGTTAAGCCGTTTGGTTTCGGTCTCGGCCTGCAGCCGCGCCACCTCCGCCTGGGCCTGGGTTTGATCCAACACCATCAGCAGCTGACCCTGCCGCACCTGATCGCCCTGGCGCACCAGCAGGCGCTCGATGCGGCCGGCCGCCTGGGCCGCCAGTTGCACCTCTCCCAGCGCTTCCAGGGTGCTCACGGTGTCGACCGCATCGGCAAAACGGGCCAGCCGCGCCTCCTCCACCTGCACCACCAGGGGCGGCCGGGCCGGCGCCTCCGGCATGCCCTGGCAGGCGGTCAACAGGGAGACGGCGCCCCCTGCGGCCAGGATGCGGGCCAGGGGGCGCCAGGCGGCGGTCTGGCTCAGAAGGGGCTGGCGCAACAGAGTCAACCGGAAAACGGCCTGGCAGAGGCGAATCGTAAAGGTGTGGCCATGGCGCCGAGGGGACTACCGCCTCAGGGGGTCGCTCCCATCGAACCACGGCGAATCGCCCCGGTCATCCAAGGGTGACGGACTGCGGCTTCAGGGCTGGGTCATCGTCGCGAACTGGCTGTACTGCTGACAGATCGGCCGGGCCTGGATCTGATCGGTGGCGCTGACCTGCGGCAGGGCGTCAGCGCAGACGGCTGACACCCAGGTGCCGATCTCCCCGAAATTGAACAGAATGGTCAAGTTTCCGGAAACCTCCTGCGCCTCGCCCGCATCTGCCTGCTGCCCTGCGCCACCCGGCAGCGGTAGCTGCATGTTGATTTGAACCTGCACCAACGATTCGATCGGAATGGTCGCCAAGCGCCGTTCCGCCGCCGCACGGAACACCTCCAGGCCCCGGTCGCTGATGCGAGCTCCACTCAGGGCCGTCATAGGGATGGCCAACAGCCCCTGACGAAGGGAGTCCATCACCTCCTCGGGGTAAGCCTGTGGGGTGGGTGTCGTTGAACTTTCCTGAGCCCTGGCTGAACCGTAGACCGTGCAAGCGGTCAGTAGCCCAGTGGCCAAGATGATCCCCAGGCGCTTCAGAGTGGTTGCGGGACATGGGCAGGGAGGAGAAGTCATGATGGCTGCTACAGGCCTGTGGTTTGATCTGGATTCGGCAGGTCAGGGCTGATTCAGGTAGACACGGCCCCTCAATGACTGGACAGAGGCTGGGGCCCGTCTGACCAACAGATCCCAGACGAGATACCCATGAGACAAGCCAGTGTCATCCCTGTGCTACGAGTGGAGACGTCAGCATAACGGAGATGCGCTTCCTGCCAGGCTTCTGTTGGTTTGGCCTGCTTGCTGTGGTGGAGCTGGGGCGGCCGAGCATCGCCCAGATCTCACCAGTGGCAGGGCTGATTCAAACTTTCCACTCTGCGTTCATGTGCCCAGCAGCTCTGAGGAACTGAGTCCCGAGCTCATAGGGGTCTCAGCGTGGGACCTGAATCACAATCGTGGCCTGGCGCCTCTATCCAACCACTTTAAAGCAGCCCTGTCACCAGTGGCGGTGCCCCAGATTCCTCGTGACTCCTGGAAGGATTGCCTGTATAACGACGT
>JBKDSV010000187.1:0-16690 GCA_046340795.1 Cyanobacteriota bacterium | reverse complement strand
CTGTGGCGCACGCTCAAGTACGAGGAGGTCTATCTGCGGGCCTACAGCGATGGCTGGGAGGCAGAGATCAGCCTGGCCCGCTTCTTCTGGAGGTACTGCCATGTAAGGCCCCACAGCTCCCTGGGAGGCAGAGCTCCCCATGAGGTCTACACCGAGACCGACCCTGCTCCTCCCGCCCTGGGTTAACGATGTCAGGGGCCAAAGCCGTCCAGCAAAAGGCACCCACCTCAGTTACCTGTTTCATCAGCCCTCGCCGTTGAAACAGTTTGGCTCTGTTGCGAACGAACAGCCCCTGTTCAGCACAAGAGCCAGCCCCATGCGAGCAATGGCCAGAGGCGATCCGGCAAAGGTCTGTTTCCCTTTCGGCGAGAAACGCCTTCCTGCAGGGCACCGCCGCCAGAGCGTGCAGGGAGGCGGCCAAGCCGCCAGGGACTGGTCTCACCCTTCCCCCCATGCCGATCAGCTTTGTGTCTTGATTCGCCCACCGTGGCTGCAGGCGCGATCCATGGCTAAAGCGGAAGCAAGTGAGATCGAGCTTCGATCTCGCGCCGTTCCGACCAGTGCTCCTGAGATCTGCGTCTTTCAACTCTCGTTCAAGGCAGCGTCTCACGGCCAAGGCCTCCATCTCGTTCTCAGACTTCCCGATGACCACCGCAGCGACTCAATCCTGGCTTGCCCTGTTGGCCACTGGCGTCATGGTGATCCCCGCCTCTCTGATCGCACTACCAGCGAAAGCAGCACCATGCACGAATAACCTGTTAATTAGCACCATTGTCGCCGCGGGACCCGCTGGTTACAGCTGCGAGCTCGGTATTCTACAATATACATTCTTTGAAGATATTAATGAGCTCGGGATAAAAGCGAATGGGCAGCCGAACACGTTGGCATCCATAAGCTTCACGAATTCCACGTATGCACAAGAAATCACTTTCCAGGATCTAGATGTCAAGAATATAGTTTATTTTGCCTATCAAATATCGGCGCTCGCCGAAACCAATGAAACCATAGATTCCGTCAGACAGACGCTTGTGCAAGATCCTGCGTCCCCACCCCCAGATCCAGGGACAACAGATTTGACGCCAGATCCGTCCCTGCCCTTCTGGCCGTATGGAAGCCCCATCACGCTGACCGCCAGTTATGAGCCGTCCTCCACTGCTGTAACGCTGAAACAACTGAACCACACCATTGAAAAAACTCCTGCACCTCTGCCCTTGGCGGGTGCGGGCTTTGCGTTTGGCTTCAGCCGCAAGCTCCGTCGCCGCATCCTCCGAGCTTCGCCGTCACGCCATCACGCTGGATAGTTTTGCAGCCCGTCCTGATCAAAACATCCAAAGCGGGGCTGGCGGGACTCGAACCCACGACCTACGGTTTAGGAAACCGTCGCTCTATCCGGCTGAGCTACAGCCCCGTGCTTCGTCGGCATTTTAATCGCAATCGGAGCAAGTGGAGGGCGAACCCAGCCGTCAGCCACGTGTCGCCAGGATCTCCACCGCTCGCTTTGCCTTGGTCCGACGGGCATCCTAAGCTTCGCTTTGGAAAGCAGGTGAGGTGATCGCGACCGGCCCCGCTTCTCTGAGAGTGCGCTCTCGAGGTGGTGCGGTGATCCGGTTGAGGAAAGTCCGGGCTCCCGAATGGCCAGGCTTGCTGGGTAACGCCCAGTGCGGGAAACCGTGAGGATAGTGCCACAGAAACACACCGCCGATGGCCCCCCAGGGGCACAGGTAAGGGTGCAAGGGTGCGGTAAGAGCGCACCAGCGGCATCGAGAGGTGTCGGCTCGGTAAACCCCGGTCGGGAGCAAGGCCAGGGCTTCGGCCCACGGAACAAGGGTTGGCCACTTGTCCTGTTCCGTCTGATGCGCGCCGCTGGAGATCGTCGGTAACGGCGGTTCGAGAGAGATGATCCACCACCACCGCCCGACCGGACCCGTGCCGGGGGGGGCGGTGAACACAGAACCCGGCTTACAGCCTGCTTTTCCCCTCTTCAGACAGAAGGCGCAACACCATCGGTCCTCCCTTGTTGCCCACCCGACAACAGTCGCCCGCCCATCCCGTTCAGCAAGGAATCGTCTCGATGTCCCCCGAGGGAGCCGGAAGCCTTGGTTCAGCCCGGCGTTGCGCCAGGCTGGATCGTGATGGCTTGTGACACCGGTGACGCCCCAGCGCCTCGCCCAACTTCTGACCTTCCTGCGCGGGTTGGGCCTCGACCCTGCCGCCACGGGTGGGCCCGGCACCAGCGCCACGGCGCTGGCCCCCATTGACGAAGCCCTCTGCCACAGCTCTCTGGGTGAGCCCCGCAACCATGAGCGGCTGGAATTTCTCGGTGACGCGGTGCTTCGCCTGGCTGCCACGGAATTCCTTCGGCGCGAGCACGGAGAATTGCGGGTCGGGGAACAATCAGCCCTGCGGGGCCAGCTGGTGAGCGATCGCTGGCTCGCGGAACTGGCACAAAACAGCGGACTGGACCAGCTGGTGCGGTTGGGTCCGATGGCTGGTGGTGACGCCGCGGGGAGAGCCACGGTGATGGCCGAAAGCGCCGAAGCCTTGCTGGGGGGGATCTACCTGGCCTGGGGCGGGCCTGTGGGCGGCTTGGAGCCACTGATCCACTGGTTGACGCCCCATTGGCGGGAAACAGCCGCCGCCGTGCTCGCCGATCCGCACAGGCAGAATTGGAAATCAGCGCTGCAGGAGTGGAGCCAGCGTCAGGGCCTTGGCCTACCGCGCTACAGCTGTGAGGAAAAGAGTTTGGCGCACGGCGATCCGCGGCGCTTTTTTTGCACAGTTTGCCTTGACCATGGGGAGCGCGAACGGGACACCCCCACCCGGCCAGCGCGGGGGAAGGGGCGGTCCTCCGTGTCTCCCGGACAAGGGTGGGGAGGCTCCCGTCGTCAGGCGGAACAAGCCGCAGCACGGGATTGCCTCCGCTTGGTGCAAGAGCTCTGAGAACGCCTCTGGCCAGACCCTGCCACCCCGCCCGGTTGTTCTATGCGCAACAGGCTCCCAGCCGACTGAAACAGCGTGACGGCAGCCGCTATTGCCAGCGCCACGCAGCCTCGCTCCCAGACAGTTTTTTGTCTGCGACGCGGCTCGCTGGCCAGGTCAAGACCTGCAGGCACCTCCCTGGCAACTGTTCAAGTCAAAGACTTGGCTGGCCCCGCTGCGATCAACTCAGAACAAGACTGCGCAACGGCAGGGTTACCAGCTTGTCCCAACACCCCCCCTCAAACAAAACCGCCGCTCGCTCACCGCTCAGACGCTGAACAATGCCCTTGTAACCCCTGTAGATCGAGGTGGGATCGTTCACGGTCACTGTGCTGCCAGGAAGGATTACGGCTGTGGCCATGCGGAGATGCGGCAGATGGTGGTCATTATCGCGGTCTCAGCGGGTGCCTGAGGTCAGCGTCAGCGGGTGGCGCCACGGCCACGCAGTGGCTGCAGGCCGATGTTCTGGACCACGCCCCACCCCTGACCGCGGCAGTCTCGCTTGAATGGGCAGCAGATCGCTGTCATGCGTCCATCTGCCCGCCATGGCCCCTCCACCCCTGGTTCCCCTTCTGCTCTGCGGTGGCACCGGCACACGCCTGTGGCCCCTGTCACGGGCCTCCTATCCCAAGCAGTACTGGGCCTTGGCAGGGGATGGCGAGGCCACCCTCTTGCAACAGACCCACCAGCGCCTGGCGGGCCTGCCTGGCCTTGCCCCGCCGATTTTGGTCTGCAATGAAGACCATCGCTTCATTGTGGCTGAGCAGATGCGCCAGATTGCTGTCGATCCCTCTGCCATTCTCCTGGAGCCTGTCGGTCGCAACACCGCCCCGGCCGTCACCGTGGCTGCCCTGCAGGCCACAGCCCGTGGAGACGATCCGCTTCTGTTGGTTCTGGCTGCGGATCATGTGATTCGCCAGGAGGAGCGCTTCCGCCAAACGGTGTGTGCAGGCATCGCCGCCGCGACCGCTGGGCAACTCGTCACCTTCGGGATTGTGCCCACCGCCCCGGAAATCGGATATGGCTACATCGAATCCGCCGACCCCCTGAGCGCTGATCACCCTGTGCCGATCGCTCGCTTTGTGGAAAAGCCCGATCTGAGCACTGCCGAGCGCTTTCTCGCCTCCGGCCGGTTCACCTGGAACAGCGGCATGTTTCTCTTCCGCGCCAGTGCCATCCTCGCCGAACTGGAGCGCCTTGCGCCGGAGGTGGTGAGCGCTTGTCGCAGCGCCCTGGAACACGACAGCGCCGATCTTGACTTTTTGCGCCTGGAGCGGGAGGCCTTCGCCGGCTGTCCATCCGTGGCCTTGGATGTGGCCGTGATGGAGCGGACAGACCGCGGCTGCGTCCTGCCCTTGGATGCTCAGTGGAGCGATGTGGGCAGCTGGAGCGCTCTGTGGGAAACGGCTGATCGCGACAGCCAGGGGAATGTGCTGCGAGGCCGCGTCATCAGTCGCGATTCACGGAACTGTTATTTGCGCAGTGAACACCGTCTGGTGGTGGGCCTGGGAGTGGACAACCTGGTGGTGGTGGAAACCGACGACGTCGTGCTCGTCGCCCATCGCGACCGCGCCCAGGAGGTGAAGAACATTGTGGGTCAGCTGGAGAGTCAGGGAGCCCCGGAGAGCAAGGCCCATCGACGCATTTATCGTCCCTGGGGATATTACGACGGCGTGGTGGAAGGTGATCGCTGGCAGGTCAAGAAGATCCAGGTGAAACCTGGTGCCTGTCTTTCGTTGCAGATGCACCATCATCGGGCCGAGCACTGGGTGGTGGTGAAGGGGACGGCGTTGGTGGAAAAAGATGGCAGTCAGGAACTGCTTGCTGAAAACCAAAGCACTTATATTCCCCTGGGCTCCCGCCATCGCCTGATCAACCCCGGAAAGATTCCCGTGGAATTGATCGAAGTGCAGAGCGGTCCTTACTTGGGAGAAGACGACATTGTACGTTTTGACGATCGCTATGGCCGCACGCAAGAAGAGACGCTGGCTCGCAGTTGAGCAGCCGCTAAACTAAATCGATTTATTTTTCACACTGTGGCTCCTGATCGCGGATTGCAGCAAGATCTTGATTTTCTGGCAGAGACGGTCAGTGAATCAGAATTGGTCCAAGAGCGGCGCTTGCTGGATCGGGCCGATGCTGCCCGCTTTGTCTACTGGGGAGGGGTTGCTCTCGTCGGTATCTTTTTGGTGCCTTTGATCAATCTGGCTCCTATCCGAGTCTCAGATTCTGTCTGGCAACTGAATCTCATCAGCCTCTTGATGTCGAATGGCGTGTGGGCCCTGCTCGGTGCACTGCTGATCTGTCTGGCCCGTCTGCTGAACAGCAGTGATCGCATGATTCGTAACCGTTCCCTGCTGTTGCGCAACATCGCCTCCTGGGTGGCGCTGGGCTGGGTCTTGCTGATCCCACTGCAGCTGTTCCTGAGCATGCGCGTGATCAACTCCATCACGGGTCGAGAACTGGGTGAGATCCAAAATGTTCAGCGCGTCAGCCGCAGCGTGAGCGGCGCCATCACGGAAAACGACCTCCGCGCCGCTCTGGCCCAAATTCCCAACCAGCCCCCTCTCCCCCGCCTGAGCGTGCCCGTGGAGATCGCCAAGAGCAACCTCCTGGGCCAACTTCAAAGAAACATCAACGCCGCGAAAAATCGCCAGGAGCAGCGCAGCTCCGAGCGTTGGCAAGTCTGGCTGAAGGAAGCCTTTCGCAATGCTCTTCAGTGCCTGATGCTGGCCCTTGCTTTCTTGGCCATTGGCAAAAAGCGCACCCTGAATGCCACGCCTTAGGCGCTCCTCACTCCACAGTCACGCTCTTGGCCAGGTTTCGCGGTTGATCCACATCCAGACCCCGGTGAGCAGCGATGTGATAGCTGAGCAGCTGCATCGGAATCACGGTCAACAGGGGGCTGAGCAACTCAGCCACAGGAGGGAGTGGCAACAACAGATCAAACAGCTCCGTATCCGGGCAGGCCGGCGCCACCCCAATCAACTGGGCGTCCCGCGCTTTGGCCTCCTGGGCATTGGAGAGCACCTTGTCAAACACCGCGCCTGGCACCGCGATTGACACCACAGGCACCCGTGCGTCCAGCAGGGCAATCGGACCATGCTTCATCTCTCCAGCGGGATAGCCCTCAGCATGGATGTAGCTGATCTCCTTGAGCTTGAGGGCCCCCTCCATGGCAATGGGGTAGTTGATGCCGCGTCCCAGGAAGATGACATCCCGCGTCTCCGCAAACAGGTGGGCGAGCTCTGCGCAGCGCCCATCATGGTCCTCCACCAGGGTCCGCAACACCGTGGGCAACCCGCGCAGTTGCAGGGCAAGCGCCTCCAGCTGGGCGCCATCCGGCACCCCGGCACGCCCTTGACGCCGCTCCGCGAAGGCCAGAGCCAGGCCATAGAACGACAACAGCTGACCGAGAAAGGTTTTGGTCGCCGCCACACCCACCTCAATCCCCGCGCCGATGTCAAGCAGATGGGGCACCAGCCGCC
The DNA here is from genome assembly GCA_046340795.1 of Cyanobacteriota bacterium. Classification (GTDB taxonomy): domain Bacteria; phylum Cyanobacteriota; class Cyanobacteriia; order PCC-6307; family Cyanobiaceae; genus Cyanobium. The sequence goes on along the minus strand of JBKDSV010000187.1, from coordinate 10,223 downwards.
CAAGGGAGCTCTCAGGCCGGTTGGTGATGCCGAGCAGCCGCGACTCAAAGGCAGGATCGGCCAAGCCATGGCGCCGCTCCTGCTCCATCACCAAGGCTGCCAGTGTGTCGGCCGTCTCCCCTGACTGGGTCACGCCGATCGTCAGGGTGTGGGGTCGCAAGGGGGGCGGGGCGTAGCGAAACTCGCTGGCATAAAACACGCTGGTGGGCACCCCCGCCAGCTGCTCCAGCAGATGGCCCCCCACCTGGGCCGCATGGCGACTGGTGCCGCAAGCCAGGATCTGGATGTGCTCCACTCCGTCGTACACCGCCTCATCCAGGGGCAAGGCCACCAGCGCTCCCTCCGGCAGATGGCGCGCCACCCAGAGGGCTGCTGTTTCCGGCTGCTCATGGATCTCCTTGAGCATGAAATGGCGGAAACTGCGCTTGTCAGCCACATGCTCCGTTCCCGTCAGCAGGCTGGGGGTGCGCTGCACCCGTTCGCCACTGGCGTCATAAAGCTCGATCCCCAAGGGCGTCAGCAGGGCCACCTCCCCGTCCTCCAGGGGCAGGATGGTGCGCGTGAACCCCGCCAGGGCCGGGGTGTCGCTGGCGCAGAGAAACTCCCCCTCCCCCAGACCGATCAGCAGGGGGGCCTGGCGCCGGGCCACCACCAGTGCCCCGGGCACCTGTGCCCACACCACCGCTAGGGCATAGGCGCCATGGAGCGTGGGGAGCACATCACGCACAGCCCGCAGCAGCAAAGCCGCCGAAGGCTTCAAGCCCTCCGCCGCCAGGCGACCCAAGCGCCGGGCCACCAGATGGGGGATGACTTCGGTGTCGGTGTCAGAGCGAAAGCACACACCTTCCGCCTGCAGTTCTTCCCGAAGAAGACGATGGTTTTCGATGATCCCGTTCTGCACCACCGCCAACCGACCGCTCCCATCGAGATGGGGATGGGCATTGCGCTCCTCGGGCTTGCCATGGGTGGCCCAGCGGGTGTGGCCGATGCCGCAATGGCCGGGTGCTCCCTCGGCCTCAAAGCGGGCGATCAAATTGATCAGCTTGCCTTCCGCCTTAAGGCTGTGAAGGCCAGTTCCATCCACCGTGGCGATTCCAGCGGAATCGTAGCCCCGATACTCGAGCTGACGCAGGCCTTCGAGCAACTGAGGCCCGGCTTCCCTTGATCCAATCAGGGCAACGATGCCGCACATACGGTCCCCACAATCGGCCTGAGCTTATGGGGGAATGGGCGCCCCCAACCAGAGGAGCGCCCTCACCAGAAGGGCGACCTCAGTAGGCCAGGCCCATCGAACGGCTGGTTTCATCGCCCAGGTAGACCCGGATGCTGATGAAGTCGGTAGGGCAGGCCGTTTCGCAACGCTTGCAGCCGATGCAGTCTTCCGTGCGCGGAGACGAGGCGATCTGGCCCGCCTTGCAGCCATCCCAAGGCACCATCTCCAAGACGTCGAGAGGGCAGGCGCGCACGCACTGGGTGCAGCCGATGCAGGTGTCGTAGATCTTGACGGCGTGTGACATGGACCTTGGTGGGCGTGCAGCCAAGGTACCCATGGCAGGGCAAGACGGGAGCCTTGCCACCTGTTGCCGTCACCCTTGTTCATACGGAGCGGGGATCGCGCACCGGCGACCCCATAGGATGCTGCCTCCCACTCAGCCTCCATGTCCCTGGAAGAGATCTTCGAGAAGGTGCGCGGCATCGTCGCCGAGCAGCTCAGTGTGAAAGCGGCCGAAGTGAAGCCCGAATCCCATTTTCAAAACGACCTGGGCGCCGATTCCCTCGACACTGTCGAACTGGTGATGGCTCTGGAGGAGGCCTTCGACATCGAGATCCCCGATGAGGACGCCGAAAGCATCACCACCGTCGGCGATGCCGTGCAGTACATCCAAAAGAAGCAAGCCTGAGGCCGTCGATGGTGGAGGGACTCCGCCGCGTCGTCGTCACTGGCCTGGGAGCCGTCACGCCGATCGGCAATGACGTCAGAGAGTACTGGGAGGGCTTGGTGTCCGGGCGCAATGGAGTCGCCGGAATCACCCTGTTTGATGCCTCGCGTCACGCCTGCCGCTTTGCGGCCGAGGTGAAACATTTCAACCCGGCCGGCCGGCTGGAACCCAAGGAGACCAAACGCTGGGATCGCTTCTGTCAGTTCGGTGTGGTGGCCGCCAAGGAGGCCGTGAGCCACGCCGGGCTCGTCATTGATGCCGGCAACGCCCAGCGGATCGGGGTCGCCATCGGCTCCGGGGTCGGGGGCCTGCTGATGATGGAGAGCCAGGCCCATGTGCTGGCCGACAGGGGGCCCGATCGGGTCAGCCCTTTCTGCGTTCCGATGATGATCCCCAACATGGCGACGGGCCTGGCCGCCATCGCGCTCGGGGCCAAGGGACCCAGCAGCGCCGTGGCCACCGCCTGCGCCGCTGGCTCCAATGCCATCGGCGACGCCTTTCGCCTGATTCAGCTGGGGCTGGCGGATGCCATGGTGTGCGGAGGCGCCGAATCGGCCATCACTCCCCTCGGTGTGGCGGGTTTCGCCAGCGCCAAGGCGCTCTCCTTCCGCAACGACAATCCCGCCGAGGCCAGCCGTCCCTTTGATCTGAACCGCGACGGGTTCGTCATCGGTGAGGGGGCTGGCGTGCTCGTGCTGGAGAGCCTCAGCCATGCGCAACAGCGTGGTGCCAGCGTGCTCGCCGAGATCGTCGGCTATGGCACCACCTGTGATGCTCACCACATCACCTCCCCTTCCCCCGGAGGCGTTGGTGGGGCCGAGGCCATGCGGCTCGCCATGGCCGATGCCCGCCTGCCCGCCGAGGCCATTGACTACGTCAATGCCCATGGCACCAGCACCCAGGCCAACGACAGCAACGAAACCGCCGCCATCAAGGCTGCCCTCGGGGCGCATGCTTACCGCACCCCCGTAAGCTCCACCAAGTCGATGACGGGTCACCTGCTCGGCGGTAGTGGCGGCATTGAAGCAGTGGCCGCCGTTTTGGCGATCGGCCACAACCTCATACCCCCTACGATCAATTACACCACCCCAGATCCGGCCTGTGACCTGGACGTCGTGCCCAATACCGCCCGGGAGCACCCCGTCCATGTCGTGCTGTCAAACTCCTTCGGGTTTGGCGGTCACAATGTCTGCCTGGCGTTCCGCCGGATGATCTGAGCCCCAGCCCCCTCCTGTCCTCCACCCCAGCCCAGCCATGGTCGTCGCTCCCACCACCTCCATCGAAAGCCTCTGCATCAACAGCATCCGCTTTCTGGCGGTCGACGCGATCAATAAATCCAATTCAGGCCACCCTGGGCTGCCAATGGGCTGTGCCCCCATGGCCTTCGCCCTGTGGGACAAGGTGCTGCGGCACAACCCTAAGAATCCTCGCTGGTTCAACCGCGACCGCTTCGTGCTCTCCGCCGGCCACGGTTGCATGTTGCTTTACGCCCTCCTTCACCTCACGGGCTACGACTCGGTGAGCATGGAGGACATCAAGCAGTTTCGACAGTGGGGCTCCAAGACGCCGGGCCACCCCGAAACCTTTGAAACCCCTGGGGTGGAGGTGACCACTGGCCCCTTGGGACAGGGCATCTCCAATGCCGTGGGTTTGGCCATCGCCGAGGCCCACCTGGCGGCCCGCTTCAACAAGCCCGGGCACACCTTGGTCGACCACACCACCTACGTGCTCATGGGGGACGGCTGCAACCAGGAGGGTGTGGCTTCGGAAGCGGCTTCCCTGGCAGGGCACCTCGGCCTGGGCAAGCTCATCGCTCTCTACGACGATAATCACATCACCATCGATGGGAACACCGGCGTCTCCTTCACGGAAGACGTGCTGCAGCGCTACGAGGCTTACGGCTGGCATGTGCAACACGTGGCCGAGGGCAACACCGATGTCAACGCCATCGTCCATGCTCTGGAGACCGCCAAGGCCGTCACCGACAAGCCCAGCCTGATCAAGGTCACCACCACCATCGGGTATGGCTCCCCCAACAAGGCCAACACCGCCGGAGTTCATGGGGCCGCCCTCGGGGCGGACGAGGCTGAACTCACCCGCAAAGCTCTCGATTGGGCCTACGGCGACTTCGTGGTGCCCGAAGAGGCCTACGAGCACTGGCGTCAGGCCATCCAGCGTGGCGCCTCCGCGGAAGGCGATTGGAACGCCACCCTGGCCGCCTACCGCCAGGCCTATCCCGCCGAGGCAGCGGAGTTTGAGCGGCTGCTGCGGGGTGAGCTGCCCGAGGGCTGGGATGCCACACTCCCCGCCTTCAGCCCGTCCGACAAGGGGCTGGCCACGCGTCAGCATTCCTATAACGCCCTCAACGCCTTCGGTCCACGGCTCCCCGAGCTGATCGGAGGCTCCGCCGACCTCACCCACTCCAACCTCACCGACATCAAGGGTGAAGCGAGTTTCCAGAAGGGAGGCGAAGGCAACCGTTATCTGCATTTCGGTGTGCGTGAGCACGCCATGGCTGCCATTCTCAACGGCATCGCCTACCACAACAGTGGTCTCATTCCTTACGGGGGCACCTTCCTGGTGTTTGCGGGCTACATGATTGGCGCCATGCGCTTATCGGCCCTCAGCGAGTTGGGCGTGATCTATGTGCTCACCCACGACTCCATCGGTCTTGGCGAGGACGGCCCCACCCACCAGCCGATCGAAACCCTGGCCAACCTCCGGGCCATCCCCAATCTTCTGGTGATCCGCCCTGGAGACGGCAACGAAACCGTGGGCGCCTACCAGGTGGCCGTGACCAACCGCAAACGGCCCACTGCCCTGGCTCTCAGCCGCCAAGCCATGCCCAACCAGGCTAAGTCCAGTGCAGCCGCGGTTGCCCAGGGTGGCTACATCCTGGAAGACAGCAATGGAACCCCGGATCTGATTCTGATTGGCACCGGCACCGAGCTTGATCTCTGTGTGAAGGCCGCCGCCCAACTGCGGGAGGAAGGCCACAACGTGCGGGTGGTTTCCATGCCCTGCGTGGAACTCTTTGAGGAACAAAGCGCCTCTTATCGTGAAAGTGTGCTCCCCGCGGCTTGCCGCAAGCGAGTAGTGGTGGAGGCCTCCAGCTCCTTCGGCTGGCACAAATACACCGGCCTTGATGGTGCCGCCGTTTCGATCGATCGCTTCGGAGCTTCCGCCCCGGGCCCGGTGTGCCTTGAAAAATTTGGCTTCACCGTTGAGAACGTTGTTGCCACAGCAAAATCGCTTGGTTGAATCCAGAACCTCCCATGGCCCCAACGGATGTCTCCCTGGCAGACTCGGGCCAACACCATAACTGCAGTGCGCTGAGTCAAGTGATTCAGCGCACTGCCCTAACCCCCAACGCAGCCCTCACCCTCTTCACGTTCTCCTGCGTGGCGATGGGAGGGTTTATGTTTTTTCATAGCCTCAGCATTGACGATGAAATCAGTCTGTTTGGTAACGACAACGTCGCCATTGCCCATCAAGGCCGTTTTCTGATTGCTGCCTACAACGCAATCGCCCAGGGAGTCATCCCGTTCTTCCCCTACGTGCTGCTAGCGGCCTCCTATGTCTGCAGCTATACCCTCATTCTTTTCTGCCATGGGCTAAAGCACACTTGGCGCAGTCATCTCGCCTTTTTGGTTTTTATTCTCTTCCCAGTTAATTGGCTAAATCAAGAGTTTTCAGGTTTGGCCGGCGCGTTGGCGATTGGTCAACTGGCAACCTGTGTCGCAGCTTACCTCTCCATCCGCAAAAGCCAGCAAGGCACTGACACCCCCATCTGGAGGGATCTTTCTCCACTGGCCATCACTTTGCTGGTGGTGGCGATATCAACCTATCAATCTCTTGTCACCCTATATCTTGTCATTTGTTTCGGGCAACTGATTTTTTTTCGCGAACACAATAGCCGCACTCAACATCCTTCAGCCCAGGGCAAGAATCGCGGAATCGGAGGGCCTCTGGTTTGTTTTTTCCTGAGTGCTGCCATTGCGGCGCTATTGCAGTCACTTTTATTGAAGACCTTCCTGGCGATCACTCGCACAGAAGTTCGCCATATCAACATTTACTATGCAAATCCCTATTTTATGCTGCGAACTCAACCATTTCAATACATTAGCGGCAATTTCGAGCAGCTTGCAAAAACATATTTTACGCCAGGTATTTTTTATGGGCATTATTTATTTGGCTTTACATTTGTTCTGATTGCTGCTGGCCTCGCCTACGCAAACATTCTTCGTCATCGGGATCGACCATCCATCCTGGCCCGCTACGCCTTGTTGAAGGGGTGGTGGGCCACGGGTGTTGCCCTGCTTTTACTGGTGACACCATTATCACTGAATCTCATTTCAAAGCCATATCGTTTGCCCATGCGGTCGTTCCTCGCTCTTCCCTACATCGCCTGGCTGAGCCTGATCATTCTGCTCGAATTATCACCTTATGCCTGGGGTGCCTTCAGAAGATGGCTTCCAATGATGCTTGGATCCCTGTTGATCATTCAGTCCTTAGTGGCTATTTCCCATTACTACGCAGCGCGAGCATTTAACTTTCGCGCAGACCAGCTTGTGGTTTCTTCAATTGTGAGTTCTATCGTCCAATCCAAGACAAATCCGCCCAAGCCAATTCGCTGGTTGGCAAGCAAAGGTCATCTTGAACGAACAGTTCCCTATCAAACGGCCTGGTATTCATCCGCTGGAGCCTCTTTCTTTGGCTGGGACCAGGGCAATCCAACCCGGATGGCTGCGTGGGTCCGGGCCATGGGTATCGAAGGCATCGAGGCTTTAACCCCAACGCGTACCAAAGCCCTTGCACCGGTTTGGGACACCATGGCAAGTTGGCCTGCCCCTGGTTCAATCCTTGTGCAGGATGATGTGGTGATGGTGAAGTTTGGTCAGGACTGATGCGTCGAGGCTTGCATGGCCTTGGCTAGGCCAGCAAGGCTTGAGAAGCCAATGCCTCTTGCAGTTGATCGAGATCTTGATCCGTAATTTTTGTTTGCATCGGGCAGTGCTTGGGGCCACACATTGAACAAAATTCGGCCTGCTTGTAAATATCCGCCGGTAACGTTTCATCATGATATTCACGAGCCCGTTCTGGATCAAGACTGAGGGAGAATTGTTGATTCCAATCAAAACTGTAACGGGCACGGCTGAGTTCATCATCCCGATCCCGCGCACCTGGCCGGTGGCGTGCAATATCTGCGGCGTGGGCTGCAATTTTGTAGGCGATCAAGCCGTTACGCACATCTTCGGGGTTAGGCAATCCCAGATGCTCCTTGGGTGTGACATAGCAGAGCATGGCAGTTCCATGCCATCCAGCCAGGGCTGCCCCAATCGCGCTTGTAATGTGATCGTATCCCGGTGCAATATCTGTGACAAGGGGCCCCAACACATAGAACGGCGCTTCGGAGCATTCTTCCATCTGCTTGCGCACGTTGAATTCAATCTGATCCATCGGCACGTGACCAGGCCCTTCAACCATCACCTGAACATGGTGAGCCCAAGCTCGCCGGGTCAGCTCTCCCAAGGTTTTGAGCTCCGCCAATTGGGCTTCGTCAGAGGCGTCATGCAGGCAACCTGGCCTCAGCGAATCACCCAAGGAAAAACTACAGTCATAACGTTTAAAGATCTCACAAATATCTTCAAACCGGGTATAGAGGGGATTCTGACGGTGATGATGCAACATCCATTGTGCCAAGATACCCCCACCCCTGCTGACGATGCCTGTCAATCGTCCTTTAACTTTCGGCAGATGCTCAATGAGCAGACCGGCATGAATGGTTTGATAATCTACACCCTGCTGACAATGTTTCTCGATAATATGTAGAAAGTCATCCTCGGTTAGATTTTCAATCCGGCCGTGCACACTTTCCAGGGCCTGATAAACAGGAACCGTGCCAATCGGCACGGGTGACGCCTGAATGATGGCGGTGCGCACCTCATCAAGATTCACACCACCCGTCGAGAGGTCCATCACGGTATCTGCGCCATATTTCACGGCCAACTCCAATTTTTTCAGTTCCTCGGCCACGTCGCTGGCGTTGGGAGAGGCTCCGATATTGGCGTTCACCTTGCAGCGGCTGGCGATGCCGATCGCCATCGGCTCCAGATTGGGGTGGTTGATGTTGGCGGGGATGATCATCCTCCCCCGGGCCACTTCCTCCAGAACGAGGGACTCTGGCAAATTTTCCCGGTGGGCCACATGCTTCATCTCCTCCGTGACCACCCCTTCTCTTGCGAAATGGAGCTGGGTGACGTTGGCCGCCCCGCAACGCTTCTCAATCCAGGAACTGCGCATGACGGCAAAGGGAAATAGGGGGGTGCCGTGCGAGGAGGTTGGCCGCACTTCCCTGCGCCGGTACGACCCGGATCAGGTTCAGAGGGTGTGATCTCAGCCCAGGCAGGGCACCCCTAGTGACCAACCCACCCTAGCAAGGCCATCAGGACCGGAGGGGGCCCTTCAAGAAGGTGGCACTGGCTGGCTTGACCGATTGAAACCGGGCCCTGTATTGTGTTAATGAAATTAATTTAAAATAATGAAGGCGGTTATTCTAGCAGGAGGATTAGGGACACGCATTTCTGAGGAGACAGGCACCAGACCAAAGCCAATGGTAGAAATTGGCGGCAAGCCCATTTTATGGCATATTCTCAAGATCTATAGTCACTGCGGGATTCATGATTTCATTATCTGCTGCGGATACAAAGGATATGTCATCAAAGAATATTTTGCCAACTATTTTCTCCACACAAGTGATGTCACCTTTGACATGACAGACAATTCCATGCTTGTGCATTCCCAAAATGCCGAGCCGTGGAAGGTGACTCTGGTCGACACTGGAGAATCAACCCTTACTGGTGGACGACTTGCCCGGGTGCGCCCCTATTTGGATCAAGAGACATTTTGTTTCACCTACGGTGATGGCGTGGCTGATGTGGATATCGAGAAGTTGATTGCCTTCCACCACGGAGAGGGCCGTCAAGCCACCTTAACTGCAGTTCAACCACCAGGTCGTTTTGGCTCGTTGGCGTTTGAACGGGGTAAGGTGCTTTCATTTGAAGAAAAGCCCCAAGGAGATGGCAATTGGATCAATGGAGGCTTTTTCGTTCTTGAACCATCCGTGCTCGAACTCTTGGATGGCGACCAATGTGTTTGGGAACAACGTCCACTCCAGACTTTGGCACAGATGGGGCAACTGTCTGCCTATCACCACAATGGATTTTGGCATCCAATGGACACCCTGCGCGACAAGGTGCTCCTGGAAGACCTATGGCTGAGCGGTAAAGCCCCTTGGAGATCTTGGGACTGAACCATGACAGTTTCTTCACAGGTTCATCCCAAGCCGGACCCCCTGTTTTGGAAGGGCAAGCGTGTCTTGCTTACGGGCCACACGGGATTCAAGGGCAGCTGGCTGGCGCTCTGGTTGCTTGAGCTGGGTGTCGACTTGACCGGCCTGGCCTTGGCCCCGGAACCTGGGCCCAATCTGTTTGACCAACTGGAGCTTCAGGACCGCATGGACCATCGTCTTGGCGATATCCGTGATCAGGACGTGGTGAAACAACTTGTGGCAGAGCGGCAGCCGGAGGTGGTGCTCCACCTGGCGGCCCAGCCCCTGGTTCGCCGCAGCTACAACGAGCCATTGGCCACCTGGGAAACCAACGTCAACGGGACCCTGCATGTGCTTGAGGCGGTGCGGACGCTGGATCAGCCCTGCACCGCCGTGTTGATCACCACTGACAAGGTGTATCGAAACAACGAGTGGCTGTTCGGCTATCGAGAGATTGATCCCCTAGGCGGCCATGACCCCTATAGCAGCAGCAAGGCGGCAGCCGAGATCGCTATTGCCAGCTGGCGCTCCAGCTTTTGTGGGTCCCTCGCCCACCAGACCCCCAATCTCCGCATGGCCAGCGCAAGAGCAGGCAATGTGATCGGTGGGGGCGACTGGGCAGCCGACAGGATTGTGCCCGACGCCATGCGGGCCTTGGCGGGCGGCAGCCCAATTGCCATCCGCAATCCAGCCGCCACCCGCCCTTGGCAACATGTTTTGGAACCACTCGGGGGTTATCTGCTCCTGGCCGAGAGGTTGAGCCAGGGTGAAACCAACTTGGCGACCGCCTTTAACTTTGGCCCCCTATTGGAGGCCAACCGAACCGTTCGTGACCTGGTGGAGGAGGCCCTCCGTCATTGGGCTGGCCAATGGGAAGACCACAGTGATCCCAACAGCCCCCATGAAGCCAGCCTTCTGCACCTGGTGATTGACAAGGCTCACCATGAACTCGG
>JBKDSV010000186.1:0-42973 GCA_046340795.1 Cyanobacteriota bacterium | reverse complement strand
CTCGGAGGTTTGAGCGGGCTGTCGTCTCTCGACGACTTGATCACCTTACAACACGGTTGGCTCTCGCCCTCGGCTCGTAAGGTGGCGCGGTTCAGACTTGCGTCTCACCCGCGCAGTTGATCAACCTATCACACGGAGGGGTGGATCTGGGGCTCTGCTGCGATCCAATGCCTGAGCCAGTCCTCTCTGACACCCCCAGATTTCAGCCCATCAGCTTGGTCGAGCCCTTATGGCAACTGGGGCGGTGCCCTCCTGAAGGAACGGCTTGCAACCCTGCGTCCTGGAAGTGGCCTGGAGCCTTTGGATGGGGATGGAGCCATGTTCATTGCCAAGTCCTGCCAGGAGAGGCTGCCAACAGGAACAGACTGGGCCGCACGGGAGCCCCTCGCAGCTGTCGCACTTTGTTACATCATTCCAGTTCACCCACCAAAAAGCCCACCGGGAAGACCCGGTGGGCAAATGGACCCAGCAAACAGCAAACCTTTACGGACGAAGAAGAACCTGGAAAATCCCTCAGCGGCACCTATGACAGCGGGGAGCTCCTAGTGTGCAGTCCTGTAAATCCGCTGTGGATCCTTTGATGGGTGTTTCGCCCGGAGCCCCTGCTGAGGACAACATCTGGGCGAGCGGACCAAGCCAAAGATGACCCATTAACTTGAGGGACTGTGCACTCGTTGGTGCAAGGGGACAATGTTCACTGGCGATCGATTGTCCAGAGCCTCCCTAACAGTTCAAAACAGACCGAGGGTCAGCGACTTATCAATGGGCAGGGCCGCACCGATTCCCAGATAAATGGTGAACAAGGTGCCAAACAGGAACACAGAGGTGGCCACAGGACGCCGGAAGGGGTTCTGGAATTTGTTAAAACTCTCAATGAATGGAATGAGAATTAAGCCCAAAGGAACCATGGTTTGGAGAGCAATGCCCAAAAGCTTGTTGGGAACAACGCGAAGAATTTGAAACACCGGATACAGATACCACTCCGGCAGGATTTCAAGGGGAGTGGCAAAAGGATCGGCCTTGTCACCAAGCATGGCCGGATCCAAGACCGCCAAGCCAACGATGCAGCAGATCGTACCGAGGATGCAAACCGGAAAGATGTAGAGGAGATCGTTAGGCCAAGCAGGCTCCCCGTAGTAGTTATGTCCCATGCCTTTCGCTAGTTTCGCCCTGAGCCGGGGATCGGTGAGATCTGGCTTTTTAAGAATGTGCATGAGTCGTTAGGCGGATGAATTGAGGGAATGGACGGTTAAAGAAGAAAATGGATCACTTAAGGCTTAAAGCGGTCCCGAAATACCTTGTTTGCGAATCATGAGAAAGTGCATGAGCATGAAAACAGCGAGCAACCAAGGCAGTACAAAGGTATGCAAGCTGTAGAAGCGTGTCAGCGTTGATTGACCCACACTTTCCCCACCTCGAAGCAGCTCAACCATGAAATCTCCAACCACAGGAACGGCAGCGGGAACACCAGAAACAATTTTCACAGCCCAGTAACCCACCTGATCCCACGGCAATGAGTAACCGGTCACCCCGAAGGAGACCGTGATCACGGACATGACGACGCCGGTAACCCAGGTGAGCTCCCGCGGGCGTTTGAAACCGCCGGTGAGATAGACGCGGAAAACGTGCAAGATGAGCATCAGCACCATCATGCTGGCGCTCCAACGGTGCACAGAACGAATCAACCAGCCAAAGCTGACGTCCGTCATCAAGTACTGAACAGAGGCATAGGCTTCAGCGACAGTGGGTTTGTAATAAAATGTCATCGCAAAGCCACTTGCGAACTGGATCAGGAAGCAAGTGAGGGTGATCCCGCCCAAGCAATAGAAAATGTTGACATGCGGGGGGACGTACTGGGCGGAGATGTCGTCCGCGATCGCCTGGATCTCAAGGCGCTCGTTGAACCAGTCGTAGACGGGGTTGGACTTGGGATCGGACGCGGCAGGAGACGAGTTCGCCATGCAGCGGGGTGCATTTGGTTGCGAAAGTCTACCGATCGTTCGAGCCGCTCCGTGAGTTCCCCTGCCGACCCTCCCCATCCGCCTCAACCCTTTGCAACACCCACAGCCCGCGTCCCGCGGGATCTCGCAGGACGCCGCGCTGTTCGCACCCGTTGCGGGCAGTCCCTGGGGGCAGCCCTGTTGGCGATGCTCCTGCTGCTGCCGCAACCCCTGGCCTGGGCTCTCACCGATGCGCAACAGCTGGTGGTCGACGCCTGGCGACTGGTCAACCAAAGCTACGTGGATCCCGCCCAGCTTGAACAGCTGCACTGGCGACAGCGGCGCCAGCGAGCCCTCGAACAGCCTGTGAACACCAGCGCGGAGGCCTACGACGCGATCGAGGCCCTGCTCGCCTCCCTTGGCGATCCCTACACGCGGCTCCTGCGTCCCGAGGAATTTGCGGCCCTGCGCCAGAGCAATCAGGGCACCGTCTCGGGCGTGGGGTTGCAGCTCGGCCTGCGCCACGGGGAGGACAAGGTGGTGGTGATCGCCCCCTTGGCGGACTCCCCCGCCGCGGAGGCCCAGATCGCTTCGGGAACCGATGTCTTGGCAGTGGATGGCCAGGACACGCAGATCCTAGGATTGGAGCGGGCGGCGGCTCTGCTGCGGGGGCCCGCAGGCAGCGAAGTGGAGATTCGCCTGCGTGACAGGTCGGGGACCATCCACAATCTCCGTCTCATCCGGCGCAAGGTGGATCTCCTGCCGGTGCGGGTGCGACGCCTGCGGGCGGAGGGCCACGATCTGGGGTATCTGCACATCACACAGTTCAGCGAGCCCGTGCCGACCCAGGTGGAACAGGCCCTCCTCGCCTTTTGCACCCCCGGCGGCAACGATGCCAGACCCATCGAGGGATTGATTTTGGATCTGCGCAACAACAGTGGTGGCCTGGTGAGCGCCGGCTTGGCGGTGGCCAACGCGCTGTTGGGACAAGCCCCGGTGGTGGAAACGCTGGACCGCAGCGGCATCAGCGCCAACCAACAGAGCGCCGCCGAGCAACTCTTCGCTGGTCCGATGCTGACCTTGGTCAATGGGGGAACGGCCAGCGCCAGTGAGATCCTCGCCGGCGCTCTGCAAGACAACAGCCGTTCCCGACTGGCGGGCAAGCAGACCTTCGGCAAGGGGCTGATCCAGACCCTGATTCCCCTGGGAGACGGAAGCGGTTTGGCCGTCACCGTGGCCCACTACCTCACCCCCGCCGGTCGCGACATCCAAAGCCTTGGGATCCAGCCGGATGTGGAGCTGTCGTCACCGGAGCCACTCAATCCTGGCGGACGGGACGACCACTGGCTTCAGGCTGCGCAGCGGCTGCTGGTGGAGCAGCTGACCTCTGGTGATCCGAAGCCATGAGCGCGCGGCAACGCACCTACCACGACCCCCTGCATGGCGCCATCCAGCTGGATGCGGCCATCCCCGCAGAAGCTCTGGCCATTGATCTGATTGATCTGGCCGCCTTCCAGCGACTGCGGCGCATCCGCCAGCTCGGGCCCGCCTGCCTCACCTTTCAAGGGGCGGAATCCAGCCGTTTCACCCACTCCCTAGGCGTTCTCCACCTGGCCAGACTGGCCCTTCACCACTTGGAGCGCAGCCACCCTCACCTGGGTGAGCAGCGGGTGCTGGTCTACGCCGCGGCCCTGCTCCATGACGTGGGCCACGGTCCCCTCAGCCACAGCGGTGAGGAGATGTTTGGTCTCTCCCATGAGGCGTGGTCGGCCCGGGTGATCCGGGAGGATCAGGGCATGCGCGAGCGCTTGGAGGCCGAGGGGAGGGGGACCGCTGAGGCCGTGGCGAGCTGGCTGGACCGGGGATCAGCTGGCGAACCGGCAACGCTCAAGGCGCTGGTGAGCAGCCAGCTGGATTGCGACCGGCTGGATTATCTGCTCCGCGATAGCCACAGCACCGGGGCAAGCTATGGCCAGTTGGATCTCGACCGTTTGTTGGCGGGACTGGTTCTGGCACCGGACGGATCCCTCGCGGTTCATCCACGGGCTTTGCTGGCCGTGGAGCACTATCTCGTCGTGCGACAGTTGATGTATCGAAGCGTCTACAATCACCGCCTTAATGTCGTTTGCAATTGGCTGCTCAAGCGCGCCATTGCGGTGGCTCGTCGGCTTGGACCTGAGCAGGTATGGGCCGATGGCCCGCTGGCTGACTGGCTATGGCGCGCGGAGACTCTTTCCCTGAGAAGCTTTCTCGCCAACGATGACGTGCGCACGCTCTATCACATCTGTCGCTGGCGGGAGGAGGGCCCCCCCGAACTTCGCGATCCCTGTGAGCGTCTCTTGGAGCGCCGCCTGCTCAAAGCCCTGGACGTGCGCCACCTTTCCTCGACGCAGCGACTTGAGCTCCTGGCCCACGCCCAACGGGAAGCCCGGCGAGCCGGCCTGAATCCAGAGGGGTGCTGTGCCCTGCAACAGGGCCAGACGCGCGGCTATGACCCGTACAGGAGTGGTCTGCGTCTGTGGGATGGCCAGAAGCTCGAAGCCCTGGAGGCCAGGTCGCGGTTGATCCAATCGTTGACCGGCCAGGAGCCTTGGGCCTGGCTACTGCACCCCAAGGAGGTGGAGACCACGCTGCGGGCCCGACTGTTGAGCTTCGAATCCTGAGCGCGCCGATCCACAAGGGTTGGGGATCGGCTGAGGGACCGCGTCTGTCTGTTGCGGGCCTGTGGCCTCCCTAGGGTCTGGAGCGGATGCTGCTTCCCTGATGGCTGCCGAGCTGATCCCATCCCTTGATCGGGAGCGGCCCCACCTGCTCAGGCTGCCTCCCTGGAGGGAGGCGGGTGATCCGGTGGCGGAAGTACGGGACGGCCTTCTGCTGAAGCCGACCCTGCAGGGGGAGGTGACCCTGCTGTGCGGTCCCTGGCCCCTGAGGGCGGCAGATTACCGGCGCGTGCTTGAACTCCTTGAAGCAGCCTCCCTGTCTTTGCGATCGGTTTGCTGCTTGGAGGAAGGGGCGCAGGTGGCGGCGGCCTCCCTGGGACTGGTCGTGGAGAGGCCCGCCGGACGACGGGATGGAGCCAGCGTCGCCCTGGAATCATCTCCCGGCGATGCCCCCCGGTCTGCAGCCCTCTCGATTCACCAGGGGACCTTGCGTTCGGGGGACCATCGGCACGCCGCGGGGTCCCTGCTTGTGCTGGGGGATGTCAACCCCGGTGCCCAGATCAGCGCGGAAGGGCACGTGATGGTGTGGGGGAGGCTCAGAGGAATCGCCCATGCCGGTCGATCGGGGGATCGCAGCGCCCGCGTCGTGGCCCTCCATCTGCATCCCCTTCAGCTGCGCATTGCGGATCAGGTGGCCCGCGGTCCGGTGGAGGCCCCGATGCCGGGCCTGGCGGAAAAAGCCCACCTGGTGAACGGACGCATCCAAATCGATCCGGCGGATCCCGGCTGGCCCCTGGGGGGAGTGCCAGCCCATTTCCCTGGCCCGTTGGCCAGCGAGAAGGGAGCGGACCTGCCGTAACCTGCGGCCATGCCTATGACACCCGTGACGTCACCTCCAGCACGCATCATCTTGATCTGCTCCGGAAAAGGTGGTGTTGGTAAAACCACACTGACTGCGAATCTTGGTATTGCTTTGGCAAAGCTTGGAGAACGAACCACCGTTTTGGACGCGGATTTCGGCCTCCGCAATCTTGATCTGCTTCTCGGACTGGAAAACCGTATTATTTATACGGCACAGGATGTACTTGCAGAAACCTGCCGCCTTGAGCAAGCATTGGTCAAGCATAAACAGCAACCCAATCTTTCTTTATTACCAGCTGGCAATCCACGCATGTTGGAGTGGCTGACCCCGGAAGACATGCAAAAAATTGTCAAGCTGATTGCCACTCGTGCCGACTATGTCTTGATCGATTGCCCCGCCGGCGTTGAGCAGGGATTCAAGAATGCTGCGCTTGCCTCCCAGGAAGCCATTGTGATCACGACTCCGGAAATTTCCGCCGTTCGCGACGCGGATCGCGTCATCGGGCTGCTAAGTACCATGAATGTGTCGCCAGTTCAGTTGGTGTTAAACCGTGTTCGCCCAAAAATGGTTGCCAATCAAGAGATGCTGGCAGTGGATTCTGTCACTGACATCTTGGCCCTGCCTTTGCTTGGCCTCGTCGTTGAAGACGAGCAAGTCATCGTAGCAACAAATCGCGGCGAGCCCCTCACGCTCAACGACTCCCCAACCGCCGCAGGAAGGGCTTACCACAACATCGCACGACGTTTGCGCGGCGAAGAAGTGCCTCTTGTGGATCCTTCAAAGGAGAGGAAGGGGCTTCGTGCGCGGTTGCTGAACAAACTTCGTCAGGCTGGATTGGTCTAAAGCCATGGCACTATTCGACTTCATTCAACGGCTGCTTGGCCTGCAAAAGCCCAGTGCAACCACGGCGAAGGAAAGACTTCAGCTCGTTCTCGCCCATGATCGCAGCGATCTGAATCCTGAACTGTTGGAGCAGATGCGGAGGGAAATCCTGGAGGTGGTGCAGAAATATGTGGAGATCGACCTAGATGGGGGCGACGTCAGCCTTGCCACAGAAGATCGCGTCACCGCACTGGTGGCCACCTTGCCCATTCGTCGCACAAAGCTGGGGCCTCTAGCCATCGCCCCACACCATCCGGCGCCTCCCTCCCTTCCAGCCATCCGCAAGGACATGCCCGTGGCAGCCGCGCCCCAGGAGGTGCCTGCGGAGGGCCCGGCAGACGGGCCTGCGGAGCTTTCGGACAACGCGCCGCCAGGGAGCCCGACGGCCGACCCGCCAGCGTCGGAACCCGCATCCGAGCAGGAGACGACAGCCAGCCCGGTCACAATCAGCGCTCCTGAGTCCTGACGGATTGCGGCGCCGTCCCCGGGAACACTTGATTCCCCGCTTCCACCACCATGGCGTCGCCAGGCCAGACCGTCGCCGCGCTCCCCCCATCCCCGATCCGGATCAGCCGGGCCGAGCGACGGGTGCTCTCCCTGATGCTGCAGGGCTTCAACAATGAAGCCATCGCCAGCACGCTCACCTTGAGCCGCCGAACCGTGGAGGGTCACGTGTCGGCTCTGTTGCGAAAGACCGGTTGTCACAGCCGCACCCAGCTCGTTCTGTGGGCGCTGGGTCAGGGCTAGTGTGGATTGGATTCGTGCCGGCTTAGCTCAGTGGTAGAGCAGCGCTTTTGTAAAGCGAAGGCCATCGGTTCAAATCCGTTAGCCGGCTTTCTCCCCTCCCTTGCGCATGGCCCAGCTTGAGGATGAGGAAGAGCAACATCTGGCCACCCTTCACGAGCTGGAGGCCACCCGGGAGGACATTGCGAGCTATCAGGGTCTTCTAAGGGATCTGCCGGACATCTATGAGCGCAAATTCAACGAGCGTCTCAAGCCAGTTCTGGATCGCCAGCAACACCTGATCGACGAACGCGAGCAGCTGCTTCAACGGCTGCAGGCGTCTCTTCCCTCCACAGGCGGGGAGTCCAGAAAGCTCCTCCCGCCCATGCCCGATCCAGCCCTCCCGGCAGAGGAGGCCATGGCTCCCCAAGGCCAGCGGTGGCGGCAGCGACCCTGGTGGCTCCTGGGTGTGGCCGCCTTGGGGCTCACTGTTGGCCTGCAACTGAACAAGCACACTGTCTCCAACGCTCCGACGCCCGCCAGCGGATCATTCCCCGCAGGCGATCGTCAACAGACGCGGCCAGTCCCGTCCCCGTTGGCTGCGGCGACCAACCGGCGCGACAGAGTCATCGAGGCGGCCCTGGCGGAGTGGAGCCTCTTTGGTCAACCAACGCTTCAGGATGGAAGGCTGCAGCGACTCGGCCGCAAGGAGGGGGATCCGGGGCAGTGGCAGAGAGTGATCACCTATTGGCGGGAAGGGCTCCAAAACCGCACGGTCACTGACCGGGCGGATGTCACCAGTCTGGATCATCCCTGGTCAGCGGCCTTCATTGCCTACGTGATGAAGCGGGCCGGTGCTGGTGATCAATTTCCTTATGCCGCCAGCCATTCTGGCAGCATTAAGGAGGCGATTTACAACCGCCAAAACTCCATTGCCAAGGCCAAGCTGATCGGTCAGCGTGTCAGCGATTACGCGCCGCTCCCCGGTGATCTCCTCTGTGCGACACGCAGCTGGGCGACGGGCAGGGTCACCTACGCCAACGCTGGTCGATTTGATTTTTTCCCCTCCCGCTGTGAACTGGTCATCCGTTCAAGCTCCAGCCAAATTCAAGCGATTGGCGGCGATTTATTCGATGCCGTCACGCTCCACAACATCAAGGCCGTTGACGGCAAGCTCGCTCCCGAGATCGCTCAAGATTGGTTGGTTATCATCCAGACCCGGATCGATTGACCGCGCAGCTGACGCCCCCTTGCCCTCGGCGGAAGCACCCTGTCGCCTCAGGTTGTCGGAGCATCAGGGCTTTGGCTTGGTCGGGGGCTCATCGGAGGCCGTGCCAGACAACAACCAAAGCGCCAGTGCCAACCCCACCCATGCCAGCCCCGCGGAGGACAGAACGGGCGTCAGCCCTCGCACGAGAGGTTCCAACAACCAATGGCTGAGAGACAACACCAGCAGCAAGAGCATCGTCAGCAACATCATCAGAGCGCCCGGGGCTGTGGCGCTCTCAACACTTGCCACCCCTCCGCGGTCCAAGCGCGCACTTCACTGGGCGTTCCTGAGCCTGCAGGCCACGGGAGGGGACCGAGCATGGCCAGATCTGGAAACGATTGGCTGGCTTCCAGGGCGCAGAGGGCCGCTGGCTGACCGGAACGGTTGATGCTGGTGGTGGCCAGGGGCCCGCAATGGTGAAGCAACTCCTGGGCCATGGGACAGGCGGGCACCCGCAAGCCGAGGTTGTCACCCCCTGGATTCAGCGCCTGCTGCAGGGGCCCAGACAGGGGCAACACGAGCGTGACCGGGCCTGGCCACACCTCTTCCGCCTGTTGTTGCCAAGCCAACGGCCAGGTCACGCCCAGGGCCTGCCGCAGCTGGGCGAAATTGGCCCCCATCAGGATCAACGGCTTGTGGGCTGGACGCTGCTTGAGCGTCCAGATGCGCTGGGCCGCGAAGGGCCTGATCGCCAGGGCGGGCACGGTGTCGGTTGGGAAGAGCACAGGTTCGCCCCGTTGCAGGCGCCGCAACAGCTCGGACAAGGAGTGGGCCGGACTCATGGGCGCCTCCCGGCGGTCAGCCGTGGCATGGACGGGGACAGGCGTCCGCTGACGAAGCGTCGCTGACCTTCCAGGTCGGGATGGGATTGCACGTCCACCAAACCATGACGCACGAGAAGATCCATCACGGCCCGACTTTGATCGTGGTGGTGTTCCAAGAGCAACCAACCTCCCGCCGCCAAAGCCCTGGGAGCCCCCATCGCCAGACTGCGGATGCAGGCCAATCCGTCGCCACCGCCATCCAGAGCCAAGCGAGGCTCATGATCGCGGACCACCGGATCCAAGCGATCGACCACCTCAGAGGGGATGTAGGGGGGATTGGCCACCACCAAAGACAGGGCCCCCCACCAGGGTTCGATGGCCTCGAACCAATCCCCCTGGATCAGGTGCACACGGCTGTGCGGGTCAGCGCGGGACAGATTGCGCCGGGCTTGGCCCAAAGCGACGGGGCTGACATCCACCGCCAGGCCACGACAGCCCGGAAACGCTCGTGCCAGGCCCATGGCCAGGCAGCCACTGCCGGTGCCCAGATCGGCCCAGAGCAGATCGTGCGCCCGCTGGGTTCCGTCCTCCCGAAGGAGTGCAACGGCGAGATCCACCATGGTTTCCGTTTCTGGCCGCGGGATCAGCACGCCTGGCCCCACCTCAACAGAAAAGTCACGCCAATAGCAGCGACCAACCAGGTATTGAAGCGGGACCGCCTCAGTGAGGTGCGCACGCCAAAGCCGGTCGAGCTCCGGCAGGGAGCAACGCAGACGCACGGGCCTGGCGGGATGGAGGAGCATCGCCCGCAAGCCGACCGGGGACACTCCCGCGGCGACATCAAGGAGCCAGTCCAAGGCTCCGGGTTCTCCGCCCAAGCCTTTGCGTTCCTGCCGCCAGCTCAAGACATCGGAACCCAGAAGGTCTTCGGCGGTGGCTGGCAAGCCCTCAGCGAAGAGCGGCCGAGATGGCCTGGCAGAGGCGTGGCCTTCGACCGGCATGGGCTGAAGCGCACCCCACCCACTCTAGGACGACCCGCTGCTCAGGAGCGGTCAACAGCGGCGCCAGAACAGGCCTGGCTCCGCCAGCAGCACCCCAGAGGCCTCGAGCTCAAGAAGGCGGGGGAGAATCTCTTGCGATGGGGCGTTCATGGCGGCGCAAAGATCCTCCATGGAGGCGCCGCGTCCAAGGGCGGCCAGGAGAGGATCCGACTCCATGCCCGCACGGGCCTCAGCCTCAGCCACCAGCCTGCCCTCCTCCGGGCCAAGCGCCGATGCTTGGACTGGTGATGGGAACCGGATGGGTCCCCGTCCAAGAAACGTGAGCAGCTGCTCAGGCCGGATGAGTGGCGTGGCTCCGCGCGCCAGCAAGCCATTGCTGCCCTCCGCTGACGCGCGCCCCGTATCCGCCGGCACCACCCAAAGGGGCAGCCCCTCGGCCCAGGCCAACTCGGCAGAGTGCAGAGCGCCACTGCCCAGGGGACATTCCACCAGGACCAAGGCGCAGGCCAGAGCCACCTGCAACCGGTTGCGTTGGGCGAAGGAGCCTTTGCTGACAAGGGCCCCTGGCGGCAACTCGGAAAGCAGAAGGCCATGCGTGCCCACTGCGGCCTGCAGAGGGGCATGGTGGCGCGGGTAAACCCGCTCCAGGGGGGTCCCGAGGACACCGACGGGCGTCCCGTTTTCCCGCAGGCATCCCTCATGGACAGCCCCATCAATCCCCGCCGCCAATCCGCTCACCACAGGCCAGCCTCCCCGGGCCAGCACGGAGCCGATCTGCCGCGACACCAGGAGCCCGTGCCGGGAGGGCCGACGGGTGCCCACCACCGCCACCGCCTTGCGCTCCCTGAGATGGGGCCACAGACTTCCTCGACCAGACCAGTAGAGCGCTAGTGGAGGAGGCTGGGCCCGAGGCATGGCCCGTGGCCAGTGGCGATCTCCGGGGAGCAACACCCCTCGCCCGCGTTTCCACAGCCGGACCGCTCTGGGCAAAGGGTCGGGGCCCCATTCCAAGCGATGGGCCTCCACAGCAACCAACAAGCGATCCGACCAGTGGCAGGCCTTCGCCAACCTCGCTGACGAGGCGTGCCAGGCCAGCTCCAAACTGCCAAAGCCCTGGATCAAGGCGGCGAGGCGTTGGGGGCCCACACCGGGGCATCGCGCCCACAACAGCCACCAGAGCCTGGCCCGCCAGTCCCAGGGGGACGGAGAACACCAGGAGCGGGAGGAAAGCACGCGCCAGCCAGGCCAAGCTGACGTGATAATACACCTGAACTACTGGGGTGAGGGTCCTGCCGCCAGGGAGGACAGGGCATTGGCCAGGTCGCCGGGAGGGTGGCGCAGGGGTCGCCGCTTGCCGGCGCCAGCGGAGAACTCCACCAGCGCCAGCTCCACCAGCGCCTCTGCGGCCACAGCTCCTGCGGGGGCGATGAACCACGACTGCCACGGCAGCCTCAGGCCGCGCCGCGGCAGCACGCGACTGCGCACTTCCACCCGATCCCCATGCAGCAGGGGCACCTGGTAGGTGATGGCCAGATGCACCACGGGCAGTTCCAGTCCTCTGGCGGAGAGCACGCTGTAGGCCAAGCCCGCTGTCGCCAGGGCCTCCACCCTGGCTTCCTCCAGCCAGGCCAGGTAGGCCCCATGCCACATCACGCCGGCATGATCAGTGTGCTGGGGAAGCACACGCCTGTGGAGGCGCCAAGCCTGCTCAGGCGGGGGGGGAGAGGCGAACCGCATCACGCTGTGTGGCAAGGGCAGGGGACAAGGCACGCCTTCAGCCATAGGCTGATTGAGCCCTGAAGAGTCTCCGTGTTTCGCACCCTGCTCATCGCCGATTCAGGCAAAGGCCATGTGGAGGACATGGTGCGCATGCTGCGGACCATCCCGCCTTGCCGACAAGCCAAAGTCCATCTGTTGCATGTCATTCCCGAGCAGGGCAAGGAAGGGGTGGAGCTGCATCGCAATCAGGCGGAGGGTCTGATTCAAGAGGCCATTGGCAGAATGGGCATGGAGCCGAGTGAGGTCGTCCGGCTGGTGCGGGAAGGGGATGCCAAGCAAACGGTGCTGCAGGTGGCCGATGAGGTGAATGCTGACCTGATTGTGATGGGGTCGCGGGGGTTGGGCCGGCTGCAATCGATTCTCAACAACAGTGCCAGCCAATATGTGTTTCAACTGTCCACGCGGCCCATGCTTCTGGTCCGAGACGACATCTACGTCAGAGCGATCAATCGGGTCATGGTCACGGTGGATGGCACCGGTGTTGGCGACGATGCCATCCAACTGGCCTGCGAACTCGTGCGTGAAATCCCGGGCGGCACCCTCACGGGCATCCACGTCTCCCACCACGACATCAAACCATCCCGCGGCGGCCGTTCGCCCGCAGATGAGGTGCTCCTGAGAGCTGTGCAACGGGCTCGCAACATCGGCGTAGAACTGCAACCGCTCCACGCCACCGGCCACGTCGGTCAGTCGGTCTGCAGAGCCGCTGAGGAGGCGAAGGCCGACCTGATCGTGATCGCGTCGCAAGACCGCCGACCACTGGTGGCAAAAGGTCTGGTGGATCTGGATCGCCTCCTGGGCAGCTCCGTCAGTGACTACATCCGCGTGCACGCCCCCGCGCCCGTGCTTCTGGTGAGGGAGCCTGAATCCAGAGGCTGAGCCCCTCTCCAGAGCGTTGGCCAAGAGCGGCCCGCAAAGGAGGTCAGCTGCTCTGGCGGCTGTTGGTTTGGATGAAGAGCACGATCAAAAAGACAGCCGGCACCAAGACAAACAGCAAGCTGGCCACAAAGCCGAGATCGTTGGTTTCCATGGCTGGATCGGGAATGGTGTGAAGGTATCACTGCCCTGCCTCACCGCTGGGGGGCACTTCATCGGTCGTTGCGGTTGGTGGGATCTGGATTCCGCTGGATGGCTCCGCCTCTGCGGAGGACTCCTGGGCGGCAGGGGAGGCCTCAGGCTCTTCCGGCCAGGCCATCGGACCAGGGGGGAGAGCTTGCTGAAGCACCTTCTCCCAGGTCTCTTGCGCATTGGCCAGCCCGGCTTGGGGGCGGGTGAGCACCACCAGGGAGCGCTGCACCAGGCTCTGGCAGGCCAGTCGCCAGCTCTGGGGACGGCGCCTGAGCTTCTGCGCCTCCACGGGAGTGAGCGGGCTGAGCGCGTCATCCGCAGCCCCCTGGACATCCACGAAACAGGTGATGCATTGGCCGCAGCCGCCGCAATTGCCCAGCCTGCCCTTCAAGCCATAGAGCTCAATCCCTTCCCGCAGAGCCACGTCCCGCAGGTTTTCCCCGGGGAAGCACTCCACGTCGCGCCCCTCGCGCAAGAAACGAATCACTGGCATGGTCGATCCGGCAACAGGGGTAGTTTGAAACCTCGCCAGTTGCGGTCCGTTACCTGATTCCCCGTACGGAGGTCCACACCCTCTACCATCTCCAGCACACCCAGACCTGACCCCCAATGGGATTGCCCTGGTATCGGGTGCACACGGTCGTCATCAACGACCCGGGCAGACTGCTCGCCGTGCACCTCATGCACACCGCCCTGGTTGCCGGCTGGGCCGGCTCCATGGCGCTTTATGAGCTCGCCATCTTTGACCCGTCCGATCCGGTACTCAACCCGATGTGGCGCCAAGGCATGTTCGTCATGCCCTTCATGGCCCGCCTTGGCGTCACCGGTAGCTGGGGTGGATGGAGCATCACCGGCGAAACGGGCCTGGACCCCGGTTTTTGGAGCTTCGAAGGGGTCGCCGCCGCTCACATCATTTTCAGCGGCCTGCTTTTCCTGGCCGCCATCTGGCACTGGACCTACTGGGATCTGGAGATCTGGCAGGACCCGCGCACGGGTGAGCCGGCTCTCGATCTGCCCAAGATCTTCGGTATCCACCTGCTTCTGGCAGGCCTGGCCTGCTTCGGCTTTGGGGCCTTTCACCTCACCGGGGTTTTCGGACCCGGGATGTGGGTTTCCGACCCTTACGGCATCACGGGCCACCTTGAAAAGGTGCAGCCCTCCTGGGGACCTGATGGTTTCAATCCCTTCAATCCGGGCGGCATCGTGGCTCACCACATCGCCGCCGGCATTGTGGGGATCATCGCGGGCATCTTCCACATCACGACCCGCCCCCCGGAACGCCTCTATAAAGCCTTGCGCATGGGCAACATCGAGACGGTGCTGGCCAGTGCGATTGCCGCTGTTTTCTTTGCCGCCTTTGTTGTCGCCGGCACCATGTGGTACGGCGCCGCCGCCACGCCGATCGAGCTGTTCGGCCCCACGCGCTATCAGTGGGATCAGAGCTACTTCAAGACCGAGATCAACCGTCGGGTGCAAACCGCCCTCGACCAGGGAGCGACCAAGCAAGAAGCCTGGGCCTCCATTCCTGAAAAGCTGGCCTTCTATGACTACGTTGGCAACAGCCCCGCCAAGGGTGGTCTCTTCCGCGTCGGACCCATGGTCAACGGCGATGGCCTGCCAACCGGCTGGCTCGGCCACATCTCCGTCACCGACAAGCAGGGAAGGGAGTTGGAAGTGAGGCGACTGCCGAACTTCTTTGAAAACTTCCCTGTCGTCTTGCAGGATGGCGATGGGATCGTGCGAGCGGACATTCCCTTCCGTCGCGCTGAAGCCAAGTATTCCTTCGAGCAACAAGGTGTCACAGCCACGGTCTATGGAGGTGCCCTCAACGGTCAAACCTTCAACGACCCCTCTGATGTCAAGCGGCTTGCGCGCAAAGCCCAGCTCGGCGAAGCGTTTGAGTTTGACCGCGAGACCTACCACTCCGACGGCACCTTCCGCAGTTCTCCGCGGGGCTGGTTCACGTTTGGCCATGCCACCTTTGCGCTGCTCTTCTTCTTCGGGCACATCTGGCACGGTGCTCGCACCCTCTTTAGAGACGTGTTTGCCGGTATCGATCCCGATCTCGGCGAGCAAGTGGAATTCGGTCTGTTCCAGAAGCTGGGCGACAGATCCACCCGGCGCCTGCCTCAGGGATATGTCCCTCCGGCGGGAACTCCGCTGACCTGACCTCCGGCTCCCTGCCCTTCACCCCAAGAACTCCCCATGGAGAGCTTCGCTTACATCCTGATCCTGGCCCTGGCCATTTCCACCCTGTTTTTCGCGATCGCCTTCCGGGATCCCCCCAAGATTGGCAAATAGCCCGTCCCCCTCTCAAACCACAAAAAGCCCCCTTGGAGGGGCTTTTTTTGGTTTGCCCTAGGGAAGCTCTGGACAACCGGTCGCTAGTGGAAGCTGTCCCTCGCGCCAACTGTGGTCTCCGCGGTCTCGCAGGTGCCGCTGACGGGTTGTCCAGAGCCTCCCTAGTCAAAACAAGACATCTGACTCCAATTCCTAGTAAATGTGCTTTTGGGCATGCAATGCCCTTCCTGCCAACACACTGACAGCCGTGTTCTCGAGTCGCGAGCCGCAGACTCGGGAAGGAGCGTGCGCCGTCGACGCGAGTGCTTGAACTGTGATTTCCGCTTCACCACCTACGAACGGGTGGAAACGGTGCCGATCACTGTGGTGAAACGCAATGGCAACCGCGAGACCTTCAATCGCGCCAAGCTGCTTCACGGCTTGCTGCGGGCCTGCGAAAAAACCGGTCTCGAGCCAGCAGAGCTGGAGACCCTGGTCGACGACCTGGAGTTGGTGCTGCAGCAACAGGCCCGGCGGGAGGTGAGCAGCAACGAGATTGGTGAATTGGTGTTAGAGCGGCTGAAAACCATGAGTGAGGTGGCCTACGTGCGCTTTGCCTCGGTCTACCGCCAATTCCGCAGCGTCAGTGATTTTGTCGCCACCCTTGAAGGGCTGGGCCAAACGGGGCGAACCAACGCAGCCCCACAGCGCCTCAGCGTCGTCAACTGAAGCCTGGGTTCGAGGCACTGAGGAGTTAGAGTTGGGGATTGCTCCCTTGTGCCGCGGCGGCGGCATGGGGGATCCCTTCCCACTGCCTGTGGCAGACCGCCAAACCTTTATGACCGTCACCCCTTCCACAGAGCTGCAGAGCCTGGAGACAACGGAAGAAGACAGCTTCGACTTGGATGAGCAGGACATCCCTTCCGAAATCCCCGCGGCAGACAGCTCCAGCAGCCGCGCCTCGGGCCGGGAGGTGGAGGGAGTTGGCTTCACTCTGGATGAATTTGCCTCCCTGCTCAATAAGTACGACTACAACTTCAAGCCAGGGGATGTGGTCAATGGCACTGTCTTTGCTCTTGAATCCAAGGGGGCAATGATTGATATTGGTGCCAAGACAGCTGCGTTCATGCCTTTGCAGGAACTGTCCATCAATAGGGTGGAGCATCTTTCTGACGTCTTGGAGGCAGGGGAGACGAGGGAATTCTTTATACTTAGCGAGGAGAATGAAGACGGCCAACTCACCCTTTCCATTCGCCGGATTGAATATCAACGGGCTTGGGAGCGCGTGCGCCAACTCCAGAAAGAAGATGCCACGATCTACAGCGAGGTTTTCGCCACCAACCGTGGAGGCGCGCTGGTTCGTGTCGAAGGCTTGCGCGGATTCATCCCCGGCAGCCACATCAGCACGCGCAAGGCGAAGGAGGAGTTGGTGGCCGACTTCCTGCCGCTGAAGTTTCTGGAAGTCGATGAAGAACGGAATCGTCTTGTTCTCAGCCATCGCCGAGCTCTTGTCGAACGCAAGATGAACCGGTTGGAAGTGGGAGAGGTGGTGCTGGGTACGGTTCGCGGCATCAAGCCCTATGGAGCTTTTATCGATATCGGTGGAGTGAGCGGCCTATTGCATATTTCGGAAATCAGTCATGAACATATCGAAACGCCCCACACGGTGCTGAATGTAAATGATCAGATGAAGGTCATGATCATCGATCTTGATGCTGAACGCGGCCGAATCTCTCTCTCCACCAAAGCACTCGAGCCAGAGCCGGGTGACATGTTGACCGATCCGCAGAAGGTTTTCGACAAAGCGGAGGAGATGGCCGCGCGCTACAAGCAGATGCTTTTGGAACAGGCAGAAGATGTCGACCCCATGGGAGCCAATCCCGAATGACCGCATCAGCCCCTCTCTAACGGAGCTGGATGGCCTGCTTGTTGTTGCGCGGTCAACCATTGTTGTCCGCCGGCCAGCCGGCGGACATTCGCGCTGTGCTATTCGACAAGGACGGCACCATGAGCAGGAGCGAACCCCATCTCCTCGCTCTGGCCGCCACTCGTCTCCGCTGCTGTTTGCACCTCAGTGGACCAACACGCGCAGAGGAGTTGGCCGAGCTGCTCGCCAGGGCCTACGGGTTGCATCCCGAAGCGGAAAGCTTGGATCCCGCTGGCATCACCGCTGTCGCGGCTCGCGATCACAATCTGATCAGCACGGCTGTGGCCTTGACTCTGGTGGGCCACGGCTGGCCCGAATCCATGGCTCTGGCTGAGGAAAGCTTTCGTCTGGCCGACCTTGAGACCCCACCGGGCCCGCAAGGCGCGCAAGCAACAGACGGGCTGGTGAATCTGCTGTGCCAGCTGCGTCGTTCAGGAGTGTTGTGCGCTGTCATCAGCAATGACGACCTGCCCGGAATTGAGGGCTTCCTCCGGAAGCATGGTCTCGCCGACGACATTGCCGCGATCTGGAGCGCGGAACGGCTGCCGCGCAAACCCGACCCACAGGCTGTGCATCAACTCTGCGCAACCCTTGGGGTCGCCCCTTCCAGCTGTGCGCTGATCGGAGATGCCAACAGCGATCTGCGCATGGCCCGCGCCGCCGGGGTGGCCGTCGTGATCGGATATCGAGGCGGCTGGCGGCGGCCCGTTGCCCTGGAAAAGGATTATCCCTGGCTGGATCACTGGCGCGAGTTGCTGGTGGCCGAAGGCGGAAAACCGGCTCATGGCGTGTCCACAGAGACCAGGGACCTGCGGATCGGGACATAGGATCGGCCTGTTTTTCTGGCGACTGGTTCATGGGCCGTTATGTCTTCACATCCGAATCGGTGACGGAAGGGCATCCGGACAAAATTTGCGATCAGGTGAGTGACGCTGTTTTGGATGCTCTGCTCAGCCAAGATCCTTCCAGTCGCGTGGCCTGCGAAACGGTGGTCAACACCGGTTTGTGCTTGATCACTGGTGAAGTGACAACGGCAGCCAAGGTGGATTTCATTCACCTTGTGCGCGATGTGATCGAAGCCATTGGCTACAAGGGTTACCGCGCTGGTGGGTTTGACGCCAAAAGTTGTGCTGTGCTGGTTGCCCTTGATCAGCAGTCTCCGGATATTGCTCAAGGTGTGGACGAGGCGGATGACCACCAGGGAGATCCTCTCGACAAAATTGGAGCCGGGGATCAGGGCATCATGTTTGGATTCGCCTGTGATGAGACTCCCGAATTGATGCCTCTACCCATCAGCTTGGCCCATCGCCTGGCCAGACGTTTGGCGGAGGTCCGCCACAACGGCAGTCTCCCCTATCTCCTTCCTGACGGGAAAACCCAAGTGAGTGTCGTCTATGAAGACGACCGCCCCGTGGCCATCGACACCATCCTCATCTCCACCCAACATGAGGCGGAGATCGGGGGAATCAGCGAGGAGAAGGCCCTCAGGGAACGGATCACGGCGGATCTTTGGACCCATGTGGTGGAACCGGCCACCGCTGATCTATCCCTCAAACCCGATCGGGAGAACACCCGCTTCCTCGTCAATCCCACTGGAAAATTTGTGGTTGGTGGCCCGCAAGGAGATGCGGGCTTGACCGGACGGAAAATCATTGTTGACACGTATGGTGGCTACGCGCGTCACGGTGGCGGCGCGTTTTCCGGCAAGGATCCCACCAAGGTGGATCGATCGGCGGCCTATGCGGCGCGTTATGTCGCCAAGGCCATTGTTGCCGCCGGCCTGGCTCAGAAAGCGGAGGTGCAGCTCAGCTACGCCATTGGTGTCGCCAGGCCCGTCAGCATCCTCGTCGAGAGCTTCGGCACCAGCAGTCTGAGCAATGATTCCCTCACGGCCCTCGTGCAGGAGCATTTCGATCTCCGCCCTGGCGCCATCATTGAAACCTTCGGACTGCGCACCCTTCCTCAGCAACGGGGTGGACGCTTCTACCAGGATGTGGCCGCCTACGGCCATTTCGGGCGCAGCGATCTGAACCTCCCCTGGGAGGAGGTGACCGCCATCTCCCAAACCTTGAAACAGGCCTCCTCTGACTTTGTCCAGACTGGCTCTCGGGGTTGATTTCGGCACCAGTGGGGTAAGGCTGGCCGTCAACGATCCAACGGCTGAGACCCTGGTGGAGCTCGCCAGTCCCTACCCCGCTCCCTTCGAGCATCCAGAGACGTGGCGGTCGGGTTTCATCGACCTGATCCTCCAGCTCCCCGTGGCACTCAGAGCAAAGTTGGGGGCTTTGGCCCTCGCCGGCACCTCAGGCACCCTTTTGCTCTGTCGGAGGGATGGTGGACTGTTGGCCGGGGCTCTCGGCGAAGCCCTGCCCTACCACCAGGCCTGTGTGGAGCAGTTGCCTGAGGTGCGGCGCTTGTTGGGTCCAACGTCTCACCCGGCCGCTCAAGCCAGCGGCAGCGTGGCCCGGGCCCTCTGCCTTCTGGAGAGGAGCCGGGCGCTTGGGTCCCCCCCAGATCTTCTGCTCCGTCACCAAGCTGACTGGTTGATGGGCTGGCTGCTGGGAACCTGGCAGTGGGGGGAGGAAGGAAATAATTTCCGCCTGGGTTGGGATCCGCTTCAGCGGCGCTGGTTGGGCAAGCTGGCAACAGCTGCCTGGGCCGATGCTCTGCCGCACATCGTGACCAGCGGATCCGTTCTGGGACCGGTGGCACCCGCGCTGGCCTCCGCCCTTGGGCTCCCTGAGGATTGCCAGGTGGTGGCAGGAACCACAGACGCCAACGCCGCTGTGCTGGCCGCCGATCCTTCGCAGGAGGATGGCCTCACGGTCCTGGGATCGACCTTGGTGCTCAAGCAATTTGTTGCCGAACCGATCCAGGCCGAGGGGGTGAGCTGCCATCGGCTGAACGGCCGCTGGCTGGTCGGGGGAGCCTCCAACACGGGCGCGGCGATCCTGACGCGGTATTTCACCGCTGGCCAGCTGGAGGAATTGAGTCGTCAGATCGATGTCAAAACGCCTGGCCGACTGAACTTGCGGCCGCTGCTGGGCCGAGGGGAACGGTTTCCCGTGGACGACCCCCAGCTGGAGCCGATTCTGGAGCCTCGGCCGGTCAGTGACGCCGCCTTTCTCCAAGCCCTCTTCGAGGGGATCGCCGCCATCGAACAGCAGGGCTGGCAGCGGCTCCGGGAGCTTGGAGCTCCCCCGATCCAACGGGTCATCACCCTGGGAGGCGGGGCGCGCAATGCCCGCTGGCGCCAGCTGCGCGAACGGATGCTGGGCCTGCCCGTTCTGAACCGGCCGGAGCTCTCGGCGGCTCGGGGCATGGCCCGACTGGCCCAGGGCAGGATGGAGACGTCCCTCCCGGGTCCCGCCTGATGAACGACCGCATCCGCTCCGTTTTGGCCATGGGGCTGTTTCTGGTGCTTGCGTTGTATGTGAGTTGGAGCGGACTGCGCCTTGGCCTGTTGCTCTGGCAACGCTTCGTGGCCAGCTGAGCCGACGCCTGAGCGGGGAAGGGCCGTCCCCCTGCACCCGCCGGGGGTGCCCAGAATGGGCCAAGTCCCGCACGATCCATGACCGCTGATCCCCTGACCCCGGCTGTGAGCGACAGGATTTGTCGTCACATGAACGATGACCATGCCGCGGCGGTACTGGCTTACGCCCATCACTACGCCGGGCTGCGGCAGGCCAATGCGGCCCGGATGCTGGCTGTCGCCCCCGAGGCGATGACCTTGGAGGTGGATGGCGCCCCTGTGGCGGTGCCGTTTGATCATCTGCTCAGCGACAGTGACGATGCGCACCGCACCCTCGTGGCCATGCTGCGGTCCATCCCGGGGAACGCTTGAAGCGCAGCAACCGGGCGACGAGCCCATCCCCCTGTGTCTGAAGCCCCGCATGGGCTGGCCAGCTGGCCTCTGGATTGGTTCTTCAGCAAGCCATGCCCTCTTTGCCGTCAACCCCTGCCTCCCCCCGGCTGGGCGCCGCGGCTCTGCGCCAGCTGTCACGATGCCCTGCTCCTGCCCGGCCAAGGACTGCGCGGCGCAGAGCCGTTGCCTTGGTGGGCAGTCGGCTCCTACCACGGGGCCTATCGACGTCTGTTGTTGGAGCTGCGGCAACGTCCCCACCAGGAGCGCATGGCGGCCCTGCTGCGAGAGATGGAGCCTCCTTCCTTTCCCGGGCGCGTCGCTCCGCTGCTGGTGTCAGTGCCCAGCTGGAAACAACGGGCCAATCCCCTCCCCGCCCTGATGGCGCAGCTGGCGGAGCGACGGTGGCAATGGGCGCAGGCGGATCTTCTGCGGCGCGCGCGGCCTGTGCTGGGCCAACACCATCTCAACCACGTCATGCGCTTGGAGAATCAGCGGGGATCCTTCAACTGCCAGCGTCAGCCCCGAGCGGGAGAAGCGCGTCGCCATCCCGTGATTTTGGTGGATGACATCCTCACCACTGGAGCCACGGCCCTCAGTGCCGCAGAGACCCTGAAGCAGGCCGGCTGGCGTGTGCACGGCTTGATCTGTCTGGCCCGCACCCCCAGGCACCGAAAGGCCGTCGACGGTGATCTAAGATTCACAGGTGTCCAAGCTGACACGCCGGGATAGCTCAGTTGGTAGAGCAGGCGACTGAAAATCGCCGTGTCCCCAGTTCAAATCTGGGTCCTGGCATTCTTGTCTGTGCCATTCTTTTCCTCCAGGTTTTGAGCGGAGCTCCGCTCCCGCGGCCTGCCTTGCCATGTCTCGCTCTTTCTTCCGTGATGCTGAATCAGATCGGCAATTCAGCAACGCCGACAGTTTTGCCGCGGCCTTTGACGAAGCCTGGCGCGGCCTTGGTCGTGATGGAGAGGCCCGAAATCTGAGTCGCCTGGAGAAGCTGGAGATGGTGCTGGCACAGCTCAGCGCCCATCCCTTTGCCCAGGTGGATGCGCGCCGGGCCCGGGAGGTGGGAGAGTTTCGTCTGCGCCTCCATGGCTTGTAGAACTCCTCATGGCCGCCTCCGCCTCCGCCTACATCCGTCTGCTACGCCAGCTTTGCGGCAGTTTCAGCAATCAGAGCCAAGCGTTTGAGAATCCGCCGCTATTTGCCCACATCCTCGTCACCTATCGTCCTCTGCCCCAGCTGCAGATCGGTTCCCTGCTGTTGGAACAGGCCTACGCGATCGACCCCGCAACGCCCTATCGAATCCGGGTGTTGCGCCCCGCTCTGGAGGATGGACGGCTGATCATTCACAACCAGGCACTCCGTGAGGAGACACGCTTCTGGGGCGCCACCAAGGATGCCAGCCTGCGGGCCACCATCCAGGCGGCTGACCTCCAATCCCTGCCTGGTTGCGATTATCTGGTACGGGAGAGCGGGGACGGGTTTGTGGGCGAGGTGGAGCCTGGCTGCCGCTGTCTGATCGAGCGCAAGGGGCATACCGCCTATCTGGTGAGTCGCTTCGAACTCTCGTCCCAGGGCATGCGAACCATCGACCGGGGGCATCATCCCGAGACCCACGAGCAACTCTGGGGATCACTGGCGGGACCCTTCGAATTCGAGCGCACGGATGATCACAGTGCGGAACTGCCTGATCCCTGGCTGGAGCACCCCATCGAGGAACCGACAGGCGGGGACGCAGCCGCGCTCGGGGAGCCCGTTTGAAGCCAGGAAGGGACCATGCTCCGCCATGACGGCATGCACTCTCGCTTCCCTCTGATCCTCCACAGGTCTCGATGGGCCTCCATGGGGTCGATCCAAGGCGTTCCAGGCAGTTCTCCGTTTCCCACGCCTGTTCGTCCATCGCCTAGGGAGACTCTGGAAGACCCCTCAGCGGCACCTGTGAGACTGCGGAGCTCCCAGTTGGTGCAAAGGGACAGCTTCCACTGGCGACCGGCTTGTCCAGAGCTTCCCTAGGCCACACCGCTCTGGCGTTGTTCGGAGACGCGCTGTCAGGCGTCAGCCAAGGAAGCTCTGGACAACCCCTCAGCGGCACCTGTGAGAGCGCGGAGCTACCAGTTGGCGCAAGGGGACGGCTTCCACTAGCGACCGGTTGTCCAGAGCTTGCCTAAGCCGCCCGGCCCGCACAGCATTCTTCCAGCTCCACCAGTCTGTGGATGAGGCATGCGATGACATCCGCCCGCGATCGCAGTGGGCAGACGGTAGCGAGAGGGAGCAAGGCTGCCAGATCCGCTGGAAGCCGCAGGGCGTGAGACGCGGGGCGGACGAATGACGAATGACGAATGACGAATGACGGGTGACGGGTGACGGGTGACGGGTGACGAGGACGGGGATGGGTGAATGGGTGATGGGTGAATGGGTGAATGGGTGATGGGGACGGCAGATGGCAGATGGCAGATGGCAGATGATTCAAACTTGCCGCTCTGCGCTCAGGGGGCCAGCAGCTCCGAGGGACTGAGTCCCGAGTTCACAAGGATCTCAGCGTGGGACCTGAATCACAATCGTGGCCCGGCGTCTCCATCCGACTACTTCAAAGCACCCCTGGGTGATGCGGTGACTGGCTTGCCCAGGAAGCTCCGCAAAACAGCCAGGAGATCTGGTGTGCAGTCCCGCAAATGCGCTGTGAATCCTTTGATGGGTGCCTCGCTCAGAGCCCTTGCCGAGGAAGGCATCTGGACGCGCGGACCACGCTGAAGACGACGCATGAACTTCCGGAACGGAACACGAGTCAGGTGAGAGTCAGGGGGGAAGCTCTGGATAACCGGTCGCCAGTAGAAGCTGTCCCTTGCACCAACTGGGAGCTCCGCACTCTCACAGGTGCCGCTGAGGGGTTTTCCGGAGCCTCCTCAGCTTTGACTGAGCAAGGATGGGAACGGTGTTTTGCACTCCTTGCTCACCAAAACATTTGCCTTGTTCCTATCATTTTGCAAGCTGTAGGCTTCGAGCTCCAAGCTCTTCTCCCAGTCGGAGACCTCGGCGTAAACCGGATTCGCCATGATGTTCTTGATCGAGACATTGCTGGCAACGGGCACCCCCAGAGCCTTGGGCCTCGCCCGCAAGGAGCCCGCACGGCAACTTTGAGCCACGTGGATGGCTTCGTGGTTGAGCACGCGCAAGAAGTCAAGCGATCCCTTGCCTGCCATGTGCGGTTGAATGCGCATCACACCCAGGCGATGATCCCACTCCGCCGCTGCGCCTTTTTTCAGGGTTGGCGTGAGCACGACCCGCGCTCCAGCTTGGCGAAGCGTTTCCAAGAGATTGATGATCGCCTCGCGCTCTCGATAGAAGGTGGGGGGAGTTTGAATCAATGCGCGCAGCTCCGCAAGGCTCAAATCTCGTTCACCCGCACGACGTTTGTAGAGAATACGGGTTGACCCGTCAGGAAGGAGTTCCTCTTGGGGTTGCCATTGCAGATCCGCATCCTCCAACTTGCTGAATAAATCAGCGGCATCAAGACTGGTCGTGACACGCTCCACTGGTTCCTGAGGCAGGATGCTTCCGGCCAGACCTGTGGCGTTACCACCTTTGATGAACTTGGAGTTGAGGTGATCAATCAGATGGGGAGCAAATAATGTCGCCACAGCTGTACATGTCAGGGCCAAACTCCACTTGTATCCACCTGAAAAGCGAGATTTTTTTTCCATGATTCGTCCGCAGCGCACACATTTCGGCCTGGAGGCCGGTGGTCTTTTATAACGAACCGGCAGGCAGTCACAAGCCGGACACTGGTAAAGACGCATGCGGAAATCGGGATATTTTAGAAAATATAGCAGCATCCCCCCGCTTACCGTCTAGAATTTCTCGCGAAAATTTTTCCGGCCAGCCCTCTCGCCAGACGGCAAGCCTTGCGGGCCCGCTGGAAGCTGCCCCCAGACGGCTCCCCGCCAGCGGAGGCCTCTTCCGCAAAACGGCCGAATCAATCCTGCAGGCACAGCCAGGCCGTGCCTTGCCAAGATCAAGACTGCCTTGTCTCTTGCATCCATGCCCCTTTCCGCCTTGGTCCGGCAGTTGCGCCAGGCGCCGCTCACGGCTGAGGTGCTGGCGCGGGCCCAGCGGGAGCAGCGGCTCCTTCTGAGAGGTGGTGGCCGGGTCTCCAGGGCCCTTGTGAGCAGCGCCCTGGCCCAGCGGGCCGAGGCCCCCTTGCTGGTCATCGTGCCCACCTTGGAGGAGGCGGGACGTTGGGCGGCCCTGTTGGACCTGATGGGTTGGAGTTGTCTCCTCTATCCCACCAGTGAGGGCTCCCCTTACGAACCGGTCGATTCCACCAGTGAGATCACCTGGGGCCAGCTGCAGGTGCTCAGCGAGCTGCTTCAACCTGGTCCGAAGGCTGTCGTCGCCACGGAGCGGGCGCTGCAACCCCATTTGCCCCCGAAGCAGGTTTTTGCTGAACGCTGTCGCCTCCTCAAACGGGGCGACCGGTTCTCCCTGGACGCCTTGGCTTCCACCCTCGCCCAGCTGGGTTACGAACGCGTTTCCACCATTGAGCAAGAGGGCACCTGGAGTCGTCGCGGCGATCTGCTCGATGTGTATCCGGTGAGCGCGGAGCTGCCGGTGCGCCTGGAATTTTTTGGCGATGAGCTGGAAAAGCTGCGGGAATTTGATCCGGCCAGCCAACGCTCACTGGATGGGATTGAGCAGGTGTTGCTCACGCCGACCAGTTTCGGCCCGCTTGTGGCGGATGCCCTGCGGCAAGAATGTCCCCCGGGCCTGGAGGCCTTGCTCGGAACCGCTGGCTGCGCCTCTCTCCTGGATGGGGGCACGCCGGAAGGACTGCGCCGTCTGCTGGGGCTGGCCTATCCCGAGCCCGCCAGCCTCCTGGCCTACATCGCCCCGCACACCCTGATTGCGGTGGATGAACGGCGGCACTGCCTTGCTCACGGCCAGCAATGGTTTGATCACGCCAGCGCGCACCACCGGGAGCTCAGCCAGGAGCTGGCGACCGCAGCAGCACAGAGCAGCGATTCTCCCCTCCTCCCCGGGAGGCTCCATCTCCCTCCCAGGGAGGCCCTGGCCTCCCTGGAGGCCTTCCCTGGTTTTGATCTGGCGGAACTGCTGGAGCGGGATGGGGCGGCCAACAGTTTCGACCTCGCCGCCCGTCCTGTTCCAGCCCATGCGAATGCCTTTGGCCGGCTTGCGGAACAGATGCGCGCCTACCTCCGCGACCAGCAGCAGGTGTGGTTGCTCTCGGCCCAACCCTCCCGCGCCGTCGCCTTGCTGGAGGAGCACGACTGCGTTGCCCGCTTTGTGCCCAATCCCGGGGATCTACCCGCGATCGACAGACTCCTGGCCCAGCACACCCCCGTGGCGCTCAAGAGCCGGGGCACCGCTGAGTTGGAGGGCCTCCAGCTGCCAGCCTGGAAGCTTGTGCTCTTCACCGATCGGGAAGTTTTCGGCCAGCAGAGCCTTACCGCGACGGGGTTCGTGCGACGGCGGCGTCGGGCAGCCAGCCGCACGGTGGATCCCAATCGGCTGGTGCCGGGTGATTTTGTCGTGCACCGCAACCACGGCATCGGTCGCTTTTTAAAGCTGGAAAAATTCGTGCTGGCCGGTGAAGCCCGCGACTATCTGGTTGTGCAATATGCGGATGGCTTGTTGCGTGTGGCTGCGGACCAGCTGGGCAGTCTTGGCCGCTATCGGGCCACAGGCGAGGGCGTGCCCGAGCTCAACCGCATGGACGGAATGGCTTGGCAACGCACCAAGGAGCGGGCGGCCAAGTCGATTCGCAAGGTGGCGACGGATCTGCTGAAGCTCTATGCAGAGCGGCATCAAATCGCTGGCTTTGCCTTTCCAGCCGATGGCCCTTGGCAGCAGGAACTAGAAGACTCCTTTCCCTACGATCCCACGACCGATCAACTCAAGGCCATTGTCGATGTAAAGCGCGACATGGAGCGACCCCAACCCATGGATCGTTTGGTGTGCGGTGATGTGGGCTTTGGTAAAACCGAGGTTGCCATTCGAGCGATTTTCAAAGCCGTTACGGCTGGCAAACAGGTGGCGATGCTGGCACCAACAACCGTTTTGGCACAACAGCACTGGCGCACGTTGAATGAACGCTACGCTCCCTATCCTTTGAAAGTGATGTTGCTCAATCGCTTTCGCACCACCAACGAGAGACGCACGATTCTTGAAGGTTTGGAAGCGGGGCAAGTGGATGTTGTTGTTGGCACCCACCAGCTGCTGGGCAAGCGAACAGTGTTCAAAAATCTTGGTTTGCTGGTGGTGGATGAGGAACAGCGCTTTGGTGTGCAGCAGAAAGAAAAGATCAAAGCTCTGCGAAAGGATGTGGACGTGCTGACCCTCAGTGCCACTCCGATACCGCGCACGCTTTACATGAGCTTGTCTGGCGTGCGGGAGATGAGTTTGATTACCACTCCACCGCCACTGCGGCGGCCGATTCGCACCCATCTGGCTGCTTTCGATGAGGAAACGGTGCGCAGTGCCATGCGACAGGAACTGGATCGCGGTGGCCAGATTTTTTACGTCGTGCCGCGGGTGGAAGGAATGGAAGCGGGTGCCGAGCGTTTGCGACTGATGCTGCCAGGCGTGCGTTTGCTCGTCGCCCACGGACAAATGCCGGAGGGTGAATTGGAAAGCGCCATGGTGGCATTCAACAGTGGCGAAGCTGATGTGATGCTCTGCACCACCATCATTGAAAGTGGCCTCGACATTCCGCGAGTGAATACGATTCTCATCGAGGATGCGCACAAATTTGGCCTGGCCCAGCTCTACCAACTGCGGGGTCGCGTTGGCAGAAGTGGCATCCAAGCCCATGCCTGGCTTTTCTATCCGGGGGAGGCCTCGCTCAGTGAGGCGGCACGTCAGCGTCTGCGGGCCATCCAGGAATTTGCCCAACTCGGCTCGGGCTACCAGTTGGCCATGCGCGACATGGAAATCCGCGGGGTGGGCAATCTTTTAGGGGTTGAGCAAAGCGGTCAGATGGAGAGCATTGGTTTTGACCTTTACATGGAAATGCTTCAGGAATGCCTGGCGGAAATTCAGGGCCAGGACATTCCCAGCCTGGAGGACACCCAGGTTGATCTACAGGTGACGGCCTTCATCCCGGCAGAGTGGATCAGTGAAAATGAAGAGAAGATGGCCGCTTACCGCGCCGCCGCCCAGTGCCAGAGCAAAGCCGCCCTTCTGGAGCTGGCCGCTGGCTGGGTGGATCGCTACGGGCCCATCCCCGGCCCCGTTCTCAGCCTGCTCCGCTTGCTGGAGTTGAAGTTGGTGGCGAAGCGTTGTGGCTTTGCTCGCATCCGGCCGGACAAAACCAACATCCTGTTGGAAACGCCGATGGAGGAGCCGGCCTTCCGCCTGCTCCGCCAGGGGTTGCCTCCCCACCTGCACGGCCGGCTGGTGTACCAGGCCGGCACAGGCACCATGGCCAAGGTCGTGGTTCGGGGTCTGGGGGCCTTGCCGATCGACAAGCAGCTGGAAGAGCTCAAGAATTGGCTGGAACAGATGGCCGCCCAGCTCCCTTCTTCTGCGTCCGAGGCAGACGGACAGCAGGCTGAGCCGCCCAGTCAGCGCAAGGCCAACCTGTTGGTGCTCTGAGCGGGCGGGGCGCGCCCCTCGCCACCTTCCGTTCCCCTCCCCCGCGCTCAGCCCCCCCCGGCCAGAAGCCGCGCCGCCAGCGCTTCAGCGCTGCGCATGGCCCCCTCCACCCCGCCGAATCCCGGGCCAGCCATGAAATCACCGCAGAAGCCCAGGTTGAGGGA
Organism: Cyanobacteriota bacterium; assembly: GCA_046340795.1. GTDB lineage: Bacteria > Cyanobacteriota > Cyanobacteriia > PCC-6307 > Cyanobiaceae > Cyanobium. Next base: position 14,174 of record JBKDSV010000186.1, on the reverse strand, counting down.
GGCGTTCCAGGCGAGGTCTTGGGGGAGACCTGGCGGCAACGGGAACGCCGCCCCCCAGCGCATCAATTGCCGTTCGCCCCGTTCCGAGGGCCGATGCGGCAGCCATGGCGCCATGACCGCATCCAGACTGTCCGCCAGGGCCTGCATCACCTGGGCTTCTTCTTCTGGCCGTGGCGGAATCCCCAACTGCCGAGCCATGGCTGAACGGGCTCCATAGACACTGAGATGTTCGGCGGCGAAGGTGGCGCTGGAATGAACCACCACAGCCCATTCCCCCTGGGGCAGGGGTTGGCTGGACAGTCTCCACAGGCCCCAGCGTTGCTGGGCTGAGGCATCCAAAGCCAGCAGACGAAAGGGCACGGCCCGCCAGAAGGCGGCCTCTTCGACGGGAAGGCGCAGCAGCAGGGAGCTCCGTGCCTCAAACCGCAGGGCGGCAATGGCGGCCAGGGCATGATTCAAGCCTGGATCTTGAAGGCGCTCCGCCAGGACGTGCAGGGGCGGGGACGGCCAGCCGAAGGTGAGGCGACTGCGCGGATGGGCCAGGAGGGTTCCCGTCAGCACAAGTCCCTCGGCTTCGCTCAAGATCTCCCCGGCGGCGTTTTTGAGCAGCCAGCGGTCCTGCTGGCGATCAAGGTCCCGCACCAGGGTCTCGAAATGGGTGGGGACACCGCCGCCCGCCAGGGAGAGCAAGCCTTGGCAGAGATGTTCCATGCCTCCCCGTCCCCGGAAGCAGGGGGCCCGCAGCAGAGGATCCTCCTGGACCGAGAACCGCAGCTCTCCGGCGCTGTTGAGGATGGCGATCGGATCCTGCCAGGGGTCCACCCATCCCTGCTCCAACAGCGCCGGCAGCACAGAGGGCCATGGCTGCGAGGGAATGTTGAACAGGCTGGCCCCATGGTCGATGGCCCGTGTTGGCTCGCTGCGAGAACGCCGTGTCGCGGCCCGGCCCCCCGGCCCCCGGCCCGCCTCCCAGAGGCTGATGCTGTCAGCGGCCCTTCCTGCTCGACACAGCTGGGCGGCCAGCGTGCAGGCCGAAACGCCAGCGCCGATGACGGCCAGCCGCGCGGGACAGGCAGGAGGAGAGTGATCGAAGTCGGAGATGTTTGTGCTGGGGCGCCCGTCAGGCAGGCCCGAGGCGGAGGACCCTACAGACTAGCCGCGAGGAAGGTGCGCAACACAGAGGCGGGGATCTCAATATCATGACCAGCATTCAGGCTTGTGGCGCTGTAAAAGCTGTAGGTGGCCCCTCTGAGCGCCGCCAGTTGAAAGAAATCAGGCCGTGATCCATGGCCCGATTGAAACACCTCCAACACCTGACAGCCTGGGGAGATGTGAATCAGGTTGGTCAACGCACCGCCATGGGGAGCGATCACGTGGGTGGCCCCGCGAAACAGGTGGATCTGATCACGCAGGGGCAGCTGATCCAGGCAGACCCGTTGGAAACCATGGGGTGACAAGAGCTCCATCACCCTGTCTTCATTCAGCACACGCCGCTGTCGACCCATCCCGCGTGAGATGTAAAGGCGCCTCCCCTTGCTGGCAACGGTTCCCGGGGATCCAGCACCCTGTGCCAGGCGATCGGAAAGGGTTTGAATGGCATCGGGTGAGAACGCATCAAAGTGCCCGCTTGGGCTGTGACGAACGTGTCGGTGGGAGAACGTGGATACGAGGTTGTCAAGGCTGCAGCCTTGAAACCGCAAGCCGCTCGGTACGGCAATGATCCGCTCGGGTCGCACACCCATGAACAGCAAGGAGTCTGCTTGCCAGGATTGCAGGCTTGTCGGAACGATGAGGGAGCATGGAGCGCCAAAGATTTTTTCATAGGTTTCAGCGGCAAAGACCCGGGGAAGGGCATCTAAAAACCAATGAAAGAAATTGGGTTGGCGATTGAAATGATCAATGAGCACACACGCTGTTTGCTCAATGGCTTGAAGGGGGCCGCGAAAATGAGTCCACAATAATCGACCATACTCTTTGCGATTCAAGAGGCGAAAAGGAATTGTTTCTTCGATAACGGCAAAGTAACGTTCCAGGCCGATCCAGTCAGAACCATTGCAACTGGCTTGTGCAGACAGCTTGAAATATCCTCCAGGATGCTGAAAGGGTTGGCAATACATCTGCAGACGCTGCAGGGGCAAGCTCCAGAGGTTGCGCATGTTGGCCCCATAGTTGCAGCGCCTGGCTGGGCTCAGGGCAAAAACTCTCGCCAAGACTCCAGGCGGCTAAGGCGATCCATCCTCCCCTCGCACCCACAGGGCCAGGCCGCCTCCACGCCCCCGTGCCGCCAGCCACTGCCGCCCGGGTCCCATCCTCTCGCTGGCAATGAGCGCAAAGAAGGCGTCCCGTCCCTTGGCAGGCTGGGGCATGGAGCGGCTCCACAGGCACTGTCCAGCAAGGGAAAGCCGCAAGGTTTGAAAGCGAAACATCAGCAATGGACGACGCCCCTGGAGCTGGGCGGAGCCGAGGAAGCAGAGGTGCAACAGGCCAAGGCTGATGGAGTTGGAAAGCAGCAGGCCACCGTCCACGCCAGCCTGGATGCCCAGGGTGGCCCTCAGGGCGCGCAAGGCGCCGCCAGCAAAGCCGGCAGGTTGGGAGCCTCTTTGGCTCCAGACACGCTCCAGCCGCCACTGGCCGATCAGGTCTTCCCGGCGCAAGCCGCTGCCCGCATGGCGGCTGCGCAACTCCAAGGCCTGCAAGCTGGAGGCATCGGGGAAACCAATGGATTCGACGGCCATGGGCAAAGTTTAGGCAGTCCCACAAGAGACTCGCTGGCCAGGCTGCGTGTGGCGGGGCCTGAGTGACCCTGAAGGGCAACCAGACCGAAGATCGCCGCTCACATCCTTGCTTCGAATGTTTCGAACGATTGGGGCGCTGAGCCGCTGGCGGAGGATCCTGGGAGCGGAGAAACCGGGTTGCCATGGAGGCAAAGGCTGCTGGCGTTGGCGCGCACGCTGACACCACGCATGTTGCGATGCGGACGCCAGTCGTCAGGCTCCTCTGGGGTGGAATCTCCCGCCAGCAGTTGTTCTGCGGCGACCCATTCACTTTGTTCCCTGCCGGCTGCGCTGCGCATGATCACTTCCACCTCTCCCTGCCTGGGGCAATGAAACGTCATGATTTCAAAGGGGAAGACCACGCGCTCCAGGAAAAACGCATCCACCCCTCGAGCGCGCACAATGACCATACGGTTCGTGGAATTGCGATAGCTGCAGAGGATCAGGGACTCGATGCCATGAGAATCGCCTGTTGAGGGAGGCGGTGCAAGTGGGGCCACAGCTCGATATCGAGTGGACCCCACCATCAAGACAGGCTTTCCGGACTGGGACAGTCTCATGTGCGACTGTTTTTAAAAATGAGCCGCTGCCGCCAAACGGTCTTGCCATCCTCTTCCGGTCGCCATTGATGTCTCAGCTACGTCGCAACCAAGATGGCGCGCCGGAAAACCACTCGCCAAGGTCATCATGATCGGGATCAAACGTTCCCTTTGGACCAACCTCGCCGATGTTCATGTCAGCCAAGAAGCGGTCCAATCCCGCTTGAGGAGCTCCCTCCAGCTGTTGGCGTTGCGCCTGCTTGAGCCAGCTCCATACAGATGGATCCCGATCAGCAAACTTCTGCACATAGATGCGCTCCCCCAAACTCACGGGTTCCGCATTGGCAATTCGTTTGATGATGGCCTGAATCCTGAGTCGCGTGCTTGGTGTCAGCATGCTTGAGTTAGCCTGAGTCAGCAGAGCATTGATAACCAATACCCACAGTCCAAAAGTGGCGACTCACACCAAAGTGCAGTGTCTGTCAGCACATCCATTCATCCCGCTTCCGTTACTGCCAGCCTCCCGGGCTGCTCGATCAGTCTCCGCCAGGATCCCTTGGACACGCTGTGGTCCTGCCGAGGCTGTGCGCTGGATTCCGCTGTCAACCGCAAACGCCCCTTTCCCTCCCCCGCGCCGCCAGTGTTGAGGGAGGTCCCCTTGGTCCCGGGCCCCAGTCAGCGGGCGGGCGCAGGGCGACCGTTCAGGTCTCAAGCCAGGACGTCCGCCTCAGCCAGGGGACATTTGGCGGCATCAATGGCGGAATCCATCGCCAGGCGAAGGGCGAGCTCCGGTCCCAATGTTGGTTGGACCAGACGCAGGGCCCGCGCCGCGACCAAGCCGCAGAGCAAGGGCCAGTCCTTTGGCTCCTGGCAACAGGCCGCGACCAGTGGCTGAAACAGCCGCCACAGCCTCGACTGTTGGCCTGGCTCCAACACCTGGGGGGTATGGGCTGCGGGCACCTTGGGATGGCCATAGGCGGGTGTGCACAGCCGTTGGAGGCCCTCCAGGAGGAGTTGCTCCCCAGCGGGAAGGGCCGCACATCCCTCTTGCCGGGCCGCTTCGCTCAAGAGGTGCCAGGGGGAGCTGTATCCCTCCATCAGCCCGCGGTTGAGCGGGTCTCCCACCAGATAGCGGGAATCATCCTGACAACAGACCACCCGTAGCCCGGGAACGCGGTTCCACCCCGCCTGGCGCGCCTCGGCCCAGAGGCAGGCCTGCACACTTTGTCCCACAAGGACGCCAGCCAGTGCCATCAGGGTTTCGGCATGGACCCCGTGCTCCGTCGCCAACTGATCCAGGAGCATGTCCAGGGCCACCTGGGAGCCCATCTTGGGGCCAATCAAGGGGTCTTCCGCGCGCTCTCGGGCGATCAAGGCCCGCAACGCATCCAGCTGCGGAGGGTTGGCGGCATCGCTTGTCGGGGTCATGGGCGGGCGGAGGAAACGGTGGAGAGGACGGCTCAAGTGTTCCCGACGGCGGGCAGCCGTCGAATGCCTTGAACTGTCAACATGCGAACCGGCCGACAGGCGGGCGAGGTCAACGATGGTGCGTCTGCCCCTGGAGCTGTTGCTCTGCCTGCTGTTGGGGGTGGTGCTGGGGACGGCAATGCCTTGGTTGCCCGGCTGGTTGGCGCCCGTCTTGATGCGTTGGGGGATTCCCCTCAGTTTGGCGGCCCTGTTGCTCCGCGCGTCGCCCTCCTTGACCTTGTTGCGGGTGGGGCTCCTGGGCCTGCTGGTGCCTCTGTTGAGTCTGCTGATTCTCAGGCTGCCCCCCCTGCGCCAGCGTCTGCAAGACAGGGTGCTGATGCTTGGCGCGGCCTTCGGCAACACGGGCTACTGGGGATTGCCCGTGGCCCTGGCTCTCCTGCCTCCGCCAGCCTTGGCGACGGTGATCGCCTACGACATGGCGGGCACAGTCATCACCTGGAGCGTGGGTCCGCTCCTGTTGCGGGGTGGGCGGGGCGGCCGGAACAGGCTTCTCCACAGCGTGTTGGCCAGCCCGGCGCTTCAGGGTTTCGCCCTCTTCCTCCTCCTGACCCAGACCCCCTGGTGCGGGGCCTTGGCCCAGTGGCTCTGGTGGCCGGCACGGCTGGTGTTTTGGCTCGCTCTCGCCCTGGTGGGCATGCGTCTCGCACTGTGCGTCAAGGAGCGGGCTGTGGCCTTCAGCCAGGAGGTCTCCTGGGCGCTGGGCTTCAAGTTGCTCGTTGTTCCAGTCATCGTGTGGCTCCTGGCGACGCTTCTGCGCCTGCCCCCGCTGGATCGGACGGCCCTTGTGCTGCAGGGGGCCGCGCCCACGGCCCTCTCCGTTCTCCTGCTGGCGGAGGCCGAGCGGCAGGCGGTTCCGCTGGCCTCCAGCGTGGTGCTCATCAGCACAGTCGCCGCCATGGTGACGGTTCCTCTCTGGTGGAACGCGATCCGCTGAATCCGGATGCTCCCGGCTTTTCGCCATTGCCTTGACCCGTCACCAGCGGCTGGCTGGCACGGCGTCAACGACACGGGTGATGCGGCGCCCGGCCAGCGACCAGGATGGCCTGCCCACAGAAAAGCCCTCGTCGGGGCGGGCGAGGGCTTTTCCGGAGCTGCCAGGCTGGTGGCGCTCGGGGCCGACGGGGGTAAGAAGCGTCGGTCGTCTCAGTTTAGTTGATTTTTTCTCTCCAGTGGGGAGTGGCTGAACAGGTGGAGCGCAGGGGGCTCAATCGCCCAGGCGCCGGAAGGGCGCCCACTGGGCCAGGAGCTGTTCGTGCCGGACAAGGGCGTAGCGGCTTTGCTCGCTGGGCTGGTAGCGGTACTGGTCCTTGAGGGATTCCAGCCGGGCTTCCATGGAGTTGAGGACAGGGTGGTTTTCGTACACCGCTTCGTTGCAACCGACACAATCTTAACGGAATCGGAAGAATTTCGCCCCCTCCCCTCCCGCCCTGTGAGAGCCTCCACACCGCCCTCCCCGCTGGCTCTGGCAGCGGCTCTGCGGGGGCCCGGGCGCCTCCCTGCCGGAATTGGCGGCGGGCAGACGACCCTTTGCCTGTGCTCCTTCCGTCCGGCTCGGTCCCACTTCGCTCTTGGAGCAGGGCTGACCAAAAGTCCTGTGGGAGCTGGGGATCAGGGCGCCTGTCCATCGGCAGATCCGTCTCGTCATTTGTGCCCAGCCAGGACGGTCCGCGTTCTTCAGCTCCATTTGCGGGACCTCAACTTGAGGGCACCTCGAAAAATTCCGCCTCCTCCTCGCCTCCCGGAGTGAGCTCCCTTGCTGTCACTGACCTCGCTGGCCAATCGCGGCAGGTCAAAAGTGATTTTTCGAGGTGCCTTTGACGTTGAGGCAGCCCTGGCCCTTGGAGCCCATCAACTGGCTTCCATCTCCACCCGGAGTGCCCCCCCACAACTGGACCCGTGACCTGCCGTGCAGCCATAGCAATGGTCTCCCACCCGGATCGGGGCATGGTCTGGAGGGCTGCGCAACAAATCTCTCAGGTGGGCGCCAACGGGAGCGGGCTGCGCCAACATCTGGTTGAAGTCACAGTCATACAAGTTGCCCTGCCAATCAACGCTGATCAGGGTGCGGCACATCACGTGATTGAGATTCGCTGTCGCATGGTTGGCTCGCAGCAGCGCCTTGTAGTTCTCCAAGGTCCCCTGCCGCTCCAACTGGTCAGCGAAGCGTTGGATGGGCATGTTGGTGAGCACCTTCAGACTGTTGAACACCACTCCGTGCTCCCTCGCCAGGGCGGCTTTGTAGATGGCTTCCAAGGGCCCCTGGGCGGGAGGAAGGGTCGGGCCCTGGGGGTTGTACACCAAGTGGAGTTGAAGGGCTGAATCCTGTTGGCCGTAGCCCAAGCGATTGAGCTGTTTCAACCCCGCCACACTGCGGGCGAACACACCGGCACCGCGCTGCCGATCCACGGTCTGGGCCTCGTAGCAAGGGAGGGAGGCCACCACGGTCACAGCCTGGGCCGCCAGGAAAGCGGCCAGGTCCTCTTGCCCGGGCTCCGACAGAACCGTGAGGTTGCAGCGGTCGATCACCTCCACCTCCAACTGCCGCGCCTCCTTCACCAGGGAGCGGAACTGAGGATGGAGTTCGGGGGCTCCTCCCGTGAGATCGAGCGTGCGCAGCCCGCGGGCCGCCAGCACCGCCGGAATCAGGGAGACGGTCGCTGGCTCCATGCGCTCCTGCCGCCAAGGACCTGCCGCCACATGGCAATGGCTGCAGGCCTGATTGCAGTGGTAGCCCAAGTTGACCTGAAGTGTTCGCAGCGTGTCCCTGTGGAGGGCGGGAAAGCTGGAGGACTCGGCAAAGGTTGGCATTGGGCGCAGGTCCAGAGCGGTTCCCAGGCTTATCAGGCAGACGTCCCAGCGGGCGGCGTGGCACAGCAGGATGGGAGGCGAACGCCGCCCATGGGGGATGCCCATGCAGCTCCAGATTGCCAAACCCTCACCGGAGGAGCAGAGTCTCCAACCACCCTGGGGTTACCGACCCATGGCTTGGAGCGGGCTGTTGGCGAGTTGTTTGGCCATCCCCTTGACGCTTCAGCTGATTGTTCTGGACCCGCAATGGCGCATCGCGAATATCGCTGTTGCCGCCGGTGGTGTTTTACCGATCGCCATTTTGGGCATCATCGCCTTCATCGCGTTGTTGCGATGGCTGCATTGGGGACAAATCCTGGCCATTGTCGCGCTCTCCTTGAGTCTGGCCCTGACCCTTCCTTACGCCATCGTCAGACTGGTCATGGTTGAACCGGGACGGATTGTGTTGGCCATGCTGGCTCCCCTGGCTTGGTCTGTGAACGTGGCGGCTTTGGTGTTCTGGTGTCGGCCGAGCATCCGGGCCTACCTGCGCTGAGCTGAGCTGGCTTGAGCTGAGACGACCCGGTTTGGGCCAGGCATGATCTGGGTTGAGGCGATCTGAAACAGCCCTGAATGGCACCGGAGCAGGCTGAGCCGGTTGCTGGTGTCCAGCAGGAAGACCGGCAAGCTGTCATGGATGTGACGGTTTCCTTCCTGGCCTTGCCGCCATTGTGGAGCGTCGCTATGAGTTTGCTCATGGCTTCCTCTTTCCGTTCCCCTGGCGTCGTGCCCCCTTCCATCGTGATGTCCCCCACGCACAATTCTCGTGCCTACAGGCTGGTTGATGCGCACGGCAAGCCCCACCCGATTCTTGACGATCTCTACGACTCTTTGGATGCGGCCTGGTCTGAGGCTGTGGGCTGGTGGGAAACACAACAGCCTTCCAGGCGCGAGCCGATTGGCATCGGCGTGGAGGTCAGCACGAGTAATGGTGACTGGCGCACCATCCGCTATCCCTGTTCATGACAGCCAAGAGAGGCAAGGGCGCCGTGACAGGCAGAGCATGATTTTTTTTGTAGTGGCAAAAGTGTTTCCCCTGTTACAGAGCAAGGGTGCCTTGGGCGTGTGAGATGTGCTGTGTTGAACATTGATCAGGTCCCCTTTCCCATGACACGAAGCTTTTCGTCCATGGCCGGATCCACAGCCATGGACACCTTCGATTGTTGGCGCCAACGATGTGCTGCTGGACTCAGCGATCTTCGTCTCAAACGTTTGGCTTTTGCTTTATTGGCCGTCGGTGCGGGCTGTCTTCCCCTCATGGCGGGTGCGGCCCAGGCTTCCCTGAGCAAAATGCCCACGGATGGGGCCGATACGCTGCTCATGCTGATAGGTTCAGCTCTGGTGTTGCTGATGACACCAGGATTGGCCTTCTTTTATGGCGGCTTTACACGCTCCAAGAATGTGCTCAACTGCATGATGATGAGTTTCTTCCTCATGGGACTCATCGGTGTGCTGTGGGTGGTTATCGGTTACAGCCTCAGCTTTGGCTCCAGCTTCAAAAGCCCATTCATCGGTGGGCTTGAGCTATTGATGTTGAACAACCTTGGTGGTCCCTATGGGGATGCTCCCCTGGGGGATGGCTTTGCGATCTCTTCCACATCCTTTGCCCTCTTTCAGGGGATGTTTGCAATCATCACGCCGGCCCTGATCTCCGGGGCTTTGGTGGAGAGGATCAGTTTTAAAGCCTGGTTTTGGTTTTGCCTGATCTGGAGCTTGCTTATTTATTCCCCTATGGCCAAAATGGTTTGGGGAGGTGGATTTCTTGGCCCTCTGGGTTCCATTGGTGCCATAGATTTTGCCGGCGGTACAGTTGTTCACATTGCTTCCGGTGTCGCCGCCCTCGTCGCGGCGGCCATCATCGGTCCACGCACGACTTGGCCCGATAACAAACGGCCTCCTCACAATGTCCCCTTTATCCTTCTGGGCGCCGGCTTGCTTTGGTTTGGTTGGTTTGGTTTCAATGGTGCCAGCATGTTTGCCTCCAAGACCGCTGGCTATCCATTTCTGACAACAACAACGTCAGCTTCCGCTGGTTTGCTTGCCTGGTGTCTGCTGGAGTGGTTCAAGGATGGCAAACCAACCGCTGTCGGCGCGGCCACTGGAGCTGTGGCGGGGCTGGTGGGCATTACTCCGGCGGCTGGCTTTGTTTATATTGGACCTTCCATCATCATCGGAGCGCTGACAGCACTGGCCTGCTTCATTGCTGTACGCGTGAAATCCGCGATTCAGTTCGATGACTCCCTTGACACTTTCATGGTTCATGGTGTAGGGGGGACAATTGGTGCTCTGTTGACAGGTGTCTTTGCCTCGAAAACCCTTGTTCCCGCAGACTATTTTCCCCTTTCGGCCAAAATACTCGAGACCGGTGGCAATTTCGCAATGTTTATTGCGCAGCTCCAAGCTGTACTATTAAGTTACGCTTTCGTTGCCGTTGGGACTGCCCTGATCCTCTTCATCCTGAAGGCGTTCATGCCTCTGCGCGTCACCCCTGAGGAAGAGGAGCGCGGCCTTGACTTTGTCGCCCATGGTGAGGAAGCCTACGATCCCATGACAAACTGACACTTCTGCTCAACCAAACATGAAAATGATCACAGCCATGATCCGACCTGGAAAGTTGGACGCAGTTAAGGAAGCTCTTGTTTCCATTGATATTGTTGGCATGACGGTCACAGACGCTCGCGGTTTTGGCCGTCAAAAAGGTCAGGTCGAGAGATATCGTGGCACGGAATATAAAGTGGACTTTCTCTCCAAGCTCAAGCTCATGATCATTGTCTCTGATGAGAAGCTGGATGCGGCGATTACTGCCATCAGCACGGCTGCTCATACGGGTGAAATCGGAGATGGAAAAATCTTCATCAGTCCTGTGGAAGATGCGATCCGCATCCGAACCGGTGACCGTGGTGAAACCGCTCTTTGAATTCAAAGAGACCATGGCTCTGATGACATAAGTCGGTCTAAACTTTGACATCATTTAGACCAGGTCTGATCTAAGCTTGAATCACATTTGTGCTCGGCAAAGGGATCGCGAAAGCGATCCCTTTTTTAAGGGCACCTCGAAAAATCGGCTTTGCAGCGATCAATGGACAAGGCCAACGCCGACCAAGACATGAGTCTCAATCGGCGCTTTCAGACGAGACCGGTATTTTTCGAGATGCCCTTAAGGAGGTTCTAGAAAACTCCTCAACAGCGCCTGTGAGAGTGCGGAGATTGAGGTGGTCTGGCTTTTCTGGACAGGGCCCATCGTTAACCTCTGAGGCGGGCCACCCACCCAGGGCTGACCAAAAGTCCTGTGGAAGCCGGGGATCAGGGCGCCTGTCCATCGGCAGACCCGTCGTCATTTGTGCCCAGCCAGGACGGTCCGCGTTCTTCAGCTCCATTTGCGGGACAGGGCTGACCAAACGTCCTGTGGAGGCTGGGGATCAGGGCGCCTGTCCATCGGCAGACCCGTCGTCATTTGTGCCCAGCCAGGACGGTCCGCGTTCTTCAGCTCCATTTGCGGGACCTCAACTTGACCTTGAGGCAGCCCTGTGTTTTGGCGTTGAAGTGGGGCGCATAGTGGCTTTCCAGTGACATCCACGCAATCAGCTTGTGGGGCAGAACCCAGTGGTTGTTGGGATTCAGCTTTCCACTAAAGGGCACCTCGAAAAATCAATTCTGTCGTGCTGAGGCTGGCCAGTAGGATTCGTGGCAGCAAAGGATCTCACTCTGGGACGGGAGAGAACGGGGTGATTGTTCGAGATGCCCTAAAGGGCAGGGCTGCTTTAAAGTGGTTGGATAGAGGCGCCAGGCCACAATTGTGATTCAGGTCCCACGCTGAGACCCCTATGAGCTCGGGACTCAGTTCCTCAGAGCTGCTGGGCACATGAGCGCAGAGTGGCAAGTTTGAATCAGCCCTGCCCTAAAGGGCGAGTGAACCTCTTCAATCGATAGCTGACCAGTGTGCTGAAAAACGTATATTTGTGCGCCAGCAGGTTCTTCCAAGCTAGGAATGGCCGACTGCGTTCTATCCTAACGCGAGATTGACCCTGGAATCAAGTGTGGCGCAACGGATTTGGGTTGCTCAGCAAGACCTACTTATCACTTGCAAAACATGGATTTGAATCATGAGCTTGGCCTCGTGAGATCGCTTTCTTTAGGGATTAGTAGATTTTGTTTATCCGCAAGAATTTAGGGTAAAAATATCGCATTGTTTAAATTTTATTCAGGGCTCCAACGTTCTCGTCAGGAAGAAGGGGTTGCTATATGAGAGGCTCATGACCATCTTCTACCCATAAGTCAAATAACAACTTATAGTTTGGTGCTTTTTTAACACCTGCCGGGATGTCTTCGCCCAGGTGATGATAAATTCCCTCCTTCTGACATCGGTAAAAAACCGTCTTCTGTTCAAGATGAACGTGATGTAATCTTGCTTGCCTGATGTGATAGAGCATAATTCTATCCGAGATTGGATGACCATACTGAGGCATGAGTACCCAGTTGGCAAGAAGTGGAAAGGAGTTTCTCATAAAAATCATGCAACTTGTATCAATAAAGATTTTTGGATTTGTAAATGGACAGCTGCACATAATAGTTTTATCTGGTCGACAAAGGAAACGATTTGTTGATATGAAGTCAGGATTTTCTGTTTTAATAATATTGACAACCTGGGAGATATGGTCAGAAGCAAACCAGTTATCAGCATCTAAAAAAGCTATGGCATCATAGCCTAATCCAATTGCATGGTAAGCGCCAATCAACCTAGGAGTCGAGCCGACGTCATTGTGGCAATGAGGCAACCTGATGTGGTGTACATTCCAATCATCAATAACCGATAGAGGTTTGCCATCAGCAACGATGACATGCAGACAACTGTGAGTTTGACTTGCTACGCTCAGATGACAATCAGAGAGTACTGATAGAGATTCATTAAAATAGGGAGTAACAACTGCTATTTTAATCATTTTGTATGATGATCATGGTTCTGGAGAAGATAAGTGGGAATATCTATCTGGTTTGTTGGCTTATCTGGGGTTTGACTTCGACCTCTGTCGTTTGCATGAAGATGCTCGAGTTGATAGGTCGGCAATGCTGCTAATTCACAATTAGGATTAGCATAGGCAATCAACTCAGATGAAATATTAGGATCGGAGAGATAGAACATTTTTAGTGGAACCGAACATGTGTTGCAGAGAGAGACCACTGTGATCAGATGTTGATGATAAAGTCTTCTCCAAATTTTTAGCAGAGCATCTCGATTGATCTTTTCTTCAGATAAATAGTCTCTAGTTTCATCTAAAAGACCATAGATATCTAGCATCATTCGATGGGATGGAGGCAAGATATCGTCAATTGGATTGTTGGGATGATTGCCGACAAACATACAATGTTCAAATGAAGATATGGCCCAGTCATCAACATCTCTTAGGATAAGGAAATAAGATGCCTCTGGTATTCTGTTTATCAGTTGACGATGCAATAATGGAATAGGAAAATCTCCATAATAGGAGCAGTCCGGAAACGTATTCAATAGAATATCAAGAAGCTCATCCTCCCGGCCATGCCTAAATAACAAGTCATATTCCCGCTCAAAATCCCAGCCTACCCAGTCAAAGCACTTGTGGTGTGCATCCTGAAAAGCCTTTGCTGTTGATGTTGTTGCCGAGCGATGTAAGGAGAGATTAAAAAATGTTGTTGACACAGTCACGGCTCAAAACAATGTGATGAAATGTAATTAAAATAGAAATGCTGCTGTTGTTGAAATCAGGGCTGTTTGAGGTGAGTGCTTTTATTGGACAGATAGGCCCCTGACATCGTTCACTCTGGATGGGAGGAACAGGGCTTGTTCTCAGTATAGACCTTATCGGGCGTTTTGCCACCCAGGGCCCTGTGAGGTCTTACAGCCAGGGCTGCCTAAAGGTCTGTCCACATGGCCCTTGCCGGACCTGTCAGCCTTTGCTTTGGTTGGAGGGAGCTCTCCCTTCCGATGTCTGAGACCTGTTCTCCTGTAGGGCACCTCGAAAAATTTCGCCTCCTCCTCGCCTCCTGGAGTGAAATCCCTTGCTGTCACTGACCTCGCTGGCCAGGGCTGACCAAAAGTCCTGTGGAAGCCGGGGATCAGGGCGCCTGTTCATCGGCAGACCCGTCGTCATTTGTGCCCAGCCAGGACGGTCCGCGTTCTTCAGCTCCATTTGCGGGACCTCAACTTGACCTTGAGGCAGCCCTGCCTCGCTGGCCAGTCGCGGCAGGCCAAAAGTGATTTTTCGAGGTGCCCTGCAGTCGATCAGCCCATTAGTGATGATCATCTGATCAGCTTTCTCAAGGCCATCCCCGATGGCCGCTACCGCCGTGGGGTGCGCTACCCGCAGTGGTTTCTGCTGCTGGTGGCGGTTCTCGGGATTCTCAGTGGCTGCCGCCGCTCCCGTGATCTGGAGGCGTTTGCCAGGCGGCAACGAGAGGCGCTGAACCAGGCGCTTGGCCTGGACTTCAAGCGCTGGCCCTCCGATGCCACCTTCCTCTACCTGTTCAACAGGGCTCACCTGCAGGAGTT
>JBKDSV010000185.1:0-6173 GCA_046340795.1 Cyanobacteriota bacterium | reverse complement strand
CTGATTCAAACTTGCCACTCTGCGTTCAGGTGCCCAGCAGCTCTGAGGAACTGAGTCCCGAGCTCATAGGGGTCTCAGCGTGGGACCTGAATCACAATCGTGGCCTGGCGCCTCTATCCAACCACTTTAAAGCAGCCCTGGCCAGTGTTGGACAAGCCCCGCAACTCTGGTGCCTCCGCTTACTGAAGAAAGATCGGCCCGCCTTTCAGATTTTTGTCATTATTGGCATAAGTATTTGTACTCACAAAAGAGGCCATGGAATGAAGGATGGTCAATGTACCTCATTATATCGGCACGCGGAGGCCACGAAGCCACAACAGTTTGTTTCAATGGCTCAGAATTTGATAGTATGGAATAGGAATATTTCTTCATCCTCAGGCGCTATCAACAAAGCAGTGGGCTGTCTACGCGTAAGCGAACTGCAAGAATATGCATCAACGCTCCACATTTTGGGCAGATGATTGGCGTTTTCCCCTTGGTGCTTTAGGGAGACTCTGGAAAACCCCTCAGCCGCACCTGTGAGAGCGCGGAGCTCCCAGTTGGTGCAAGTTGCGGCTTCTACTGGTGACCGGTTGTCCAGAGCTTCCTTAGGCCATGGCAGGCGCACATTCAGAATCAGTTGCACGATTTGGACTAATCGTTTGGCGTCGCTTCCAAGTGTTCTTCTGTGGTCCCGTGTGAGTGCTTTTATCACTGCGCTTTACGGCGATCCTCGCTCGTGGGTCTCCAACGGCACCGGCGCCACCCCACAAGCCAGCCGCACATCCAGCCACACCGCCAGCGGCACCCGCAACGCCTCCGCAATCTGCTGATCCTCCAGCCCAAGGGCCATCAGCCTCCGGGCTTTGATCCACAGCTCCCGGTAGCGATGGCAGATCCGCAGGGCAAAGCCGCTGTCGCGCAGGTGATGGAGGAGCTCCCCTTTGACCTTGGGAACCACATAGCTGGAGGGGCGATGGCCGAGGGAGGGATCAAAGCCCAGGGCGGCCTTGCAGAGGCCCTCGTAAGCGGCGCCAAGCACGTCGTCATAGATGAGGCGATGGCGCAGGGCAAAGCGGCGGGCCTGTTGCCGTGCCAGGCCGAGATGGCGCACGGCAAAGGCCTGCTGCTCCGCCGTCAGCCGCCGGGATGCAAGGGGCGGGGTGTGAGCTGGTGGGCAGGTGGATCGGACCTGTGGCACAGGCACAGAGGGCGCCAGGGAACAGAAGGCGGCAGGTTCCCTGCAACCCTCTTCGCTTCTTTTCCCTGAACGGCCTGGAGCCCCCTGTCTGGGCCGATGGCCTGCTGAGCGAGAAAGAGGAGACGAGGATGCTCCGGGAGCCGTCAACGGTGCATGGACCGTGCTCTCCGGTTTCGGTGAGCAGAGGCCAGCTGCGGTGATCGGAGCCATGTCGCAATGGCATGGGCGACAGGTTAGTCAGACGCCTCCAGAGTGTTTCCCGGTTCTGGGCGCCAGGGCTTCTGCAGGAGAGAGGAAAGCGCTGGCGCCAGGGCTGAGGGGCCATCTTGCGCCACCACTGGCGGCAGTCCGGTGGACTGGTGGAGGGCCAGCGCCAGCAAGGCGCCCAGGCTCAGCGGCCAGCTCAACTCCTTGTTCATGGTGGGGTTCGTGTTCAGGCTGAGGGTTCCTGGCGCTTGCAGCTTGATCAGCGTGAGCGGTTTGGATGGCCAACGATGCCGCTCTGGCGGCCAGCGCATCGCGGCGAGGCAGCTCTGCGGGCTTGGCCTGGAGGGGCTTCTGGAGCGGCGTCACAGGGATTGGTGCTGTTGTGCCATCTGGCGCATCAGCTCCATCGCTTGCGTCTCCAGGCGCTGTTGCTCCGGCAGGGAGAGGCCCATCACTTTTTTGATCTGCCGTGTCGATAGTGGATGCTCCCGCAGGTAGCGATGCCACAACAACCGCCGCGACACCACATCCAACCGCTCCAGGAGCAACGGCAACAGGGCCCGCTGCGGATCGTCATCATCGAGGACGCAGCTGGCGTAGGTGGCGCTGCCGTCGGGCAGGTCGCAGTCCTCCAGTGAGGGTTCATGGGCACAGGGATCGAGGGAGTGGCGAGCGGGCACCTGATCCAGGAGGCACAAGGGCCCGGCTTCCGCGCCATTCCCCAGCGGACGGTCGAGCTCCAGTGGCAAGGTCTGCCTCCAGATCCGCAGCAACTCCTCCAACATCGCCACCGGCACCGCCGTTCCACGCGGGCCGCAGCGCTCCGCCAGCCAGGCCACCGTCGGTGCTTCTCCGGTCTCTGCCAGGTGCTCCTCTCGCAGGCGAACCACACGGGCCAGGAGATCAAGCTTGTGGTGGGGCAGGCGGATCATGCGCCCGAACTGCCGCTCGTGGTGGCCAAAGCCCTGTCGCAACCAGTGACAGGCGTAGGTGGAAAAGCTGTAGCCACGGCTTGGATCAAACTTGGTCGCTGCCCGCACCAGCGAGATTGCCGCTTCCTGCAGCGCATCGGCCGTCGAGTCGCCAACCCCCGGAATGGCGGCGCGATGACGACTCCAGACATGGCTGATCAGCTGCAGGTTATGGGCCACCAGAACATTGCGCGCCCGCAGGCCGGCACGTTGCACGGAAGCTGGCGCCCGCTCCGGCCCAGCGGGATGGTCCTGCCAGCGTCGGATCTGACGGGCCAGCTCCACCACCGTGGTTTCCGCCAGGGGCTGGTGGGAGCAACTGCGATGAATCCAGCTCCGCACGGCCGGGGAATGGAACTGGCGCAGGCTGCGTGGTGGTGCGGTGGCGTTGGCTGTTGTGGCTCCGGTGTGGTGGGCGGCCCGATGAGCCGCACGGGCAAGGTCTGAGCGATGGTTGGTGCTACTGCAGGCGGCGCGGTGGGACGTGGTGGAGCTTGATCTGGTGGGGGCGGTGGGGAAGGGTTGGGACATGGTTCAAGGCCGCGACAACGGCGAGGCAACATGAGCTGATCCTGCCTATTTCATCTCATACAGGCAATCGATCAGATCGCGTCTGTCAGGAAATAGATATGTGTTGGCATAGGGTGATGGTCCTTAGCGTGACAGGGCTGGACTCTCTGCTATCAGCCTTTTTCAATTAGCCATCAGCTATCAAGCATCAGACATTAGCCCTCAGCCCTCAGTCTTCTGTCTCGCGTCAAGCCCGTTGGCCGGTGGCCATCAGCCGTCAGCCGTCAGCCGTCAGCCTTCCAGCGATCAGCCATCAGCCTTCAACCCTGCATGGGTGACACGACCTATGCGCGGTTCCGGGTGCTGGAGGGGCTTGGAGCGGACTTGCCTCGGGCCTTGTTGCGCAGGACCTTGGCGTCAGCTGGGCTGGCGGTTGCTCGGGCTGGAGCTGGAGGCTTCGCTGCTGCCCTGGGCTTAGCTGTTGCCAGGGCTTTGGCTGATCCTTTGGCGGATGGTCTGTTGATTTTGCTTGTCGTGTTGCCTGTCGCTTGGACAGGGGCCTGAGTGGATGCTTTGAGCGATCCTTTGCCGGATCTTTTGCCTGTGGTCTCGGCAGACACCTCGACAGGAGCAGGGCCTTTTGCCTGGTCATCCTGCCTCGTTTGCCTTGTCTGCCTTGCTGTGCCCTCCGTTGTTGCCTGCGTTGGTGCCCCTGCCAGCTCCAGGAGTTGATCGGCCAGGCCCCAGGGCTCTCCCTCCTGCTCCAACGCCGTGAGCAGCGCCAGACTGATCGCTTCCCAGTCCTCCGCCAGTTGGCGGGGGCCATAGTCCTCTAAGCCTGCAAGCACCCGCACCAGACGTTTTGCTCCTGCCGCCTCACCACTCCAGGCCTCTTGCAGCCGCTTGCTGGCCTCCCGAAAACTCAGCCCCTGTTCCGTCAGCTGCGCCTCTAACCAGTCGCCCAACACCCCGGAGATGTCCTCCGCTTCTGTGAGGCTCAAGCTGCGGGGCAGTTCGATCGGCAGACGCAGGTAGCCCAGATACAGGGCCATGAAGTCCCCTGCTCCCAGCGGCTCGCGCGTGAGGGGATGGAGCAAGGGCTGATAGGCCCGCAAGAGCATCTGGATTCGAGGCGTCAACGGTGCGGTGCCGAGTCGAGCCAGGAGCTCGCCGCGATGATGGGCCACCCAGGCCAGCTGGTTCACCCGCCCAAGGGCGTCAATCGCCTTGGTGCCGAGCATGCGCACCTTGTTGTTGCGCATGTGGGAGATCTGGGAGATGTGCAGATTGCCGCTCTCGTTGCAGGCCCAATCCGCCAGATCGCTCAACTGCGGATGGCTCACGCTACGCAACAGCGACTGCAGAGCCTCGCTGAAGTGGAGGCTGCCCGCCTCCCGCCGCGTCTCTCCAGGGGCTAGGAGGACCTCCAGATCTGGCAGGAAGGGGGGCCAGTGCCTATCAGGGTTGATGCTTGCCATCAAAGGATTCGATCCATGATCACCCTATCCCAGAGTTTTTGTTGTCACCAACAAGCCTTTCCTCTGTCAGGGCTTGCACGTACCAGTCGGCTGGGCTGGTGTGATCAGGCCTGTCTTTGCTATCTCAGATAGGTTAAAAACCCATTCGCCATGGCATTGCCCATGCCTCCCCCTCCCTCAGCCCCCGGCAAGCGCTGCGCCCCCAACCTGCCAGGCAGCCTCACCCGCTCCCTCAGCTGTCGTCTGCGCGTTGATGCCACCACCGCCATGCGGGTGGCGTTGCTCTATGGCGACATGGAGTGGCTGGCCAGCGGCGCCAGCCAGGTGCGCTATTCCGCCAGCGACTATGCCCGCCGGCAAGGGATGCATCGCAACACGATTCATGCCGACATCAAGCGCCTGGCCGCCATCGGAGCGATCCGCCTCGATTGCGATCGGGCCAACTCCATCACAGTCGATCTCCTCGGTTTGTTTCCCACTGAGCAGGACCCCGAGGCCCTTGCTTTTCCAAGCGGCAACCCGTGCTCACAGGAGCAGCAAGCCTTGCCACCGTCAACAGCAAGCTCCTTGCCTTTTGGAGCGGCAACCCCTTGCTGGCCTGACGAACCACCCGTTGCTCACGATCACAGCAACCCTTGCTTTCCGGAGCAACAAGGCTTGCCCACGACAACAGCAACCCCCTTGCTCGTTGGGACAGCAACCCCTTGCTGGGCTGATGAGCCACCCCATGTTCACCAAGGCAGCAACCCCTTGCTGCACGGAGCAGCAACAATAGAAAAGGGTTTTAAAACTCTTGAAAAAGGAATAACAGGAAGAAGAGAGGAGGCACATCAACAGCAGGCAACCGACAGCCCAGATGTCCAGCAGGAGCCAATCCAGGGCCAGGAGGATCCAGGGGCATCTGATGGAGCTGTCGCTTCCCCTCTCGGCGAGGCCTCTGAGCCTGAACCCCTCCAGGGCAGAGAGACCTGGAGCGCTGAACGGTTGGCTGCCAGCAGGAGCCCTGGCCTGAACCAGGCTCCCTCAAGGCCCAATCTTGCTTCCCCCTCCAGGCCCTGTTCTCAGCGGAAGCCCCTGGCAGAGCCGGAGGTGGCTGCTTCCCAAGCGAGCGCCGGGCGCACCGCCGGGCCGGCTTCCGCGCGCGCCGCTGGGCAAGGGCCAGGCACTGCCAGCCATAGGCCGAACTCAGCCAGCCATGGGCCAGGCATCGCTGAGCCCGCTCTGAGCCCCCACAACGAGCCCACCGCAAGCCCTGAAACCTCCGCCGCCCTGCTGGATCGCCTCCTGGGGGCCTACCGCGCCTCCAAGCCCGCCGAGTGGCCCTCCCCGAGTGCGCTCACCCTCACGCCGGGCCGCAAGGGAAAGCTCCAGGCCGCCCTGCGCTACGCCGGTGGCACCGACGCCCTTGTGCGGCGTGTGGAGGCCGCCCTGGCCCATGTGCCCCCCTGGTACCGCGCCACCTACCCGGTTCGACCCGATGGCAGCCGCCGCCCGGCGCACCAGTTTTTCGATGTGCTGTTTCGCGCCACCGGAGACGAGCGCGAGGGCGGCCTGGAGGCCTGGCATGTTTTCTCCTGGAGTGAGGCGGGCTCCAGGGAGCCGCTGGCTGCCTCAGGCGATCGATTAGGTCCGTCTGGGGGAAGTCGTGGCGGCGGGCTCACCGGCTCGGGAGCCCCTGCAGAAACGCCCCCCGAAACCGACCTGGAGCGTGCCCGGCGGCTCTTCATCTGGGACACCCCGTCCTGGCGCCTGCGGGCGATCGAGGCGTATGAGCTGCCCATGTCGGAACGGCGCCGCTTGATTGGCCTGCTGGAGGCCCTGGGCGAT
>JBKDSV010000184.1:0-29594 GCA_046340795.1 Cyanobacteriota bacterium | reverse complement strand
CGGTTGCCTGAGCGTGTGTCGGCCATCCTGTGCTGGCAAGGTGGGGCGGACGACGGGGGTCAGCCTACAGATTCGAAGGCCGTCACCCTGCCCGGCTTACTCCGCCTCCTGGCTGCCCGTGGCATTGGCTTTCGCCCGTTCCACAGCGGGTTTCAGGGAGGGCTCGGCGAGCAGCCGCCGGGTGGCCTCTCGTAACCTCGGCCCCCAAAGTTGCTCTTTTTGATAGTCGTCATTCACAGAGTTGGGGTCATCCGACAGGGCGGATTCCGCCAAGCGGAACGACTCTTCTCTCATGGCGGGCTGCGTGTTGTGGAGGGCGGCGGCCAGAGCGAGGGAGGATTCGGCAACCGCTGGCTTGATCGACAGCACCTTGCGCCAGAGTTTCATCGCTGCTTGTTCTTGCCCCTGCTCGAACAACACCAAACCCTGGTTGTTGATCGCTTCCCAGAAGTTGCCACGCAGCGCGGCGGCCTGCTCAAAGGCTCGCAACGCTTGCTCCGGCTGATTCAGCAAAATGTGGGCGTTGCCAAGATCGAAAAAGGCGCCGGCGTTGCGCCGATCCAGCCGCAGCCCTCGTTGAATCAGTTCCAAGGCGTCGCTGGGTTTGCCATTGCGCAGAGCCAGGGCGCCCTCCGCAAACCAGATGCCTGGATTGTTGGGGTCGAGGGCCTTGGCTTTGGCCAGGGCGCTGAGCGCCTCCTTCGTTTTGTTGTCGCGCAGCTGAGCTTCCGCCAGCAGCACCCAGCCCCGGGGATCGTTGGGTAGCAGCCGCACGGTGAGCTCCGCCAGACGGGCCGCGTATTCCGGTTGGCCCAACCGAAGCATCTGCACGGCTTCCTCAGCAATGCCCAAACCAGCTTCCTGCAGGCCTTTCTGGGAGGGCAGGAAGACGTAGGGCACCATGGCCATCGCCGGACTCCCCAGGCCTGTGAGGAGGCCCAAAACGGTTGGAAGGAGGAAGCGCCTGAGGCGACGGCCCACGGAGGTTTAACGGATGCTAAGGAGCTTAGGGACTGGCTCTCCCTTCATCGAGCGCCGCCTGGATGTTGCGGCGCCACATCCAGGGCTGGATGCGGCGCAAAGCGGAGGCTCGCAGTCGCCCATCCCACTCCTCCTCCGTCCAGGTGAGGGCCTCCTCGCCGTTGAGATCGAGCCACCAGGGTCTCGGCTGCAGATCCGCATCGTTGGAAACCGGCAGATCCGGGCGGTTCCAAGGACAGACGTCCTGACAGATGTCACAACCGGCCACCCATCCCTGCAGGTGGGGGGTGATCCACGCCGGCAGCCGGGCATCGCGATTTTCGATCGTGTGATACGCGATGCAGCGCCTGGAATCCACCACAAACGGTTCGCTGATGGCTCCCGTGGGGCAGGCCACCATGCAGCGGCCGCAGCTGCCGCAGAGGGAGGGCGAGGGTTTGTCGGCGGGAAGCTCCACCGTGGTGAGCAGGTGTCCCAGCAAGAGCCACGACCCCCGTCGCCGGTGGATCAGGTTGCCGTTCTTGCCAATCCATCCCAGGCCAGCCTCCTCGGCCCAGGCCTTGTCCATCAATGGCGCGCTGTCGACACAGGCGCGCCAGCGGCAGCCTGGAGCTTCTTCCTCCAGCCAACGGCCCAGGCGCCGCAGACGCTGGTGGATGACGCGGTGATAATCCCGGCCCCAGCCATAACGGGCCACCCGCAGACTGCCCGCCCGGGGCTTGGCCCGCACGTGATAGCTGAGGGCCACAGCCACCATGCTGCGCACCCCTGGCAGGAGGGATTCGATCGCTTGTCGTCTCGGATCAGCCATCCAGCCCATGCCGGCCTGATGGCCGGCCTCCAGCCAGCGCTGCAGGGCCGCCTGGCGGAGCGGCATCCGCGGGCCCCCGGGAACGGCGGCAAGCCCGACGGGCTCAAAACCGAGGTCGCGGGCCCGGCCTTTGATCGCTTCCGCCAGCGCGTCAGGCGCCCGCATGAAGAAATCAACCCCCCTGGGTCGGTAAAGTCTCCCAATTGTGGCTTGCCCAAGTGGCCATCGCGTCTTCAGATCGATTCAGCCCCATTTTGCGCTGGATGGGCATCACATTGGTGGTGCTGACTCTTCTCCAGATGCTCGCCGTTCTGGCGCTTTGGGATTGGGGGGCTGAACCCTACAGACAGCTTGTCGTGGAGCGGCTGGTCAAAGAGTCCCCCATGGCTCTGGTGGGTTTGTTGTTCATGCATGTCGCCGGTCGCCTTGATCACCAGGAGGGTTGGGGCCGTTCCCGGCTGCTCTGGGCGGTTTGCATTCTGAGCGGGTTGATGGCGGTGGTGTTGACGGCGGCGCTGCCGATCGTCTTTGGTGGCGACAGGATGCTGCAGGAACAGACGGATCAACAAATCGCGGCCAAGATGGGCCAGCTGGAGATGGCTCGGGAGCAAAGCAAGAACCCTCAGGTGCTCCAGCAGCTGCTGAGCCAGGCGGAGGCGGCGGGGCAGATCCCGCCTGGCGCCACGGAGGCTCAGAAGATGCAAACCGCCAGGGCTTTCATTGAGCGTCAGATGCAGCAGATGGAAGACCAGTTCAAGCAGGCCAAACAGGGCGGCCAACTGACTCTCAATCAACGCCGCTACGGCACCTCACTGGGCGCGATCGTGCTGATCGTGGCCTTCACCTTGCTTTGCCTGGGCAGCGTGCTTTGAGGGCGCCTGCGGAGAGGTACCTTAAAGGTCTGCCCTTGCCCCCTCGGTCTTGGTTCCCTCCAGTCCTAGACCCGATCAGCAACCGTTCGGATCGCGGCTTCAGGAGGATCTGAAGAATGATCTGATCGCTGGCCTGCTCGTCGTGATCCCTCTGGCGACCACGATCTGGCTGGCAACCACGGTCAGTCGCTTCGTTTTGGCCTTTCTCACGTCGATCCCGAAGCAGTTCAACCCCTTCAACACCCTCAACCCTCTCCTCCAGGAGCTGATCAATCTCAGCCTTGGCCTGCTTGTGCCCCTGCTGGGAATTCTCTTGATCGGCTTGATGGCCCGCAATATCGTGGGCCGTTGGTTGCTTGAATTCGGCGAAGGCACCCTGCTGCGCATCCCCTTGGCGGGGTCGGTTTACAAAACCCTCAAGCAGCTCCTCGAGACGTTCCTGCGAGACAACTCGACCCGCTTTCGCCGCGTGGTATTGGTTGAATATCCTCGTGAGGGGTTGTTTGCCATTGGATTTGTTACCGGTGTTTTGGGCTCATCCATTCAGTCTGACTTTCAGGAGACCATGCTGAGCGTCTTCATCCCCACAGCTCCCAATCCCACAACGGGCTGGTACGCCGTGGTACCCGAACGTTCCGTTCGAGACATTGATCTCAGCGTTGAAGATGCTTTCCGTACCATCATTTCCGCTGGCATCGTCAGCCCTGACGATCGGGAAGCCCCCTCGACCAAGAGTTTCTCGAGTCTTCTTGCCCAACTTCGTGCCCCCCAGCTGTCCTGATGCAGAGTCGCAGCCTCTCCCGTGAACTGGCCCTGCTCCTGCTTGGCCAGCTCCCCGATCGCGGAGTCCCCTCCGTTGCCACCGACACCACGTTGTTAGGGCTGCTGGAGAAGGCCCTGGCCACCCTGTCCGATCATGTGCGCGACAGCCTTGATCGTTCCGCAGAGGCCTTGCTCCACGCTCAGCAGGAGCTGCTGGACAGTGAGCTGCGGGAGGGGGCGGAGTCACAAGGGCCAAGAGTGCGTCAGCACCTGCAACAGGGCATCGCCAGTGCAGAGCAGGCTCTCAATCGCCTCTCCGCAGGTCTGGAGATTCCTCGGCTGTTGATGCTTGCCGATCAAGATGTCGTACGCCGCGGCGCTGTCGACCGGGCGCGGGCGGTGTTACAAGATCGTGACAGTATCGATGCCCGCTTGGACGCGGTGATGGAAGGCTGGCGCTTGACCCGACTCCCCCGCATCGATCGCGACATTCTTCGCTTGGCGGTTGTGGATCTCGACGGCTTTCATACTCCGGCTGCCGTTGCCTGCAGTGAGGCGGTGGAGCTAGCCAAGCGCTACAGCGATGAGCAGGGGCGCCGCATGATCAATGGCGTTCTGGGTCGCTTCACCGCAGCGAGGGTTTGAAACGTCATGGTGTTTGATTGGTTCCAACGTCGGCTGGCGCCTCCGGATCCGGCCGCTGCCGCTGTCGATGCCGCAGCTGATGCGCAAGTCGAGGCCGCTCCCCCGGAGACCCTCCCGACAGAGTCCTCCGGCGAGACACCGGCTGGCGAGGACGCGCATCAGCCAGCCCCTCCCCTCTCGCCTGAGCCCTCTGCTCCGCCTGCTCCCAGCCCAGCGGGCATTGATGGCGACGCCCTGGCCTGGGCTCGTGAGGCGTATGCCCGCTTGAAGGCCGAGCAAGAGGCGGCCCGTCAGGCGGAGACCGCAGAGCCCGCCCCTCCGACTGCAGCTGAATCTGCCCCTCAGCCCCAGGCTGCGGATTCAGAATCCGCGCTCCAGGCGTCTGACCCCAAGCCCCAGGCTCCTGATCGCGCCGAAGCCTCCAGCTCGCCGGAGTCTCCCCCGGCCACAGCTTCGCTTTCGCTGTTGGAGCAGGCAGCGGCGGAGCGCCAGCAGCGCCAGCGGGAACTTCTGGCCCAGCCTGCCTCTGGAGAGACCCTTGCCACTGAGACAGCTCTCAAGGAGTCCGCCACGACCGCCGCAGCGCCCCTCGCCCGGGCGCCCGCAGCGCTGGCTGGCGCTGAGGAGGTGGAGCCGCGGCTGGGGGACTTTGATGCGGCCTTCACTTGGTCGGCGGAGGTGCTGGCGGCCCAGGGCCGTCGCGCCGATCAGGTGTCGCTGGAGGAGATCGACTGGCTCGCCCGACTCCGTCGCGGCCTGGAAAAGACCCGGCGGAGCTTTGTCAGTCAGCTGTTGGAGAAGCTCGGCGACGACCCCCTCACGCCTGAGGTACTGGATGACCTGGAATCGACCCTGCTGCGGGCCGATGTGGGTGTTCAGGCCACCGATCAGGTGATCGAAGCCCTGCGGGCCCGTCTCAATCAGGAGGTGGTGGAGGCCAGTGAGGGGCTCCGTTTTCTCAAGGAGCAACTGCGCGATTTGTTGGAAGAACCCATCCAGGCCAGTGGGCGTGAGCTCCTGGCTCCCGAACGGGATCGTCTCAACATCTGGCTGCTTGTCGGTGTCAATGGCGTCGGCAAAACCACCACTCTGGGCAAGTTGGCCAATTTGGCCGTGCGCAGTGGCTACAGCTGTCTGATCGCTGCGGCTGACACGTTTCGTGCGGCAGCCGTCGAACAGGTGCGCATCTGGGGAGAGCGCAGCGGCGTGCCGGTCATCGCCAATCCCAGCGGCAACGCGGATCCGGCAGCCGTGGTTTACGACGCCATCGGTGCGGCGAAGGCCAATGGAACGGAGCTGGTTTTGGTCGATACGGCCGGCCGTCTGCAAACCAAGCACAACTTGATGGAGGAGCTCAGCAAGGTCCGCCGCATTGTTGACAAGCTGGCGCCAGAGGCGGCTGTGCAATCGCTGTTGGTGCTCGATGCCAGCCAGGGCCAAAATGGCTTGAGGCAGGCGATGGCCTTTGCCCGGGCTGCCGGCCTCACTGGCGTGGTGATCACCAAGTTGGATGGCAGCTCCAGAGGAGGGGTGGCCTTGGCGGTCTGCCGTGAAGTGGGTCTGCCGATTCGTTTCATCGGTGCCGGGGAGGGTGTGCGGGATCTGCGTCCCTTCAACAGTTTTGAATTTGTCGAAGCCCTCCTGGCCACGTAGGAGAGGACACCATGGAAAGCTGCCTTGTCAGCGCTGGTGCCGATGGCTGATCGTCCTCCCGCGTCTTCCCGAGGCCCGGCCTCCCGCCTTGGACAGGTCTTTTCCCTGCCGGCGTTGCTGACGATTGTCGTTGGCTTTCTTTTTCTCCTTGGCCTGGCCTTGCTGCCAGGCCTGGTGTGGCAAGTGAACCCCCGACTCTGGCGGCAGACGTTGCAGGTGCAGGGGGCGGTGGTCGGCCTGGCGCTGGGGGGCGTGCTGGGGTTTGTGGCGGGACGCCTGACGGCTCGGCGGCGTTGATCGATCCACAGGCAAAGGAGTTAGGGTCCTGATTGGTTGCCGCGTTGGACCGCGAAGTCCGCGGCTGTCGGTGATCCGTCCCTACGGGCCGATCCCGGCCAAAACCAGTCGAGAGCCCTTGCAAAGCCCAAACCGGTTGGATTTTTCATAATCTGTGCCCAGTCTTTACGCTGGGTTTCTGGCTGCGCTGCCGTGTTTTTCGATTTACAATCCCTTGCCTTCAGCCTCCCCGCCCTTGGCTTCAGCCTCTGGGCCCAGTGGCGGGTGCAGAGCACCTTTCATCGCTTTGCTTCCGTTGGTGTTCGCTCTGGCCTCAGCGGCGCGGAGGCCGCTGAGGCTGTGCTGCGGAGCGCGGGAGTGCAGGGCGTGCGGATTGAGCGCCACCAAGGCTTTCTCACCGACCATTACGATCCGCTCGCCAAGGCGTTGCGGCTCTCTCCCCACGTCTACGACGGTCAATCGATCGCCTCGATTGCTGTGGCGGCCCATGAAGCCGGTCACGCCATCCAGGACAAGATGGGCTATACCCCGCTGGTTTGGCGTTCGACGCTTGTGCCGTTGTGCAACGTGGGCAGCGCACTCTGGTTTTGGCCGTTTTTGGCGGGAATGCTGTTGCGGCAGTTCGCCTTTGCGCCTCTGTTGGCATGGACTGGCATTGGTTTGTTTGCCACGGTTGTGGCGTTTCAATTGATCACTCTGCCCACGGAATTCAATGCTTCCAACCGGGCGAAGGCCGTCTTGGCGAGCACGGGCATTGTTTCCACCCGGGAGGAAGCCGATGGGGTGAAGAAAGTGTTGGACGCGGCAGCCCTCACCTATGTGGCCGCCGCGGCCGCGGCCGTGCTGCAACTGCTTGATCTGCTGCTGCGGCAGCGCCGTTAGTCGGCCCCTCAGCCGCCAGCATTTGCGAGACTCCCTGACCTGCGGATCCTGCTTGCTCTGCCGATCCTCGGATGGCGGCGGCTCAGCGGCTTTTCATGTGGTTGGCGTTTTGCTGGCCCAATGCAGGAAGGGGATGGAGACCAGGATGGTCACGAGCAGATAGGCGACGATCGCCAGTTTCACTTCGGGCATCTCTGGGCCATGGGTGACGGCGAAGAGCAGGGCCAGGCCTGGATTGCGCATGGAGGTCACCAGGGCTGTGGTGAGTCGCTGTTCCCGGCTTCCACCGCCCAGGGCGTAGCCGATGGCCAGGGCCGCTGCGGTCAGCCACAGCATGGCGGCAAGGGCCGGCAGGTTGCCGCTAACAAACCCCAGCAGTTTGGGCAGCATCATGAACACAATCAGGCCCACGACACTCAGACTCACCAGCAGTGCGGCGTTTTGAACGGGGAGCGCCCAGCGGGCGCCAAGCTCAGCACGCCAGTGACGCAGCAGCAAGCCAACGGTGAGTGGCAACACCTGCATGAACCCCACCTGGAGAGCCACTGGACTGGGCCGGATGTCCCAGCCGCGCACGTCAAACACGGCCCGGAACAGATCGCTGAGCAGGGGGATTGAGACCACGGCCAGCATGGCGGCGGCCACCTGCAGCACGGCGGCCAGGTGGGCATCGCCTCCGTGGATGCCCGCTTTGCGCAGGGTGAGAGGAGCGCTGGGGCTCAAAGCCATCAAGGCAATGCCGAGGCGGGCGCCAGCCGGCATCTGCTGGCTGATCGGCAGCTTCAGCAGGAGCAGGGCCACCAGGGGCACGAGCACGCAGGAGCCCAGCACCACCCGCAGCACCAGCCAGGGTTGATGTTGACGCTCGGCCAGCTTGCGCGGCTGCAAGCCCAGACCCAGCGAGACCATCAGGGTGATCAGGCTGGTCTTGATGAGCAGCATCAGGACAGTCGTGAGGGTCATGGCTGGGAGATGAGCCCTGTGGGGGAAGGGGACCCTCTGGCGGCCGCGCGATGGGCGATATCCTCTTCCCGGCGCTGCTCAGCGTCCATCTCCCGCCCCGGAAAGAGGTTGAGAAAGCTGCCGACCAGGGTGATCACGGCCAGTTGGATCAGGTTGCTTTCGCTGGAGCTGGTGGGGACCACGATGTCAGCGCCAAGCTGACATTCCAGGGCCATGGCCAGCCAGCTGCCAAAGATGAGGCGCGCCTGGTTGGAGGCTCGCTCGGACAGACGACGCCGATGGCGCTGCATCGCCTGCGGGCAGAGGGCCAGAAACCCGTAGAGCACGGTGAACACTGAAAGAGCTTCCAGGGGTGGCCGCGTCGCTCTGCCCAGTCGAGGACCTGCCGGGAGTCAGCTGGCCTGTCCATAGGCCACTTGGCAGGCGGCATTGAGCAATTCCGCTTCTTGGGAAGAGTTGGGCTGGCGGTTGTTGATCGTGCCCGCGTTGCAATCAGCCGTGAGCTGATAGCTGATGCCATTGGCCGTCACCACAAAACTCACGGACGCCTCGCCCACGGGTTGCACCGTACCGAACTGCAGTTCGTAGCTGGTGTTAGGCACCACGATGAACGTGACATCGTTGGCCACTGCGTCATTCACGGCGCTGTTGAGGATCGCTGCGGTGGCCAGGGTGCCGATCCCCCAGGCCGCGGCTCTGGCTCCCCACCACCCCCAGGGAGGATTGCTCCAGCCGCCATACCAGCCCCAGTTCCAAGGCCGGGCCACCCCCCAGCCCGGCCGCGCCCAGCCCGGGTGGAGGTTGATGTCGCCGATGTTCACCTGCCGGCTCCAGTCGCGGTCCACGTTGATGGAACGATTGCCACGATCCAGGTTGAAGTTCCGATCGCCCTCCCGGTTGAAGCTGCGATCCCCACCACGATTGAGATTTGGATTCCGATCCCCCAGATCTCGTCCTCCGTTCAGACGTTGCAGACCCTGGCCGGGACGCTGCAGGCCATCTGGCCTCTGGAAGCCGCCTCCCGGTCGATCCAGCCCACCGCCAGGTCGGGTGGCGGGTCGGCTGAGGGAAGGATTGCCCACGCGGTTGAGACGATCGCCACTGCTGAAGCCGCCACTGGGTCGGTTGTCGCCACGGGTGAAGCTGCCCCCGCCGCCGAAGCCGGTGCGAGCACCACCACCACCACGCCCACCGCCTCCGCCCCAACCGCCTCCGCCGCCCCCGCGGGCCAGAAGCGTGGCTGGGCTGCCTGCCGTGGAGGACGCAGAGCCGCTGGCCAGCAGTGGGGCACTGGGCAGGACCGCCAGGCTGGCCGTCGCCAGACCCAGAAGAGTGAACAAGGGCCGCCCCATCAGTTGGCCTCCAGCTTTTGGGCCAGCAGGTTGCAACCGGTGTCGTAGCAGAGCAAATCGACGCGCCCGTTGGCGTCGAAGCGCGCCCGCACCAGATCGCGCCCGCGGAAGTCCGCCCGCTCTTGAAGCAGGCTATTGAGGTAGTTGGGATTCACCACGCACAAGTCCCGGTCATTGAGGCACAGGGTGTTGGTCGAGAACCGCACCGCGGCGCTTCGCAGGGGCCGCCAGCTTTGGGTTCCGGCTTCCCAGAGACTGAGGCGGGCGGGTTGGTCGCTGATGCGCAGAGTGTGGATGGTGGAGCCGATGGTGTGGCGGTAGAGAGTGGCCCCCTGCTGATCCACGGCCTCCACCTTGCAGGCCACGGGAGCCGCCCCCTGAAGGGCGCACTTGGTCTCCAAGGTGTACAGCACCACCTCCTTGGCCTGCAGCGGATGGAGACAGAACGCCAGGGCGGAGGCTGTCAACAGAGCGCCAGCGGCCCGGCCGCTTCCGGTGTGCCGAGGAGAGCGGGTGCGCCGGAAGTGGCCGCGGCACAGGCGACCAAGGACGCCAGAACGGCGTGCTGCGGACAGCATGGACGGGTGTTCAGACATGCCGGAGCGGAGCCAACATCTCTGCAGCATGGACAGGGCGCCTCGACGCGACAGGTCGGGAGGGGTGGGGTGAAACAAAGCGCAAATGGCCCGGACGCCCCCTCGGCCACCATCTTGAGCCGGGCGGAGGCCAGCCCTGTTTCCGGAGGGAGGATAGGGATCCACGGCAGAGTACGGCGTTCCGGTGCTTCTTCCTCCAGCTGGACGTCACGTTGCTGTGCGCGGCCATCCGTGATTGGACAATCGCTCAGATCCCAGACAGCACAGAGGGTTTGGCTCAACTCGTCTGCGACGGCCAAACCAGGCGGGGTTCGCTGGAACGCACGGCCAGCGGCGGCTCGGCGTTCATGGCCCAGGTGACGCTCGACTCGACGGTGCTGGGGTGTGGTGAATCATCTTGAAAAGGGCGAGCACTATTGCTGGAGCTGGCGCTTTGGTCGTCGTCCACCCTCTGAACGGATACCCGAAACGAGCAGTGTTGATGGAGGAAGGCAAAGAGGTCAGAGTGGAGGCGGGTAGTGGACACCATCGAGTGCTGGATTGGTTTAGGGAAGCTCTGGACAACCGGTCGCCAGTGGAAGCTGTCCCTTGCGGCAACTGGTAGCTCCGCGCTCTCACAGGTGCCGCTGAGGGGTTGTCCAGAGCCTCCTTAGTAGCCCCAATAGATCATGGATCCCTGTCCATCCTTTTGTCTGAGACTCGTTCCGGGGCAATGCTTCTCAGACTTGTGTCAGTCAGCCAGAGTTCAGACTCCCCAGCGGCTGCAGTCATCGTGGCTTGTGGCCCCAGCTCCCCTCACCCCTCTCCCGGCCTCACCACACAGCGGAACCCCATGTGGCAGGTGGAGGTGTCGATGCCCTGGGCCAGGCGGGCGGCGGGTCGGTAGCGCTGGCAGTAGTTGGGGGCGCAGAGGAAGGAGCCGCCCTTCACCACCTTTCGCGGGATTCCACCGTGTTGGGAGGCGGGGTCGATGCTGCGCCGCCGTCGCTCCTGCTCAGCGGCGGCGGCGCTCTCCCTGTTGGCTTCGCAACAGCCGGCTTCGCCATGCTCTGCTGTCCCTTCGCGGCCCCACTGTCCAGCATTGCTCTGCTTGCACCCACCAGCTCCCTCACCCACACCCCGTTCCGTATCCAGATCCGTCCCCGCGTCCTGCCCCTCGCCAGGTCGCAGCCGCCGGGGCTCCCGCCACCAGTCGTCCGTCCACTCCCAGACATTGCCGATCATGTCGAGCAGCCCGAAGCCATTGGCAGGGAAGCAGCCCACGGGGGAGGTGCGCTCCCAGCCATCCAGGCAGGTGTTGTGGTGGGGGAAGGGGCCCTGCCAGGTGTTGGCGCGCGGTTGGCCGTCGGGGTGGAGTTCGCTGCCCCAGGCATACGTCACACCCTCCAGTCCGCCCCAGGCGGCCCGTTCCCATTCCGCTTCGCTGGGAAGCACCTTGCCTGCCCAGGTGGCGTAGGCCAGGGCGTCTTCATGGGCGATGTGCACCACGGGATGGTGCTCCCGTCCCTTGATCGAGCTGCCCGGGCCTTCCGGATGGCGCCAGCTGGCTCCAGCCACGTATCGCCACCATTGGTAGGGATCCCCCAGGCCCATCGGGGCGGCCGGGGGAACGAAGACGATCGAGGCGGGCGCGAGGCGTTCGGGCAGGGCGTCGGGATAGAGGAGCGGATCGGCGGGTCGCTCCGCCAGGGTGAGCTGGCCGGTGGCTTTCACGAACTTCAGAAACTGGGCGTTGGTGACAGGCGAGCGGTCCATCCAGAAGCCCTCCACCCTGACGCGATGGACGGGCGCCTCCTCCGGATAGTGAGCGTTGGAGCCCATCAGGAAGCTGCCCCCCGGAATCCAGAGCATGTCGCGGGCAGGGGGCCGGCCTGGCTCGCGCTCCGCTGCGCCGGAGCGCCGCGGAGTGTCATGACGGGCGGCGGCGGCGCCGGCACGGGACATCAGATCAGGGCGAAGGTCAGGCCGCACCGCTGGCGGCCTTGCGCCGGGGTGGGTGGTCGACGAAGATCTTGACAAACTCACCCCACAGGGAACTGGGCAGGCACCTGGAAGGCAGCCTGTGCCCAGGCCGCCCGGAGCGGAACAGTCAAAATGTGCAGCGGAAACGGTTCGTCATCGCCGTCTGGAACTGGACAAGGGCTGGACTGCTGGCGCGGCGCCGCAGCATGGGCAGGTGACGCACAAATGGCGCCAGCCCGCAGCGGTTGCGCACGGCCCGCTCGAGCAGGCTTGCGGCGCAGGCCTCCTCCCCCAGAGTCAGGGCGGTCAAGCCCCACAGGCTGGTCATGTCCCGTGTCTGATGGCCATCGCTGAGAGCCTTGCGCAGGTGCGCACCCGCTTGGGCCGTTTTGCCGCAGAGCGCGAGGATCAGGGCGGTGAAGGCCTGCAATCCGTTGATGGGATCCGTTGAGATGGAGGAAGCCTCCAGCTGCCGCAGGGCTTCGGCAGAGTGTTGCGCGTCCGCGAGCACAAGAGCCAGGATGAGCCGGGCTCCCGTCAGGTTGGCATCAATACTGAGCTGTTCGCGCAGGTAGCCGATGGCTTTGCTGTGCTCCCCGTGAAACCAGCAGGCCACGGCGGTCAGCATCCAGCCATCGGGGTTGTCGACGCTGAGGTGAGGTTCCAGCAGGCTCAAGGCTTCGGCGGCACGGCCCGTGGCCAGGAGATGACGCCCCCAGCTGTGCAGGGGGGGGCCATCCGGGAGCTGACCCGGTAGCCAACGAGCGAAGTGGCTTTCGGCGAGATCAGGCTGCCAGTGCAACAGGGAAAGCACCTCCACCCGCAAGGCCAACACCTCCGCAGTCATGTCGCCGCTGGCCTCCGCCCGCTGCAGGAGCACTTCCAGCTCGTTCTCAATGTCCTCCGCCCGCAGCAGTCCCCACTCGTACTGAGCCAGGCGCGTTGCGGCCAGCGCCACCATGGCTGGGGTGAAGTTGGTGGCCTGATCCAGACATTGGCGCAGGTACCCTTCAGCTCTGGGTAGAAGGCGGGGATCCCGCTGCCGCACCCACACCAGACCCTCCACAAATGTGCTCAGGGTCTGCGCCGTCGGAAATCCTGCGGTACGGAGGGATCCGCTGCTGTCCAGGTCACTGATCTGCGCACGGATGGGCACATCCAGCCGATAGCCGCCGCCATAGATGGTGCGGATCGCGGAAGAACCCAAGGGTCCATTCATAAAGACACGGCGCAGGCCGTGCACCGTTCGCGAGATGCTCACCTCGCTCACCTGGTTGTGACCCCACACCTCCAGCAGCAGGGTCTCTCGGCCAAGCACCTGACCTTTTTGGCGCACCAGGGCCAGCAGCAAGCGCCGTTGCAGGGGGGGCAAATGGATGGCTGTGGGCCCAATCCGCAGGTTGCCTTCCCCATCCAGGCTGTAGGGCCCGAAGGTCCAAGAGGTGTGAGCGTCGTTGCGGGTCTGGCTGCGTGTCATGGTGCCGGTGTCATGGGGGCTGGTATCGCCTGAAACGTGAAAGGCATTACATTTTCTCCCAGGTGACTTGGAGAAACACTCAAAAAGGGCAAGATTTTCGTGATTTCGAGCCTTTCACGTCTGGCGCAACAACGCCCTTGGGGCTGTGTCGAGGAAATGCGGCGCGTCATCCAGGGGCTCGGCCTTGATCTCCTGCCCTTGCAGCTGGAGGGGGGGGCCCTCAGTGGCCAGGTGCTCACCCTGGAGATCCCCCCCCTGCGCTTTGTGCGCTTTCAGGTGGCTGGGCGGGTGCACAGCATGGGGCAGAAGAGTAAGGGCGTGTTGGCTGTCAGCATCGATTTGGACCCTCGCCCGCCGGGCGCTCCCTGGTTGTCCCATGGCCAGGTCCTGCCGCTCGACTGCCTCTTTGGCCAGTGTGTTGACCGGGAGATCCACATCACCCTGCCCGCTCAGATCAGCTTGGGGATGGTGTTTCTTCCCCTCGGGGCGTTGCGGGAGTGGGCGGAGAAGCTGGGATGGCCAGGATTTGATGGCGAATTGCTGCCGAGAGGCAATGTGCATCTGATGGATTCGGCCACCGCCATCACCCTGCGGCGTCAGCTGCGGCGGCTCTTCGCTCTGGCGGAGTGGGCTCCGGATCGGCTGCGGCT
Organism: Cyanobacteriota bacterium; assembly: GCA_046340795.1. GTDB lineage: Bacteria > Cyanobacteriota > Cyanobacteriia > PCC-6307 > Cyanobiaceae > Cyanobium. Next base: position 15,691 of record JBKDSV010000184.1, on the reverse strand, counting down.
CCCCGCCACCCAGCGCCTGGTGCGGGAAGACCTGATCCCTCTTCTGTTGGAAGCCCTGATCACAGGCCCCGGCCAACCCCGGCGCTGCGGTCGTTTCCCAGCCCGGATCGAAATTGTCAAAGATATCCAGCGCTGGCTGAACGCCCATCCCACCAACCCGGTCACCCTCACGGATCTCTGTCGTCAGGCCCATGCGTCCCGTCGCACCCTGATTCAGGGTTTCAAAGATCATCTGGGCATGGGCCCGATGGCCTACGTCAAATTGCTGCGGCTGCATGCCATTCGCCACCAGCTCCTACAGGCTGAACCCGGAGACTGCCTGATTGGTCCCTTTGCCGAAGCGTGGGGATTCCACAACGCGGGCCACTTTGCCGCTGATTACCGCCGCCTCTTCGGTGAGGCGCCGCGAGACACGCTCCGCCGTTCCCTGCGTAGCCTGTTGTGAACAGCGGATCCATGGCGACAAGGCATTGCGGGCAGCGCATCGTAGCGATGTTTTTGCTCGGGAAAACTTGGCCATTGACTTGCTCAAGGGCACCTCGAAAAATCCCGCCTCCCCCTTGCCTGCCGGAGTGAAATCCCTTCCCTTCACGGACCTCGCTGACCGGTCGCGGCAGGCCAAACGTGATTTTTCGAGGTGCCCTCAAGGCAATTAATGGATGCGGTATTGAATTAACTCTGTGCGCTGGTATGGTTTGCATGTTTTTGTCATTGTAATTCTTGTCTGTCGCGCCACATTCTTGCGGTTTTCCATCCAATGCTGCTGAGTGTTTGGCGGGTCTTCCAAGACGAGGTCAGCCCCTTTCCGATTGGCGCTGGGCCTGCATCGATGAAATGCAGATGGTCTTCCAGTCCGTCCATCTGGATGCACTGTTGATGCAGTTGGATGGTGGCAGTCCCTTTGCCGGGCGATTGCTCATCTTGGAGCTGCCTCCCCTGCAGTTGATGCGATTCCAGCTCGGCAAGCGCCTGCACACCGTTGGCTCGAAGCCAAAAGGGATGTTTTCGGTGACGATTGATCTTGATCCGCGTCCATTCGAAGTGCCCTGGCGATCCCATGGTCAGACGGTGCCGGTGCATAGTTTATTTGGATTGCAAGTCAACAGTGATATTCACTTCACCGTCCCAGCAAATGTCAATATCGGAATTGTCTTCATTCCTGTGCACGCTCTGACGTTGTGGGCAACGCAGCTCGGCTGGTCAGGGTTTGACGGCGAGTTGCTGCCGAGCAGCAATCTGCTTCTGACCCATCCGCACAGCACCGACGGACTCCGCAACTACTTGCGGCAGCTCTTCGCCCTGGCGGAGCGGGCGCCGGATCGACTGCGGCTCCCCGCCATCCAGCGCCTGGTGCGGGAAGACCTGATCCCCCTGCTGCTGGAAGCCCTGGTCTCGGGCCCCCGCCCCACTCCACGCGCCAGTCGTCTGCCGGCGCGGATCGAGATTGTCAAGGATCTTCAGCGCTGGCTGCACGCCCATCCCACCCTGCCGGTCACCCTCGCGGATCTCTGCCGTGAGGCCCATGCCTCGCGCCGCACCCTGATCCAGGGCTTTCAGGATCACCTCGGCATGGGTCCGATGGCCTATGTCAAACTGATCCGTCTGCATGGCATCCGGCGCCAGCTCCTGCAGGCCGAACCCGGGGAAATTCAGATCGGCGCGTTGGCTGAAACGTGGGGATTTCACAACGCGGGCCACTTCGCCGCTGACTACCGCCGCCTCTTTGGAGAATCGCCTCGGGAGACGCTCCGGCGCCCCCTGCGCCGCTTGTCGTGAAGAGCGGATTCACGTCCGCTGAATCTCCCTGGGGCTGCTACCTTTCGGGTTCTTCGCGGCAGCTCCTTGAGCAGCCCGCCGCCCCAGCGACAGCCTCAGTCCCAGCCGATTCATTCCGCCACCGTTTCCGCTGTGTCGACGGCGGTTCAGCCGTTGTCGCCAAGAGCCTCTCTGCGGCAGCTGTTGGATAGTCTCAGTCGGGAGCAGCGTCGCACCCATGAAATCCTGGCCTCGTTGGCCTTTGTTCTGAGGAGTTTCACCAACCTCCAACGCTTCCTGGAATTGGTGCCGGTGTTGATGGCGCGGTTGGTGGAGGGCCAGGGCAGTCTGCTGGTGGTCTTTCATCCCGATGGCCGCCTCTGGCGTGATCACCTGCGGGCTACCAACTGTGACCGCTGCGGCGAGGTGCTCCGCCAGCTGGCGGCTCTCCCCGACCAGCATCTGCAGGCCCTGTCCGGTGATGAGGCCATCGCCGGCCTGTTGGATGGCATGGTCCACCGCCTGCTTGCCCCGGCCCAGGTGTTCGAGACCTCCGTGGTGGCTCGAAACCGCCAGCGGGGGCGACTCTACGTGTTCAGCGATCGCCAGGGTTACAGCTGGAGTGAGGTGCATCGTCGCCATCTGCAGTTGGTGGCGGATCTGACCGCCGTCGCCCTGGAGACGGCCACCCTCCAGGAAGACAGCCGTCGCCATGAGCGACTGGATCGTCAGCTCAGCATCGGTGCGGAGATCCAGGCCCAGCTCCTGCCCGATCACTGCCCGGTCATTGAGGGGGTGGAGCTGGCGGCCCGCTGCCGGCCCGCCTTTCAGGTGGGCGGCGATTACTACGACTTCATCCCCACCCGTCCGGAGGGACCCCCGCGCAAGCGAGATCGGGATCGCTGGGCCCTGGTGATGGGCGATGTGATGGGCAAGGGCGTGCCCGCAGGTCTGTTGATGACCTTGCTGCGGGGCATGTTGCGGGCGGAGGTCCTGAGCGGCCAGCCTCCCCATCGCATCCTGCACGACCTCAACCACCTGGCCCAGGAGGATCTGGCCCAGTCACACCGTTTTGTGACGTTGTTCTACTCCGACTACGACCCCCGCTCTCGCCTGTTGCGCTATGCCAATGCCGCCCACAATCCGCCCCTGCATTGGCGGCGGCAGCAGGGCCGGGTGGAGCGACTGGACGCTCCTGGCTTGTTGATTGGTCTGCAGAGCGAAGCCGACTACGAATGTCGCCAGGTGCGGCTGGAGGCTGGGGATGCGGTGCTCTACTACACCGATGGCGTGACCGAGGCGACGGGGTTCAGCGGCGAGCGTTTTGACGAGGAACGGCTCCTGAAGGCTTTTCATGGTGCCTGCGCCTCCGCAGCCGGGGCCCAGGGCATCCTGGATCAGCTCTTTGCCCGGTTGGATCGCTTCGTGGGCACCGAGCGTCAGCTGGAAGACGACGCCTCGCTGGTGGTGCTGAAGGTGCGTGACGAAGTCACCCTGCCCCCTTGCCGCCCCCAGCGCCCGGGACAGTGGCAAGCTGACGATCAGCGTGTGGGCCCATGATGACGACGGAGTCTTCTCCGCCCAGCTCCGTGCCGACCGGGGGTCAGGCCACCTGGAGCGATCGCTTCGAGCAGGGGCTCAATCCGGCGATTGAACGCTTCAACGCCTCCATCGGCTTTGACATCGCCCTCCTTCAGGAGGATTTGGATGGGTCTGTCGCCCATGCCCGCATGTTGGGCCAATGCGGGGTGATCAGCACGGAGGAGGCCCAGCGGTTGATCGCTGGCCTGGAGGCCATCCGTGCCGAGGCTGCCGCAGGAGAGTTTCGGCCGGGCCTGGAGGCGGAAGACGTGCATTTCGCCGTGGAGCGCCGCCTCACGGAGCGACTTGGGCCTCTGGGCAAGAAGCTGCACACGGGCCGCAGCCGCAATGACCAGGTGGGGACGGATGTGCGCCTTTGGCTGCGCCGCCAGATCGAGGCCATCGACAGTGCCCTGCGGCGGTTTGAGCGGGCCCTGCTCCAGCAGGCCGAGCGGCATGTGGACACGCTGATTCCCGGCTACACGCATCTGCAGCGGGCCCAGCCCCTGAGCCTCGCCCACCATCTCCTGGCCTACGTGGCGATGGCCCAGCGCGATCGGGAGCGGTTGGCAGACGTCCGCCGCCGCGTGAATATCAGTCCTCTGGGGGCGGCTGCCCTGGCCGGGACACCGGTGCCCATTGATCGCCGCCAGACGGCGGCGGAGTTGGGTTTTGAGGCCATCTATGGCAACAGCCTGGATGCGGTGAGCGATCGGGATTTCGCGGTGGAGTTCATGGCCGCCGCCAGCTTGGTGATGGTGCATCTCAGCCGTCTGGCCGAGGAGGTGATCCTCTGGGCCAGTGAGGAATTTGGCTTCATCAGCCTCAGCGACCGTTGCGCCACCGGCAGCAGCCTGATGCCTCAGAAGAAGAATCCGGATGTGCCCGAGTTGGTGCGTGGCAAGACCGGTCGCGTGTTTGGCCACCTGATGGGGTTGCTCACCATGATCAAAGGGCTTCCTCTGGCGTACAACAAGGATTTTCAAGAGGACAAGGAAGCTCTCTTTGACGGCGTGCGCACCTGCTTGGACTGCCTGGAGGCGATGGCGATCCTCTTTGAGGAGGGACTGGAGTTCCGCCCTCCGCGTCTGGAGGCGGCCGTTCACAGCGACTATGCCAATGCCACCGATGTCGCCGACTATCTCGTGGCCCGGGGCGTGCCCTTTCGCGAGGCCTACCAACTGGTGGGCGCTCTTGTAAAGCGATGTGTCCTGGAGGGGCGCCTGCTGGCGGAGCTCACGCTGACGGAGTGGCAGGCCCTGCATCCCGCGTTTGACGCCGACATCCACCCGGCCATCGCACCCCGCCAGGTGGTGGCGGCGCGCCGGAGTGAGGGAGGCACTGGCTTTGCGGAGGTTCGGCGTCAGTTGGCCTTGGCTCAGCGGCGGCTGGCGGCTGGCGCTTGAGGCGGCGGCAGGCTGCAGTGATCATGCGGCAACATTCGTCGCCCGCCGTCCATCAGCATTCCAAGGACGGTTTAATCTACGGGGGTCAGAAACCCCATTGGTTCCTCGGCATCCGTATCGGTTCCCCCAGCCCCTTTCGTGAGCATCTTTGTAGGCAATCTTCCCTTCCGCGCTGAGCAGGAGGACGTCATTGAACTTTTTACGCGCTACGGCGACGTTGTGAACTGCTCCCTCCCCTTGGAGCGAGACACCGGTCGCAAGCGAGGCTTTGCTTTTGTGGAAATGGCAGATGACGCCATGGAAACACGGGCCATCGAGGGGCTTCAGGGCACCGAGCTGATGGGCCGTCCCCTGCGGATCAACAAGGCTGAGCCCCGTGGCAGCGGCGGCGGCGGCGGTGGCGGTGGTCCGCGCCGCGGAGGGGGAGGAGGAGGCTATGGCGGCGGCGGCGGCTATGGCGGTGGCGGCGGCTACGGAGGTGGCGGTGGCTACGGCGGCGGTGGCCAGGGCCGTGGCGAAGATCGCGGCTCCGGTGCCCGCAATTGGGAAGACCGCAGCTTTGGCGCCTCCGATCGCCCCTCCGATGGCTTTGAGGCCGGCAGGGCACGCCGTCGCCGCAGCGGTGGTGACTACAGCGGCGCGGGTTGACGCCGCCCTGAGAAGGAGAACTGGCAGCGGTTGAGGAGGGCCTTGCGCGGTTGTTCCGATCGCCTCAAAGCCCTCGTTCCTCCAGCGCCAGGGCGGCACGGGCCAGCACCTCGGCTTTCGCGTCGCGCTGGTTCGCTTCACGTGAGAGGCTGGCTCGCCATCCCCGTGCTCCTGAGACCCCTTCCACCACGTGCACGAGGTGGCGGGCGATGGCCCACAGCCTTCCCCCTTGGGCGCACCAGCGCTCGGCATGGGGAATCACCCCGCGCAACACCGTCGAGGGGCGGGGTGATTCCCGCCCTCCCCGCTCAAAAATCAACGGGTCCACCTCCGCCCAATGCAGCGGGTGTTGATAGGCCGCCCGCCCCACCATCACTCCGTCCACCAGGGTCAATTGGGACCGGCAGGTGGCCAGGCTGTCCAGGCCTCCGTTGAGTTCCACCAGCAGGCCAGGCCGTTCCCGCTTCAGCTGATGCACGCTGTCCCAGCACAGGGGGGGGATGGTGCGATTGTCCTTGGGATCCAGTCCCTGCAGCCAGGCCTTGCGCGCATGCACGGCGAAGCGAGCGGCACCGGCCGCGGCAACCGTGTCCATGAACTTCAAAAGCTCTGGAAAACTGTCGCGATCATCAATACCGATGCGGTGCTTCACCGTCACCGGCAAGCCGCTGGCCGCGGTCATCGCCGCCACACACTCCGCCACCCGATCGGGGCGAGCCATCAGGCAGGCGCCAAAGCCTCCCTGGCTGGCTTTCGGGCTTGGACAGCCCACATTCAGGTTGACTTCGTCATAGCCCCAATCAGCAGCCAACCGGGCCGCCGCCGCCAGCTCCGCCGGATCCTCCCCCCCCAATTGGAGCGCCAGGGGCTTCTCCTCTGGATCGAACCCCATCAGCCGCTCCAGCCGCCGTTGTCGCTCCCCCGGACAGCCGGCAGGGCCCTCCCGCAACTGGTGCCCCACCGCGCGGGCGATCACCATCTCCGTGTAAAGGAGGCAGTGGCGGCTCACCTGACGCATCAGCACCCGGAAGTGCCGATCCGTGTAGTCGAGCATGGGCGCCACACTGAAGCGGAAAGCGTTCAACATCGGCCCATGCTGCCCACCCAGCTGCCCCCCCGGGTCTCGACATTGGTGGCCGGGGGCGGCCCAGCCGGTTTCATGGCCGCCATCGTGGCCGCCGAGGCGGGCTTGCGGGATGTGTGGCTGTTGGAGGCCACCCCCGAACCGCTTCATAAAGTGCGGATCAGCGGGGGCGGCAGATGCAATGTCAGCCATGCCTGCTGGGACGTTCGCGCCCTCTCCAGCCATTACCCCCGCGGCGGGCCGGCCCTGCTGGGTCCCTTTTCTCGCTTTGGCCCCCGGGAAACGCTGCGCTGGTTCCACCAGCACGGCCTCGATCTGGTGCGGGAGGCGGATGGGCGACTCTTCCCCCGATCCCAGTCCTCCCTCTCCGTGGTGGCCTGCCTGCGTCGGGCGGCGGAGACCGCTGGCGTGAGGGTGCGGCAGCGGCTGGCTCTGCAGCGGGCCGATGCGGGGCCAGAGGGGGGATTCACCCTCAGCCTGCGGGACGGTCAACACCTGCGGACCGATCGGCTCGTGCTGGCAACCGGCAGCCACCCCAGTGGACACCGCCTCGCCCAATCGCTGGGCCACAGCCTGGTGCCGCCATTGCCATCCCTGTTCACTCTCGCTCTGGCGGCGCCTGCCCTCACCACCCTGGCGGGGGTGTCCATCGACGCCGCTGTTCTCTCCCTCCACCCCACCGAGGCCAACGTCGCCCCGAAACAGGCGCGGGGCCGGGGCGGAATCGACAGCTCCTTCCGCCAGCGCGGCGCCGTGCTCATCACCCACTGGGGTCTCAGTGGGCCCGCCACCCTGCGCCTCACAGCTTTCGCGGCACGGCAGCTCAAAGCCTGGGGATATCGCGCTGAGCTGCGGGTGGATTGGACCGGGGGGCTGCCCCGCCAGGAGGTGGAAGCGCTCCTGGTCGAGGCCCGTGGCCAGCAGGCCCGGCGGCAGATCGCCGCTGCGCGTCCCCTGCCTGGCCTGAGCCGGAGGCTGTGGGTCGCGTTGGTGGCCGCTGCGGGGCTGAACGAGGAGCGCCGCTGGGCCGATCTCGATCGCCAGGGACAACGGGCTCTGGTGGAGGCCCTGGTCGCCAGTCGCTACATGGTGGTGGGTCGAGGGCCTTTCGGTGAGGAGTTCGTCACCGCCGGTGGCGTTCCACTGAAGGAGGTGAAGGGGAGCACCATGGAGAGCCTCCTGCGGCCCGGGCTCTTTCTGGTGGGGGAGTTGCTGGATGTGGATGGAGTAACCGGGGGATTCAATTTCCAGCACTGTTGGACCAGCGGCTGGCAGGCGGGGCAAGCCCTTGCGGTCAGCACGTCGTTGAGTCCAGGCGATCAGGTTTCTTGATCGGGCACTCTCGAACAACCACCTTTGGCCTGCCGCGACTGGCCAGCGAGGTCCGCGACAGGAACAGGGCTGCCTCAAGGTCAAGTTGAGGTCCCGCAAATAGAGCTGAAGAACGCGGACCGTCCTGGCTGGGCATAAATGACGACGGATCTGCCGATGGACAGGCGCCCTGATCCCCAGCTTCCACAGGACTTTTGGTCAGCCCTGGCGACAGGAAGGGATTTCACTCCGACAGGCAAGGGGGAAGCAGGATGTTTCGAGGTGCCCGACAGTGAATCAACGAATTTTCTCAAACACGGAGAACATCGGTAGATACATGGCAACCAGAATTGAAGCGACAATACCGCCCACAAAAACAATCATAAAAGGTTCAATCAATGATGTCATCATTTTCGCTGTTGAGCTGACTTCGTCTTCGTAAAAATCAGCTACTTTTGAAAGCATTGCATCCATGTTTCCCGTCTCTTCGCCAACCATCAGCATATTGATGGCCAGTTCTGGAAAAACTTTTTTAGCGGCCAAAGCTGTGCTCAAGGGGATGCCTTCGCTCACATCAACACGCGACTTGCTGATAGCGTCAGAGAAAATCGTATTCGACGCCGTCTCTGTCAAGATTTCCAAGGCCATCATGATGGGCACGCCAGCTTTGGAGAGGGACGCCAAGGTGCGACTGAACTGGGCAGTGGCCGTTTTTTGAATCAGGTCGCCAAAAAGAGGAAGTTTCAAGATTAGTTGATCAACCTGTCGACGACCTATTGGTGTATTGTAATATTTCACAAAGAAAACAATGCCGGACATGACTGCACCAATCAACACAAAGGAAAAGGGAGATCTCAGTGTTGTGCTGAGATCGACCAGCATCTGGGTGAACAGAGGTAATTCTGCGCCAAGCTGCTCAAAGATGCCGGCAAAAGTTGGAATAATAAAAATTGTCATGCCAAGGAAGACAAGAATGGCAATGAACAAAACCGCAACGGGATAGCTCAGTGCTCCCTTGATTTGATTTTGTAATTTTGCATTATCTTCCAGTAGCTTGGCCAGTCGCGTCAGGGTTTCATCCAGCACACCGCCCGCTTCCCCGGCTTCCACCATGGCCACCATCAATTTGTCAAAAACCTTGGGCCAACGCCGCATGGCAGCGCCTAAATTCTCCCCTTGGTTCACCTCAAAAACCATGGCGCCAAGAGCACGCCGAAACAGGGGAGACTTTTGTTGGCTGTGCACCAGGTCGATGCTGCGCAGGATGGGTACTCCTGCGTTGATGAGCACGGCGAGCTTGCTGGCGAAAACAGCCTTTTCTTTGATGCTCGGCGGACTCTCCAGCAGGCTCCTCAAGGGGTTGGATGTTTGAACGGCACCAGGAGATGCGGGAGCTTTCGCCGTCGTAGCTTTCGCTGTAGCTCTAGCAGAGCCCGAACCCGACGCTGATTCCTCTTGCAGGGCAAGATTGGTATAGGAAATCCGACGGCGTCGCAAGGTACGACGAGCTTCTAAGAGATTTTCAGCCTCCAGAGTGAGCTGCTTATTCTTGCCGCTGCGGGTGGTGTAAGTGACGGTGAAAGCTGTCATGACTGAGTTAGCAGGCGCTCTAATTCTTCTGGCCGAGTGGTTTTCAGCATGGCTTCTGTCTTGCTGATGGCATCCTCTTTGAGCAGGTTGCCAAGGGAACGCTCAAGGGTGATCATTCCTTCCTTCGCACCTGTTTGGATTTGAGAGTAAATCTGGGCTGTTTTCCCTTCCCGAATCAAGTTGGCAATAGCGGGGGTATTAATCATGATTTCTTGGGCGATGACGCGTCCAAATTGACCTGGAAGAGGACGAATACGCTTGCAAAGTGTCTGAGAAAACACCGCCAGCAAGCTGCCGCTGAGTTGTACGCGAATCTGGGTCTGTTGTCCAGGGGGAAAAACGTCCACCATGCGGTCCACTGTTTGGGCGGCTGAACTGGTGTGCAAAGTGCCGAAAACCAAGTGCCCGGTTTCAGCCGCACTGATGGCCAGCTGGATTGTTTCCAGATCTCGCAGCTCTCCAACCAAAATCACGTCTGGATCCTCCCGCAACGCAGCCCGCAAGGCCGCAGCAAAACTGCGGGTGTCTTCATTGACTTCGCGTTGGTGAAAAACAGACTTGTTGTTTTTATATGTGAACTCGATCGGATCTTCGATGGTGAGAATATGTTCTGCGCGGGTTTGATTGATGTGATTAAGCAGGGCTGCCAAGGTGGTTGTTTTGCCAGAGCCTGTCGGCCCTGTCACCAGGATGAGGCCCTTTGGTTTGCGGCTGGTTTCCTCAATTACCGCAGGCAGTCCAAGGGCAGACAGATTTGGAATCGTGTCGCCCAAAGCCCTCAGGCAGGCGGCATAGGTGCCACGCTGTCGGTAGACATTGACACGAAAGCGGGCTACACCGCGCAGGCCATAAGAACAATCAAGCTCCCAATTCTGCTCTAATTGCTTGCGCTGAGAGTTGTTGAGTAAAGAGAAAATCAGCTTGTTGCACTGATCCTCAGTCAACACCATCTCTTCATCCATCGGTCTCAGTTGGCCATTGAAGCGCCCATAGGGAGGCTGGTGGGCCGCCAAGTGAAGGTCGCTGCCGCCGGCCTTCACCAGATCCGTCATCAGATCTTCGATCATCATGGCGACGTCAGACTCCTAGCGGCGAACCTTTAAACAGTAGGGGCATTCGAGCCATTCGTCGTTCAAGCCCGCGCCACAGCCTCGGCAGGTGAGGCTGTTGAGAGCCCGCGCGCGGCGTTCTGACTCCAAGCCGGTGTCCGTCAGCAGCATCCGCTCCACCTCCTCCAGGCTCGTCAAGCCCACCCGCACCAGATCGAGCCCATAGCCGAGAAGGGTTTTCATCCCGGCTTCCAGGGCCAAGCGCCGCACCTCATGGGTGCTGGCACGTTTGGCCACTGCGGCGGAGATGGTTTCGTTCATGGTGAGCACCTCGTAGACCCCGACCCTGCCCCGATAGCCACGGCCCATGCAGGAGGGGCAGCGGTTGGGGGTGTCCGCAGATACGGTGTGGGCCCGGTAGAAGGTGATCGCTCCTTCATCGCTGGCTAGAAGGCCGAAATGGGCCAGCTCCTCGGGGTCTGGAGTGTGGGGAATGCGGCACTCGGAACAGAGCCGACGCACCAGACGCTGCGACACCACGCCCAGCAAGGAGGAACTCACCAGGAAGGGTTCAACTCCCATCTCATCCAATCGGGCGAAGGCGCCGACGGCGTCATTGCAGTGGAGCGTGGTCAGCACCAGGTGGCCGGTGAGGGCAGCTTCGATGGCGGTGCGAGCCGTTTCCAGGTCGCGGGTCTCACCCACCAGCAGCACATCTGGATCCTGGCGCATGAAGGCCCGTAGGGCGGAAGCAAAGTCATAACCCTTCTCTCGGTTGACCTGGGTTTGGGTGATGCCAGCCAGTCCGTATTCAATCGGGTCTTCCACGGTGGAGATGTTGATCCGTGGATCGTTGCGTTCCGACAACAGGGCGTAGAGCGTGGTGGATTTTCCCGACCCTGTCGGGCCTGTCACCAGCAACATGCCAAAGGGCTTGCCTCCCATGTCGCGCACTTTGGCGCGGGAGGGGAGATCGGTGATCAGGGTGTCAAGACCCATCTTGGTGGCGCTGCTGTCGAGCAATCGCAACACCACCTTTTCGCCATAGCGGGCTGGCAGGGTGCTGACACGGAAGTCAACCACCTGGTTGCGAAACAAACGCCGGATGCGTCCGTCCTGGGGAAGCCGCCGTTCAGCGATGTCCAGATCGGCCATGATCTTGAAGCGGGAGGTGACGGCCGGAACCAGGCTCTTCGGCAGGTTGTCCATCGACCGCAGCACGCCATCCTGACGAAAGCGCACCAACATGCCCTCCTGTTGGGGTTCCACATGGATGTCACTGGCCCCCGCCTTGATCGCCTCCGTCAGGATGCGGTTCACCAGGCCCAGGATCGGGGATGCCGTTTCCTCCCGCGGCGCGGCCTCCAGATCCTCAATCACATCAGGAGTGAGCTGTGTTTGGCCAGACTGGCCGAGATCAAGATCGGCGAAGAGGGAAGGCTGGTTGGCGGGATCGGCGCCGCTGTTGCTTTGGGTCACGGTGTCTTGGTCCTCGGGGCTGGGGATGATGCGCGTGTTCAGCAGTCCCACGGTCTCTGGCGCTCACTGACAAGGGGCACGCATCATTCCGCCCATGCCGGGAGGGTCTCGGGCGAACGGTGTCAGGAGGTGCGGGCTTCCGCCGCTTGTGGGAGGACAGGTATTAGAAGGAACATAACCCAATTCCTCCGTGCCCGGCAGCATGAGCGGCGACACCTCCCCAACCCCAACCTCCCCGGAATTTGTCCAGGAGGCCGCTGCGGCCATTCCCACCGCTGAAACCTCCACGCAGGTTGCCGATCCGTCAGCCCCCCACGCCGCCGCCGAAGCCGCTGGCGACGCGGCCCCGTCAGCGGGTCAGCTGGATGAACTGCAGGCCCAGCTGGCCGCGCTGCGGAGCGAGAACGAGGGGTTGCGAAGTCAATACATGCGCATCGCGGCTGATTTCGACAATTACCGCAAACGGCAATCCAGAGACCAGGACGACTTGCGCTTACAGATCACCTGCAACACCCTGAGTGAGATCCTGCCCGTTGTCGATAATTTCGACCGTGCCCGTCAGCAGCTCAATCCCCAGGGTGATGAGGCGCAGGCTCTGCATCGCAGTTACCAGGGGCTCTATAAGCAGCTGGTGGATGTGTTCAAACAGCTGGGTGTCGCCCCCATGCGCGTGGAGGGGGAACCCTTTGATCCCAGTCTCCACGAGGCTGTGATGCGAGAACCGAGCCAGGAGCACGCAGAAGATCTGGTGATCGAGGAACTCCAGCGGGGATATCAGCTCCACGGCAAGGTGTTGCGTCATGCCCTCGTCAAAGTGTCGATGGGGCCAGGCCCTCAGGGACCGGAAGGCAACTCACACTCAGTCTCTGATCAGGAGCAGGTGGGCTGATGGCGGACTATTACGACGTGCTTGGTGTCGGTCGCGACGCGGATGCCGACACCTTGAAGCGTGCCTATCGACGCCTGGCCCGCCAATACCATCCGGATGTCAACAAAGATCCAGGCGCGGAAGAGCGTTTCAAAGACATTGGCCGGGCCTACTCGGTGCTGAGTGATCCCCAGACTCGTGAGCGCTACGACCAGTTCGGCGAGGCTGGCCTCGGTGGCGGAGGCATGCCGGACATGGGTGACATGGGGGGATTCGCGGATCTCTTCGAAACCTTCTTCAGTGGCTTTGGCGGCGGCGGTGGTGGCGGTGGTGGTGGCCAGCGCCGCCGTGGGCCGCGCAAGGGAGATGACATTGGCCAAGAACTCACCATCAGTTTCAGTGAAGCGGTCTTCGGTGCGGAAAAGGAGGTGCAATTCCGGCACCTGGAAACGTGCAAAACCTGCCAGGGTTCTGGCGCCAAATCCGGCACCGGGCCCAGCACCTGTACCACTTGCGCCGGTGTTGGCCAGGTGCGGCGGGCCACCCGCACCCCCTTCGGCAGCTTCACCCAGGTGGCCCCCTGCCCCACCTGCGAGGGAAGCGGCCAGATGATCGCGGATCCCTGTACGGCCTGCCAGGGTCAGGGGATGCAGGAAGTGCTGAAAAAGCAACGCATCAAGATCCCCGGCGGAGTCGACAGCGGCACCCGACTGTGCGTTCGCGGGGAGGGCAACGCGGGCCAGCGTGGCGGCCCTACCGGGGATTTGTATGTGGTGCTCAATGTCAAAGCCCACCCCCACCTGCGGCGGGAGGGGGTGACGATTTCCTCCGAGCTGCCCATCAGCTACCTGCAGGCCATCCTGGGCGACACGGTGGAGGTTGAAACTGTTGATGGCACCGAAAAGCTGGAGATTCCAGCGGGAACCCAGCCGGGGGCTGTGCTCACCCTCAAAGGTCGAGGAGTGCCGCGCCTGGGCAATCCAGTGGCTCGCGGCAATCACGAGTTTTTGGTGAAGGTGCAGTTGCCCACCAAGTTGAGTGGCGATGAGCGGGAGCTCCTGGAGCAGCTGGCGGGACACCACAGCCGCAAAGGCCATCGCCATCCTCACAAAAGCGGCCTCTTCGGTGGGCTGTTCGGCGGCGGATGAGTGCCGTCCCCCCCGCGTCGTGTCTGGATCTGCGGGGGACCCCTTGCCCCTTGAACTACGTGCGCGCCCGCCTGGCCCTGGAGTCCCTCCCCCTGGGCGGTTGGCTGCAGGTTGACCTCGACCCTGGAGAGCCGGAGCAGATGGTGACCACGAGCCTGCGTGGCGAGGGGCATCACGTGTGGCGGGCCGATCCCCCGGCGGAGGGGGCCGCTGTGCGGCTTCTCATCCAGCGCGGTGGCTGAACCGGGACGGGTGGTGGCCCTGGAGGCCAATTTTTGCCGCGTGGACCTCGATCGCCCGGGCCCGGATGGCCAACACCAGCTCCTGTGCACCTGGCGCGCCCGACTCGCCAAGGGCGGGTTCTCCATCGCCGTGGGGGATCAGGTGGAGGTGGAGAGCATTGACTGGGGGGGACGGCGGGCGGTGGTGGTCCATCGCGGTCCACGGCTCAATCTGTTGCCCCGTCCCCCGGTGGCCAATGTGAGCCGCGTGGTGGTGGTCGTTTCCCTGAAGGAGCCCGCCCCCGATCCTCTGCAGATCACCCGTTTCCTTGTGAGCGCTGAACAGCTGGCTCTGCCGGTGGAGCTCGTGCTCTCCAAGGCCGATGCCCTCCCCCCGGGGTGGCTGGACGACTGGTGTGGTCGCGTGCGGGAGTGGGGCTACAGCCCCTTGCCGGTTTCGACCCGTGGCGGGGAAGGCTTGCCGGCCCTGGCCGCGCGCCTGACCCATCCCGGCATCACGGTGCTTTGCGGCCCTTCCGGGGTGGGCAAAAGCAGCCTGCTCAATGCCCTGGTGCCAGGTCTGGAATTGCGCGTGGCCCCGGTTTCAGGGCGCTTGCGGCGTGGACGCCACACCACGCGCCACGTGGCGCTGGTGGCCCTTCCCGGAGCACCTGCCGCCTTGGTGGCCGACACGCCTGGCTTCAATCGTCCGGCTCTGCCGGAGAACCCGCAGGAGCTGGCGCGTTGCTTTCCTGAACTGCGGGCCTTGACCCGTGAGCCCTGTCGTTATCTCGATTGCCGGCATGGCGGGGAATCCGGCTGCGTGGTGGGGGCCGATTGGCCTCGCCAGGCGTTCTATCGCCAATGCCTGGCGGAGATGGAAGCTCTGGCGGCGGAGCGAGGGATGGGGCGGGCCCGGGAAACGGCCCTGCGGGAAGACTCCAAGCGCCGCAGACGCCAGCACCGGCACGGGGACTTCAGCCCCCCAGACCTGGAAGATTGAGCTCCAATCCGCCCGTGAGCGTGTCCAAGCGCTCTTTCTGCGTGGCGGTGGACAACGCGTAGGCGTTGGTGAGGGCTTCCAACACCGCCGTTTCCACGGCAGTCTGGCCCTCGCTGACCAGGGAAGGCTCCACACGCACCTTGAGGGGCATCTGGTTGCCGGACAGCCAAACACTGGCCCGGCCATCGGCGCTGCGTCCCTCCAGCTCCATCGCGTCCAGCTCATCCTGCAATTTTTGGGCGTCCTGCTGGATTTGCTGGGCTTTGCGAAAGGCTTCGGTGAGCTGACCGAAGTTGGGAAGACCGAAGCCAGCCATAGCGCCTGATCGAGAGGGAGGGGAGCCGTCAGGGTAGATCCCACTGGGACCCGGGCCCGAAGCCCAGGCGCATCACCTCTGGTTGAAGGGTGATCCGGTGGGCCTCCAGCACCTGTTCCCGCACCATGGCGATCAAGCGGTCGATGTCGCTGGCCAGGGCGCCCCCCAGGTTGACGATGAAGTTGGCGTGCAGGGGGGAGACCTGGGCATCGCCCACCCGCAGACCCTTGAG
>JBKDSV010000183.1:0-24934 GCA_046340795.1 Cyanobacteriota bacterium | reverse complement strand
GATCAACTTGCGCTTCAAGATGGCTGGAACGGGTCTATTGCGTGTGTCCGCTGACGTCTGCGATCTATGCGCAACAGGCTCCTAGTATGCAGTCCCGCAAGTTCATGCGTCATCTTCGGCTTGGTCCGTGCCTCCAGATGCTGTACTCAGCAAGGGCGCCGGGCGAGACACCCATCAAAGGATCCACAGCGCATTTGCGGGACTGCACACTAGGGAAGCTCTGGACAACCGGTGGCCAGTGGAAGCTGTCCCTTGCACCAACTGGGAGCTCCGCGCTCTCACAGGGCCGCTTAGGGGGTTTCCAGAGCCTCCCTAGAGCTGACCCTTCTGGAGGTGTGCCCGCCAGCGGGTCTGAACAAACCTCCCCAGAGACCTGACCAAGCTCGAAGGTCAGCGGTGTGGGCGGAAGTTCAGGCGGGAGTTCCGCAGACTCAGGAGAGCAGGCCTCAGCGATCCACCGATCCCATGATCACATCGATGGAGCCAAGAATGGCCATGATATCGGCCACCTTGTTTCCCTTGAGGATGTGGGGAAGGATCTGGAGGTTGTTGAGATCAGCAGCGCGAATCTTGAAGCGCCAGGGGGTAACATCATCGTTGCCTTGAATGAACACACCGATCTCACCCTTGCCAGATTCTAGGCGGGTGTAGAGCTCACCAGAGGGAATTTTAAAGGTGGGAGCGACTTTTTTGGCGATGTATTGATAGTCAAAGCCGTAGGCTTCACTTTGCTTGCCTTCTGAAAGGCGCTTGGCCTCTAGATTTTCCGTCGGGCCACCAGGGATCATGCGAATCGCCTGTCGCAAAATCTTCAGCGACTCCCGCATCTCCTGCAGGCGCACCCGGTAGCGGGCGTAGCAGTCACCCTCCTTCTCCCAGGCCACAGCCCAGTCGAAATCGTCGTAACACTCGTAATGATCCACCTTGCGCAGATCCCAGGGCACGCCAGAGGCGCGCAACATCGGCCCTGAGAGGCTCCAATTGATGGCCTCCTCCCGGCGGATCGTGCCCAAGCCCTCAATCCGCCGACGGAAGATGGGGTTGTTGGTGATCAACTTTTCATATTCATCAATCTTGGGGCCAAACCAATCACAGAAGTCTTCGCACTTGTCCAGCCAGCCATAGGGCAGATCGACCGCCACGCCACCAATCCGGAAATAGTTATTATTGATCAGTCGCTGTCCCGTGGCCGCTTCCCAGAGGTCATAAATCATCTCCCGCTCGCGGAAGATGTAGAAGAAGGGGGTTTGCGCACCCACATCGGCCAGGAAGGGGCCAAGCCAGAGCAGGTGATTGGCAATGCGGTTGAGTTCCAGCATCAACACGCGGATGTAGCTGGCACGCTTGGGCACGGTCACGTTGGCCAGACGCTCGGGCGCATTGACCACGATCGCCTCGTAAAACATGCCCGCCGCATAGTCCATCCGGCTCACATAGGGCACATACATCACGCTGGTGCGGTTTTCCGCGATCTTTTCCATACCGCGATGCAGATAGCCGATCACCGGCTCACAATCCACCACATCCTCCCCATCCAATGTCACCACCAAGCGCAGCACGCCATGCATGGAGGGATGATGGGGCCCGAAATTCACCACCATCGGCTCGGTGCGTGTTTCGAGCTGCGTCATGGAATCGGGAGAGCCGAGGCGCGCGGATTCTAGGAAGCTCAAGGCCCTTCGGGTTGGGGGAAGATGGAAGGCCGTTGTCGGAGCGGGCGCATGAACGCCGACCTGCTGCGCAACAGCCTGAAAATGGCTGTCGCCATCTGGATCACGGCGGCCCTGGCGGAGCATTTCGACCGCATCGCCTATGCCTGGTATCCCCTGCTGGCCGTGGTGATCGTGGTGGATGACAACGACGACCACACCATCCAGGCCGCCTGCGGACGCATCCTCGGCACGCTCATGGGGTGTCTGCTCACCTTTCTGGTGCACAGCGTCGCCTCCGGCTGGCCAGGAGTTCTGCTCTCACTCCTGTTGATGATTCCGGCGTTGCGACTGCTGGGCTGGCAGAGCGCTATGGGCACAGCTGGACTGATTCCCATTGTCTTTCTCATGATTCCAAGCCATGCGGCCCTCGATTGGTCCTATGCCTTCAACCGTGCCCTCGACACCGCCGTGGGCTGCGCCGTCGCCCTGGCGGTGGGCCTGCTCTTCTGGCCCAAGAATGGCCTGAGCCAGCTCAGCGCCACCGAGCAGGGAATCCTGCGCCTGCTCCATGGCCAGCTTGCGGCTTACCGAATCTGGCTGGCGGGGGATGCCCCCCTCCCCACCCCCCTGCCGCCTGCTCCCTTCAGCGCGGCGGTGGAGCGCATGGAAACGCTCCTGCGCCAGGAGCTGGCCGGTCCCCGCTGGCAGGCGCCGTGGGTGCAACAGTGGCGGCGGCGAGTGGCCCTCTGGCAGATCCTGCGCCTGCACTGGGTGCAGTGGGAACGCCTGCTCGCCGCCTGCGATCCGCCGCCCCCCGCCCCCCACCAAGCCGACCTGTTGCGCGGCGGCCTGGAGACCTTGTCGGCCCACTTGGAGCGGACCTGGCCGCTTGCGCCCCCGACCCCCAGCCTCGAGGCCTGGACCCAGCTGGCCCGCGCGAGCGGTCGCCCCCTGTTGACCCTCCTGGCCCTGGGCGAGGAACAGCGGCCGCTCCTGGCCTGCAGCCGGCAACTGGCCGAGCTGCGCCGCCTTACCCCGGGCCGATGATCACCCGCCCCGAGCTGCGGTTGGCCCTGACGACGGGCCTGATGAACGGCCTCGCCAGCCTCACTCCCCTCCCATTTGGCTATTACGCCCCCATGGCGGTGTTGGCGGTGTGCGGCGGCACCTACGGCAACTCCCTGGCGCTGGGACGCCAGCGGATTCTGGGATCGCTTCTGGGGATGGTGGTGCTGTTGATCAGCCTGCGGGGACTGCAAGCGATGCCCCTGCCCCCGGCCATCGCCATCGCCCTGGGCGCCATGCGCCTGGTGGGTGGTGCCCTGGGGTTGCGGGTGGGCTACAAGGTGGGCGGCATGATCGTGGTGATGGGCTGGCTGGCGCACGAAGAGCAGCTGGGCGCGTGGGTTCCCCTGCGGCTCTTCTGGACGGTCATTGGCATCGTGGTCTCCCTGCTGAGCCTTGCGCTGCTCTGGCCCAGTCGCGATCGGGCCATCAGCCGATCCGCCTTGGCGGAGGTGTTGGGCGGCCTGGCGGAGGATCTGGAGCGGGAGGCCCTGGCCGTCACCAGTGATGGGCCCGGCGCCGCTGCGGCCACAACAGCCCACAACGAGCGACAGGCCGCCCTGCAACGCTGTCGCAGCCTGCTGCCAGCCCTGGCCAACGCGCTGGGCGACCAGCCCTTTCGCCACCCCACCTTCCGCTTGCTGGACACCCTGGACGAAGCTGCCTCCCGTCTGCTGGGCACCTGTCGTTCCCTGAGCGCCTTGCCCCTGGCCCGAGAGCCGGAGTTGCTCCGACTCCAACAGGCAGAGGCGGTTTTGCTGCGGGCATTGGCGCAGCGCCTGCGGCTTTGGTGCCGCTCCCTCCGCGCCGATGACGCCAGCTGGCCCGCCGCCCCCTCCTCGCCCCGGACACCCCCGCCGCTCTGGCTGGCGATCGAGGAACACTTCAGCCACCCCGACCTGAACGCCCTGCCGCCCCTCCAGCTGCAGCGCCTTGCCGCCCGGCTCACCCATTGCCGCCAGGCGCTGCTGGCGGTGGAAGCAGCGGAACGGGGATGGGCCGCCCTTCGCCCGCCGTCAGCCGCATGAGGGAACCGGCGCCGAACCATGACGGGCGGGGCGTGAGCCGTCCTGGCAGGTCGTCCCTGCGACGGGCCAGCGGTGTGGTGGCGCTGCTGGCCCCCGTCGTCCTGCCACTGGCGGGGACGGCTGGCGGCCAGCAGCGGAGGGCAGCTCCCACGGCGGAATTGGAGCGCAGCTGGGGGGAATTGGAGGGGCAGTTGCGGTTGCTTGATCAGTTGTTGCCCCTGGAGCCCGTCCCTTCCAGTGGTGCCAAGAGTGGCTTGCCCGCCCTGCCGTCTTCCCTCCTGGCCCCGAATGCCGCCCCCAGCGGAGCACTCAGCCCGGAGGCGGCCCGGCCGGCGCCACCGCTGAGCTTGCCGGCGGCTGGCGCCCTGCGAGGGCAGGGCGTGCAGGCACTGGGATTGGAGGAGGCGGTGGCCCTGGCCCTGCGAAACAGCGCCAGCGTTCAGGCTCGCCGTGAGCTGGTGGCCGCCGCCCTGGCGGAGCTGCAGGGCAGCCTGGGCAGCTATTGGCCACGGCTGATGGCCTTGGCTGGCGCCGGCTACGACCGCGCCGGCACACGCACAACCGTGTTGGAGTCGAGCACGGCCTTTGGCTTCGGGCCGCTTTATGGACCCGGCGGGCCCTTCTACAACCCCACCGGCGGCAGTGTGGGGTTGACTTCCAGCGCCGCCAGCCTGTCAGCGGGCTTGGGGCTGCGGCAGGAGGTGGTGGATTTCGCCCGCGCACCTCGGGTGCGGGCCGCTCGGGCGCGGTTGGAGCAGCGGCGAGCCGATTATGCGGACGCCTTGCGCCGCCTGCAACTGGAGGTGAGCGAGGCCTACTACCAGTTGCAGCAGGCCGATCAATTGGCGCGCATCCGCGACGCTGACGTGCGCAACGATCTGTTGATCCTGGCGGATGCCCTTCAGCTCAAGCAGGCGGGCCTCGTGCCACGGCTGGATGTGTTGCGCCGCCGGGCGATCGAGGCGAGCAGCCAGGAGGCCTTGATTCAGGCACTGGCGGATCGGGCCGTGGCCCGGCGGCGGCTGGCGATGCTGCTCAACCTGCCGCCAGAGGTCACCCCGATGGCGGCGGATCCCATCCGGCTGCAGGTCCGCTGGCCGTTGGATCTGGAGGCGAGCCTGCTGGCCGCCTATCGGGGCAATCCAGAACTGGAGGCGGTGTTGGCTGCCCGCCAGGCCCTGGCGGAGGAGCGGCAGGCGGCGGTGGCGGCCCTGCTGCCGAAGTTGGCCTTGTTCTCCGCCGTGGGCGTCAGCGGCAGCCGCGACAGCCTCTGGGGCTTCCAGGTGCGCGGCGGCGGCTGTTGCGGCGCCTCCATCAGCCCCGAGAGTCGGCAGAGCGGCTGGGATTGGTCGATCGGCTTGAGCGTCAGCTGGCTGCTCTTTGACGCCGGCACCACCGCCCGCGCGGCGGAGGCCCTGAGCTGGCGTCAGCGGGCACTGGAACAGGACCATGCCGCTTTGCGCAATGCCATCCGTCTGCGCCTGGAGCAGGCGTTCTTTCAGCATGAGGCGAGCCTGGCCAAGCTCGCCTCCGCCCAGCGGGGGGTGGCCGCCGCCCTGGAGGCCTTCCGCGACATTCGTCTGCGCTACACGCTTGGCCTCTCCAAGGAGGTGGATCTCTCCCTCACCCAGGAGCGCTTGATCAGCAGCCTGGTGCAACGCCTCAACGCCATCATTGGCGTGAACATCAGCTACGCACAGCTGTTGCGCGAGCTGCTGCCCATGCCTCGAGATCCGGCCAGTCCAATCGAAACGCAGCTTCAGTTGGGCCTGGACGACCACCAGCGCTCCAGCCGATAAGCGAGCACCACCAGGAACACCACCAGCCAAAACCACAGTTCCGGTGGATTGGCGTTGCAGAGCACGATCAGCAGCACCACTTCCGCCCCCAGCCAGGGGAGCTCGCGGCGCAGAAGGGGATTGGCGAGCAAGGCCGAGGACCAGCGCATGGGGAGCGGGCAGGGGAGAGGAAGCTGCGGCGGCGGGCGAGTGCGGCGGGGCACTCAGGGCGGCGAGAGGGGGCGCGGTTGCGGGGAGCGGTCATAGGCGCGGGGGCGGAAGCCGCCGGTGAGGGAGCGCAGGCCCGGGAGCAGGTAGCTCACAGGGCTGCGCCATTCCACATAGGCATGGGTGGTGACGGTGAGTCCCTCGCGCACGGGGAAGACGGCGCTACCGCGGGAAAGGGTCCAGCGAAAGCCGTCGCGACTGCGGGGATCGCGCTCCAGGGTGATGTCGCTGCGGAGCACAGGGCCTTCTTTGGTGAGGGCTTCCGCGAGCTGGGGGTTGCCGGTGGTGGTGGCGATGTCGTCCGGGGTGGCCGGCAGGGTGAACACCCGGCGCACCGTGCCAGCGATGCCCCCGAAGCGCCCCCGCTGGTTCCACTGGGGCACCACCTCCACCGGCAGGCCCTCAGGCAGGCGCCGAGCGTCGGCGGGAGCGAAGTAGGCCACGGCCTGCAGGGGAGCGGCGCTCCCGACACCGGTGTCGGGGCGGCCGATGGTGCCCAGCCGCTGGCCCACCGCCACCGTTTGGCCGGGGATCACCTGCAGGTCGAGCACCACGCCGTCACGCTCACTCACGACGTTGCCCTCGTAGGCCAGGCGGGCGCGGGTCACCTGAAGTGCGCGGCGCAGGTCGGCGATGCGGAAGCGGCGTTGCAAGGACTCGGCTTGGAGGTCAAGCTTCACTTTTTGAAAGTCGTCGCGGACCTCCTTCTCATTGATCAGCACCGCGTCGAGGGCGACTGCCGCGGTGGTGCGGCCCTGCTCCGCCGCCACCACCTCCGCCGCCAGGGGAGCGACCACCTCCCGCTGAGCCAGCCAGTCGAGCCGTTGGAGCTTGGTGGCATAGGTGGCCTGGAGCTGGCTGTAGCGCGTCCGATCGCCGGCCAGCTTGGCCAGGGCGGTGTCGCGTCGCTCCCGGGCCGTGGCCAAGCGGTTGGCGTCACGGGAATCCAGCTCCCGATTCTGGCGCTCCAACTGGGCCAGGTTGCCCAGCTGCTGCTGCAGCTGGCGCCGCAACACTGGCAGATGGAGCGTCAGCAACACCTGCCCTGCCCGCACCCGATCCCCCACCGCCACGCGCACCTCCCTCACCTGCCCGGTGGCGCGGGCATTGAGCAGGCCGGCGGTGCCGGGGTAGATCAACACGCCCTGACCGATCACCTCCGTGGGCACCGGCCAGAGCACAGCCCAGAGGCCGAGGGCGGCGGCCATGCTCGCCAGGGCGAGGCCCACCTGCCGGTGGTCCTGGGCGGGGTTGCGGG
Organism: Cyanobacteriota bacterium; assembly: GCA_046340795.1. Taxonomy (GTDB): domain Bacteria; phylum Cyanobacteriota; class Cyanobacteriia; order PCC-6307; family Cyanobiaceae; genus Cyanobium. The sequence goes on along the minus strand of JBKDSV010000183.1, from coordinate 17,925 downwards.
CAGGGCCTGCTGGAGCGGAGCCCGCTGGCGCAGCGACGCCGGGGGGGATCCCGCCGCTGGCGGCGGCGGGGAGATCTGGGGGTTGGAGGCTCTGCACGCTTGCTCGGCTGGCCGGATTGCCCACCGGCGAACACGCAGTGGCAGCGCAATCTGCTGGCGGGCAATGACTATAACGAAATTGGCGGTGTGTTGGTGGCGCAGGAAGCTGGCCCTGCAGCGCTGGCGGCCTACCAGGCGGATCTGACGATCGCCAAAGGCCTGGCGAAACGCGATCCGGCGAACAGGACGTGGCCCGGTGGATGTGGCGGTGTCGCGCTCCAGGCTGGGCATTGAGGTGGTCTGGCTCTTCTGGACAGGGTCCATCGTTAAGGAAGCTCTGGACAACCGGTCACCAGTGGAAGCCGCCCTTTGCACCAACTGGGAGCTCCCCGCTCTCACAGGTCCGCTGAGGGGTTGTCCAGAGTCTCCCTAATCTCAATCAGATCATGGCTATCGATCAAGTCTGGGCGATTGATATCACCACCATCCCACTGTGAAAAGGCTTCCTCTATCTGGTCGCAGTTATTGATCTCTTTTCCAGGCACATACTTGGCTGGGAACCAGCCAGCAACCTTGAAATGGAACAGCTTGTCTGATGGCTGTCTCGCATGAGATCTATTGGTCAGCCAGGTCCCTCAGTTGTGCCGCAGGCGCCAGCAAGCCTGACTGACTTGAGGGCACCTCGAAAAATCGGCTTTGGCCTGCCGCGACTGGCCAGCGAGGTCAGTGACAGCAAGGGACTTTACTCTGGGACGCCAGGAGGAAGCGGAATTTTTCGAGGTGCCCTTTAACTGAGGGAGCGAATCTCCGTAAGCTCACTCCCCCGGCCCGTGAGATTACGGGCCTTCAAATTTGCTAAACCAATGGAAAGAGCGCTATAAAGCAGCGGATTGATTGTGGCTGCTTTTAGCAGGCCCGGCACAGCGGTCTGCTGGGGATGGGCGTGATCGTAGATCGAAAAGGCTCGCTGAATCGGTTGGGGCTGCAGAGAAGCTCCGTGACGGTAAAAATGTGCCGTGAGAGATTTACGGGTCTGTTCATTAGAGCTGGGCATATCAGCACCATGGAAGAGGAAGGAATTCCAGAGAATCACATCCCCTTTATTGAGCAACAGTCGCTGGCAGCGGGAGCCGGGAAAATCCCTTTGAAAGGCCGGATCCTCTTCCAGGGCATCGAAGTTGTAGGCCGTGGGTTCCACCCGTTGGCCCTGGGTGTGCTCATAGATCTTGAAGGGACCACAATCGCGGCTGATGTCTTCCAGGGCGATCCAGGCGCCCACCACCCCGCCTTGGGGCAGGGTGTCGAGATACCAGCTGTCTTGATGCACTTTGGTGCCCACACTGCGATCAAACAACATGGTCTGCCAATTGACGAAGGTGCCCTGCCCGAGTTGGGAGCAAAGGGCGTTGTGGATCGGCGTGGAAAAGATGATGGCCTCCACCGCCTCACGGAACCCTGGCAGCGCTCCGAGGAGATGGGGATTTTGAATGGAATTGCGCAGGTTGCCCCGTTCATCCAGCAGGGGTCCCTCAAAGGAATTGGTGCCCTGGGCACGAAAACGGAAGCGGCGCGAGCACTTCACCCGCTCCAGGCGACGCAGCAGGGTATCGATCCAATCGCTGGGGATGACCTGCCGCAAGACAACATATCCATCGGTTTGGAGGGACAGGGTCTTCAGAGAAGCGGTCATCGCGTCGCGCTGGTGCTGCCACGGGGATCAGGAGGTGAGCGTAAAGCCTTTTCCCTCGCCAGCCAGCACCGCTTCCGGCGGAATCCACATCGCATCACCGAAGGAGAAAAAGCGATAACCTGCCTCGATCGCCTCCCCATAGAGGGCCAGCAGCCGCTTCCTGCCAATCAGGGCGCTCACCAGCAGCAGCAGGGAACTGCGGGGCAGGTGGAAGTTGGTGAGCAATCCTTGCACCACCTGGAAGCGATGGCCAGGTTGGATCACCAGGTTGATCGGACCGGCATGGGGCCGCAGCTCCCCGCCATGGAGTGCCGCCACCCCCTCCAGGCTGCGCACGCAGGTGGTGCCCACCGCCACCACCCGCCCGCCCCGCGCCCGGGCCGCCGCCACTGCCGCCACCACCGCCGCGCTCACCTCCACCCACTCGCTGTGCAACGCCAGCCCCTCCAGGTGCTCCTGCTCCAGAGGGCGGAAGGTGCCCAACCCCACGTGGAGCGTCACCGCGGCCCGCTCCACCCCCCGCTGCCGCAGACGCTCCAGAAGCGCATCGCTCAAATGCAGGCCGGCTGTTGGCGCGGCGACGGCACCGGGCCGGGCGGCAAAACGGGTTTGGTAGCGCTCGCCCGCCACACCCCTGTCGTCATGGATGTAGGGCGGCAGAGGCATGGTGCCATGGCGCTGGAGGAAGGGTTCGATCGCGCCCGCATCCCCTAATCCCGCCGGGAACCGCACCACCCGCCCCCCGGAAGCGGGATCACTGGCTACCACCCGCAGCCGCACCGGCGTGTCGCAGGGGAAGCCCGCGGCGGTGTCGAGCAGCAACTCTTCGCCGAGCTTCACCCGCTTGGCCGGCTTGAGCAGGCAGAGCCAGTCGCTGCCGCCATCCCCGTCGGTTTGCTGTTCAGCTTCACCTTGTCTCGCCAAGGCTGCCGCGCCAGCCAGGGTCTCTGCGGGCTCCCCTTCCCCGCTCGGCCCCCAAGGTTGCAGCACCAACACCTCCACGGCTCCGCCGCTGGCACGGCGTGCCTGCAGGCGCGCTTGCAACACCCGGGTGTCATTCCCCACGAGCAACTCGCCCGGCCGCAACTCCTCCGGCCAATCCCACACCGTGCGGTGTCGGGCTCCATCACCCGGCTCCACCAGCAGCAGGCGGGCGCTGTGGCGGGGTTCGACAGGCTGCTGGGCGATGGCCTGCCGGGGCAGGTCGAAGTCGTAGCTGGAGAGCCGCAGGTCTTCGGAAGAGGTCACCGGGAGAAAGGAGGCCAACAGGATGCCTGCCAGCACAAGAGCAGGGACTGGCCCAGCACAGGCCAACAGACGCCAGGGCCAGCCAACAGGCGGCGACCGCTGAGGCCAACCATTCAGAGCGCCAGGCTCTCGGGGTTGGTTTCGATCAGGTGGGCCAGATCCTTCAAGAAGGCCGCCGCATGGGCGCCATAAACCACCCGGTGATCACAGGTGAGGTTGACCTGCATCTGGGAGGCGACGCGAATGGAGCCATCCTTTCCAGCGACCACCGTGGGCCGGGAGGCGGCCACCGCCAGGATGGCGCCCGTGCCGGGCGGCAGAATTGCGTCAAAGCGATCGACACCAAACATGCCCAGGTTGGAGAGGGTGAAGGTGCCTGTGCTGTATTCCTCCGGTTTGAGCTGCTTGGCGCGGGCCCGCTTCACCAGATCCGCCCAGGTGCGCGACAGGCTGTAAAGGTCGGTGCGATCCGCCTGAGGCAGCACGGGGGTGATCAGGCCGCCATCTTCCATGGCCACCGCCACCGCCACATTCACCGCCTCGGGGTAAGCCATGCCCGCGTCGCTGCAGGCGGCGTTCACCTGCGGATGGCGCGCCAGAGCGACGCCCACGGCCTTGGCCAGCAGCGCCGTCATCGTCACGCCCAGGCCCTTGACCTGCTTGTAAAGCGCATCCAGCTTGTCGGTGGTGATGGTGTAGCCCACGTGGAAGCAGGGCACCGCCAGGCTGGCGAGCATGTTGCGGTTCACCGCCTGCTGCAGGGTGATGATGGCAACGGTCTCGCCGGGCCGGCCGAAGGCTTCGCCCGCAGGGACTGAAGCCAGAGCGACGGGGGCGCTGCCGCCCGCGGCAACCGCCGCAGCGGTCCCTTCCGCCACCCGGGGCAGGCTCACCGGTTGGCCAGCGGCACGCTCCACATCGTCCGCCTGAATGCGGCCGTTGGGGCCGGTTCCCCGCAGCCCCGCCAGTTGCACGCCCAGCTGGGCGGCCAGTTTCTGTGCCCGCGGGGAGGCCACCACCCGGCCATCGGTTGGAACGGGGGCAGGGGCGGCTGCCGGGACCGGGGCGGGGGCAGGGGCGGGAGCAGCGACCGGCGCGGCAGGGGCCGCCGGCGCAGCTGGAGCGGGGGCGGGAGGAGATGCGGGGGCGACAGGCGGAGCGACCTGGGCTTTAGCCCGCACCTCGGCGATCTCAGCCTCGCTCTCGGCGATCAGGCCGATGGTGTCGCCGACGGGCGCCGTGCCCCCGGCCTCGACCAGCACCACCGCCAAAAATCCTTCCTGGAAGGATTCCACGTCCATGTCGGCCTTGTCGGACTCGACCACAAGCACCGATTCGCCCCGCGCCACCCGATCGCCCGGTTTTTTCAACCACTGCACGATCTTGCCCTCGGTCATGGTGGAGCTGAGGGCGGGCATGAAGATGTCGTGGGTGGCCACCGGTCGTACTGCCGCGCGGAAGCAGCGATCTTACGCAGCACGCCGCTCCCGCTTTGTGCATCAGGCGCCGAATTTCAGTCCAAACCCTCTAGCGCCTCCACCACGCCGTCGCGCACCAGAACGAAGGCCTGCATCTTTTCCACCAGGTTGTCGCCCAGGCGCACCTCGCAGAGGCTTTCCAGCTGCCCCTGATCCACAACCTGTTCAAAGTCAAGGCTGCGCACCTGCTGCTGTTGCTCCAACACCTGGCGCTTCTGCTCGTCCAGTTCAGCCCGCTTGGCGGCCACCTGCTGCTGGATCGAGGCCACCTGCTCCTGCACCCGCGGGTCGAGTGGATTGGCGCTCTGGCTGCGCACCTCCGTGATCACCCGCTGCCCCTCCTGCTCCAGCTGGGCCAGCTGCCCGTCCAGATTGCTCAGGGCATTGCTCAGCTCGCGCTCCGCGTCTTCCTTCCAGCGGGGGGTGACCACAGCGCGAATGGTGACGGCGCGCTTGATCGTGAAGGATTCGGCCATGGGTAACGGGACGGCTTGGAAAGAGACTCATCGCTCACCGTAGAGGGAGGCGATAGCTGTCGCATCCCGCGCCACGATGCGATCTCGACGCTGCTTGAGGGTCTGGGTGAGCAGGCCGTTCTCGATGGTGAAGGGCTCCACCGCGGCGATCCCCCCCAACCGTTCATCGGGCCGGGATCCCGGCCGCTCGGCCAGCAGCCGGTTGCATTCCCGTGTCAGCGCCTTCGCCAAGGCCGGCTCCAGATGGGCCACGGCACCCTCCGGCGTGAGACCCGGCTCTGGCAGGCCCTGGCCCCGGGCCCATTGCGTCAAGGGCTCTCCCTTGGGCACCAGCAGCGCCCCGAGCTGCTTGCGGTCCTGACCCACGAGCATGACCTGCTCGATCAGCGGACACTCCACCAGGGCTTCCTCCAGCGGGCCTGGCTCGATGTTCTCGCCGCTGCTCAGCACGATGGTGTCCTTGGCGCGGCCGGTGAGCACCAGGGAGCCATCGGCAAGGAGCCGACCCAGATCCCCCGTGTCAAACCAGCCCTCCCTGTCGAGCACCTTGGCGCTGGCCTCGGGCTTGCCGTGATACCCCGCCATCACCTGAGGCCCCCGGGCAAGCACCAGTCCAGGTTCGCCAAGGCCCAGGGTGGCACGGCTCTCCGGCTGAACAATCCGCAGGGCCGTTCCCGGCAAGGGCTGGCCGGCGCTACCGCGCCGGTTGCACCAGGAGCGACGGCAGGTGAGCACGGGGCTGGTTTCCGTGAGCCCATAGCCCACCAGCAGCTCAATGCCAATCGCCTCGAAAAAGCCATCCACGTGGATGGCCAGGGCGCCGCCCCCGCTGATGGCCGTCCGCAGTGCGCCGCCCACCAGCTGCTGGCGCACCTTCGGCCACAGCAGGGCTGACGCCAGGCCATGGAGCGGCGCCCGCAGCAGCGCTTCCAGCGCCGCTCCCAGGCGACGGGAGGGTGGCTCTGGCACCAGGGTGAGGTCGCGGGCGGCGCGGCAGGCCCGCTGATAGGCACGGCTGTTGGCCAGGGCGCTCCCGAGTAGCCGCTGGCGGGCCGCGGGCATGGCGGCCAGGGCATCCTCAAACCCCGAAAGCAGCGCTTCCCACAGCCGAGGCACGCTGATCATGTAGTGGGGCTTGACGCTGCGCAAATCGGTCTTGAGGTGGCGCAGGCTGGTGTAGGTCTGCCGGCAGCCGCATGACAGCAGAAAGTATTCGGCCGTGCGCTCATAGGCATGCCAAATCGGTAGCACGCTCAGCACCCGATCCCCCGGAGAGGGGGACACCGCCACGCCGAGGTGGCGGATCTGGTGGAGCAGGTTGGCGTGGCTGAGGGGAACGCCCTTCGGCTGGCCGGTGGTGCCGGAGGTGTAAAGCAACGTCGCCCGCCGCCCTTCCCCCCCCTCGGGGAAGGGCGGCGGCGGAGCGCTCTCGCCCCGCCGCAGCAGCCCCTCCCAGTCGAGGCTCACTCCCCCGTCGCTCCGTGGCGCCGGCGCTCCCTCCAGACAGAGCACAAACCGCAGCCGCTCCAGCCGCTCCGGTCCTAGATCCAATTTTTGGAACAGGGCCGCGGACTCCAGCACCAGCCCCACAGCGCCGCAGTCATCAAGGATGTAGCGCAGCTCCTCCACGGGGGCTCCGCTGCCCCGCACGGCGTCCGCCGCGCCCGCCCGCATCAGTCCCTGGTCGCTGATCAGCCAGCGGGGGCTGTTTTCCGCAAACAGCGCCACCACATCCCCGGGACCCGCGCCCAGGGCAGCGAAGGCGGCTGCCGCCCGCTCAATCCCTTCCCCCAAGGCGCGATAGGTGAGACGAACGGGGGGGGAGGCATGGGGGTCCTCCAGGGCCACGGCCTCGCCATGGCGCCGCGCCAGCTCGGGCCAGAGCCGCTCCAGACCCTCCACGCCCCGCCAGTCCTGCCGCTGGGCCAGGGCGGCGGCATCCTGCGGGGTGCCGGTCCAGAGGACCTCGGCACGGGGCGCGGCGGCGGCGATCGGCATGGGCGGCCTGCAAAGCTCGCCCATGGTTACAGGCCAGCCAGGACTTCGGGGGGATCGGCTGGGCGCAGGCTCAGGCCAAATTCCCGACGGAAGGCTTCCAGCAGGGGCCCACGCATCGCCGCGCACGTCAGGCCCGGTCGCCAGTCGCTCAGACGGCCTACCGCACGGTCTGCCAGGCCGCAGGGCACGATCGCCCCGTAGCCCTCCAGCGGGCAACAAACATTCAGGGCCAGGCCGTGCTGGCTGATCCAACGCTTGGCCCCCACTCCGATGGCGGCCACCTTGATTCCCTCCAGCCACACGCCGGTGAGACCGTCGATCCGCTCGCCCGTCAACGCGAGCCCCGCGAGCACGCGGATCACCACGGCCTCCAGCGCTCGCAGATAGTCATGCAGATCAGCGCCATGGCGCCGCAGGTTCAACACCGGATAGAGCACCAGCTGACCCGGCAGGTGGTGGGTCACCTCGCCACCGCTATCGTTGCGGTGGAGCGGCAGGGGGGGGGCCTGGGGATCAAAGCGGAGGTGGGCCTCGCTGGCGCCGCGGCCCAGGGTGTAGCAGGGGTCGTGCTCCAGCAGGAGCACGGCGTCCGGCCCGGCGGGATGGCGCAGAAGCCGCTCCTGCAACTGCCGCTGCCAGGCCCAGGCCCGGGGAAAGGGCACCGGCTGGCGGGCTTCAAAAAGAATTGCGCTGCCGTTGAGGGTCATGACTCCCTCTCTCTACTGTGGCAACAGACCCCCTCGGGCCAAGCCCCAACCGGTTGAACGGAACGCCATGAAACTTCTGATCCACGGACGCAACCTGGAGATCACCGACGCGATTCGCGACTACACCGAAACCAAGCTGAGTCGAGCAATCAGCCACTTCGAGGATCTGGTGAAGGAGGCTGACGTGCATCTGTCCGTCGCCCGCAACCCGCGCGTGCCGCAGCAGACGGCGGAAGTGACCATGTTCGCCAATGGCGTGGTGATCCGCGCCCAGGAGCGCAGCGAGAACCTCTACGCCAGCATTGACATGGTGGCCAGCAAGCTGGCCCGCCAGCTCAACCGTCACAAAGACCGCTTGCAGGAACGTCAGCAGGGGCCGGTGCATCGCTCGGCCGCCGCAGAGGAAGCCGGAGCCGCCGCCCTGCCCAAACCCGGCCAGCCCCTCACCGAAGGCATGGAGCCGAGCCTCCCCCATCGCGGCGTGCGGCGCCAGTACTACACCATGGCCCCGATGCCCCTGGAGGAGGCCCTGCACCAGCTGGAGATCATCGATCACGATTTCTACGTCTTCCGCGATGCCGACACTCAGCAGATCCAGGTGGTGTATCGGCGCAACCATGGTGGCTTTGGTGTGATCCAGGCCAAAGACGCGTGAGGGAGGAGCTGCCCGATCTCGCGCCTCTGGTCGACCACGCCATCCTGGATCCCCACCATGGGCTGGAAGCGCTGCGGCGCTGTTGTGATGAGGCCAGTCATTTTGGCTTTGCCGGGGTGTGCGTGGCCTCCCGCTGGGTGGCCGCGGCCCGGGAGCGGCTGCCGCGCAACAGCAAGGTGTCCATCATCTCGGTGATCGGCTTTCCCTTCGGTGCCGTGCCCCCCGCCGTGAAACGGGCCGAGGCGGAGGCGGCTGTGGAGGCCGGCGCCGATGAACTGGATGTGGTGCCGGATTTCGGCGCCCTGGCCGATGGCGACAGCCGCGCCCTGCTGGACGACCTGGCGCCGATCGTCGAATTGGGTCAGCCGGTGAAGGTGATCCTTGAGCAAGGCCGACTCAGCGAGCAGGCCCTCCAACTGCTTGTGGAGGTGAGCCTTGACGCGGGCGCCCGTTTTCTCAAGACAGGCAGCGGTTTCGGCCCCCCGGTCACCCCTGATCAGGTCCGGCGGCTGCGCGACCTGACCAAGGGTCGGGCCAGCGTCAAAGCGGCGGGGGGGATCCACGCCCTGGAGACGGCTCTGGCCCTGGTGGAGGCCGGCGCCACCCGCCTGGGCACCAGCCACGGCGTGGCCCTGCTGGCTGCGCTCGCCGCCCGGTCCCGCTGACCCCCATGGCTGGTGAGCGGTTGCTGGAGGGCATTGCGCTGCGCTCCTCGGCGCTGGGGGAAAGCGATCGGCTGTTGACTCTCCTCAGCGAGGAGGAGGGCTTGATCCGCCTGGCTGTGCCGGGCGCGCGCAAGCCCCGCAGTCGCCTGGCGGCGGCCCTCCCCCTGGCCCACCTGCGGTTGCAGGTGGGCCAGGGGGACCTCCCTCGCGTGCGGCAATTGACCCTGGTGCGCAGTTTCAGCGGCCTGGGGGAGCGGCTGGAAACCCTGGCCGCCGCCCAGGCACTGGCGGAGCTCTGCCTGCGGTTGGTGCCCACCGGCGCCCCCTCCCCCGGTTGGCCCGCCATGGTGCTGGCCCATCTGGGGCGCCTGGAAGCGGTGGTGGTGGAGGCCAGTGAGCGGGTGGAGGCCCTGGCCATCGCGGTTCAAGGAAGCGCGCACCTGTTGGCCCTTGGCGGCTATGCCCTCCCCCTCGGGCACTGCGCCCGCACGGGCACGCCCCTGCATCCACCTCTGAGCAACCCGGCCTGGCGCTGCAGCCTGCTGCCGGCAGAGGGCCTGGCCACCGGAGTCGTGGCGGGGGCGGCGGTGGTGCTCAACGCTTCGGAACTGGCCCTGCTGCAACGGTTGCCCCGTCCCGGACTGCCCCGATCCCGAGAGGGTGACCTGCTTGGACCCGAGGTGGTGTGGCTCCACCTGCTGGAGCTGATGGAGCACTGGTGTGACGAACATCTGGGCCGTCGCCCCCGAGCCTTCAGACTGCTGCGAGCCAGCGCGGAAGCGATGCCCCAACCCCGTTCCGCCATCCGCCCCTCAACGGACCCATGAAGGATCCGGGGGTCAGCCAACGTGTCGAGCCACCCAGCGATCCGCCGCCGCTGACCCCGGTAGAGACGGGGCTGGCTGCCGTGGTGTCCCGCGCCGATTTCCGCCTGCTGTGGATCGGTCAGATCTTTTCCCAGCTGGCCGACAAGTTCTACATCGTGCTCATGGTGTTCCTGATCGCCCAGTACTGGGTGCCAGGCAACCTGGCTGGCGGCACGCCCCTGGCGGAGGCGGCGGCGGCGATCCGCATCAACCTGGAAAGCCGGGCCCAGGTGATCACCCTTCTGGCGACGGGCATCTATGTGGCCAACACGATCCCGGCGGTGCTGATGGGCACCGTGGCCGGAGTGTGGGCCGATCGCTGGCCGAAACGGTCGGTGATGGTGGCCTCCAATGGCCTTCGCGCCCTCCTTGTCATGCTGGCCCCCCTCGCCCTGCTGCCTGGCCCCCACTGGCTGGGACTGAGCTGGGGTTACTGGGCGCTGGTGCTGATGACCTTCGCTGAATCGGTGCTGACCCAATTCTTCGCTCCCGCGGAACAGGCCGCCATTCCCCTGCTGGTTCCCTCTCACCAGCTGCTGGCGGCCAATTCGGTGTATCAGGCCACGAGCATGGCGGCCACCATTGTCGGTTTTGCCCTGGGGGATCCGATCTTGCGGTTGCTGCGATCCGGGCTGGCGGCCATCGGCGTGCCCAACGGGGAATTCGTCCTACTGCCCCTCTGCTACGGCCTGGCCGCCATCGCCATCCTGGGCATCCAGCTGGAGGAACCCCCCCGTCAGGCGCGCCGGGTGTCCATCTGGGAGGAGATCGGGGAGGGGTTGGAGGTGTTGCGGGAACGGGCCACCGTGCGCACGGCCATGCTGCAGCTGGTGTTGCTTTACAGCCTGCTGGCCGCCCTCTACGTGCTGGCCATCAGCCTGGCCGCAGCCATCCAATCGCTGGGGCCCACCGGGTTCGGCACCCTGCTTGCCATGAGCGGCATCGGCCTGGCCCTCGGAGCCCTGGCCATGGCCCAACTGGGAGAGCGCTTCAGTCGTCGCCTGCTGGCCACCACAGGGCTCGGAACCATCGCCTTCAGCCTGGTGCTCCTCGGCCAACTGCGGGGCAACCTGGTGCTCACCCTGGTGCTGTGCGCACTGCTGGGCCTGGGAGCGGCCTTGCTGGCCATCCCCGCCCAGACCACGATCCAAGTGGACACCCCCGAGGCGCAGCGGGGCAAGGTGTTCGGCCTGCAAAACAACCTGATCAACATCGCCCTCAGCCTCCCTCTCGCCCTGGCGGGTACCGTTGTGAGCCGTTATGGCCTGCTGCCTGTGCTCTGGGGCCTGGCGGCCATCGCCCTGATTGCCGCCCTGAGTGAACAACCCTGGCGGCCTTCCTGATCGGATGACTGCTAACTTTGGGCAGATTGGCTGCAAGCGGTGATCCACATCGCCTGGCTGGGAAAAAAATCACCTTTCTGCGGCAACGTCACCTACAGCCTGACCACCACAGAAGCCTTGCGGCAGCGCGGGCATCAGGTGAGCTTCATTCACTTCGACACCCCGGCCGGGCCGACCCTGCACCGCCAGGAGGTCGTCGTGCCGCAGTCGCGGGCCGTCGTCAGCGGCGATGGCCGGCCCAAACTGGCGGCGGAGACTCCCGAGGTGACCCTGCCCTACCTGGTCAAGTCGCAGGTGTACACCATCCCGTCGCCCGGTGCCCTGCGGGAGCTGCGGGAATCGCTGGAGCGCTTGCGGCCCGATGTGGTGCACGCCAGCCTCACTCTCTCCCCGCTCGATTTCCTCCTCCCCGAGCTCTGTCAGCAGCTGGGCGTGCCGCTGGTGGCCACCTTCCATCCGGCCTTCGACGCCAATCTGCGCAACATCGCGGCGGGCACCCAGCAGCTCACCTATCAGGTGTATGCCCCCTCCCTGGCGCGCTACGACCGGGTGATCGTGTTCTCTGAGCTGCAGGCTGATCTGCTGGAGCGGCTTGGCGTGCCCCAAGATCGGCTCGCTGTGATCCCCAACGGTGTCGACACTGACACCTGGTCACCGGCAGGCCCGACAAGCCAACGCCAGCTCAGTGACCTGCGCCAGCGCTTCGGCGGCCACAGGCTGTTCCTCTACATGGGGCGGTTGTCGACAGAAAAAAATGTGGAAGCCCTGTTGAAGGCATGGCGGCTGGTGCGACCCGCCGGTTGCCTGCTGTTGATCGTCGGCGATGGCCCCCTGCGCGGCGCTCTGCAACACAACGAGGCGGATGTGCTGTGGTGGGGATACGAGGGGGATCTGCAGCGCCGAGTGGCCCTGCTGCAGGTGGCGGAAGTGTTTCTCCTGCCCTCTCTGGTGGAGGGGTTGTCGCTGGCCCTGCTGGAAGCCATGGCCTGCGGCAAGGCCTGCGTCGCCACCGATGCGGGAGCGGATGGCGAAGCCCTGGATGGAGGAGCGGGCATCGTGATCAGCACCCAGGGCGTCACCACCCAGCTGCGCACCTTGCTGCCGGTGTTGCGGGATCAACCGCTGCTGACGGCCGAGCTGGGACGGCGGGCCCGCTCGCGGGTGTTGGAGCGCTACACCCTCAGCCGCAACATCGATGCCATCGAAAAGCTCTACGGGGAGTTGACCCGTCGTCCGGTCGCGGCGGCCTGACTGGGGAAGGGTTCAGTAGCGCTCCGGCACGGGCCGGCGCCACTCCAGCGGCACGCCCGCCGCGGCCAGCTGGGCGGCCCGCTCCTCCAAGCGACGGCGATCCACACGCCAAAGCCGATACAGCCCCGCCCGCTTCAGCTCCACCGGCTCCAGATCGCGCCAGTGGGGAGCTTGGGCCGTCTGTTGATCGATCACCAGCAACACGGTGGGTTGTTCCCCGGGCGGGCTGGGCTGCTGGCCCCGCCGACGCTCATGGCGCAGGCGGTCGCTGAGGTTGCGCAGAGCCGCAGGCTGGATCCCTTCGTAGATCACCACGCGACGGCTGTAGTAGTGCAGGGAGGGCTTGAGGATGCCCACCATCGCCAGGGGTTCCCCGGGATGGGCCTGGCGGTCGATGCTCGCCGCCATGGCACGCACCGGCTGCCCCCGCAAACGATCCCCCAGGGCCCAGCTGGGCAGCAGGGCCAGGGGCACAAACAGTACCAGCGGCAGCTGCAGCGCCAGCAGCCGGGCCGGTGGCAAGGCCCGGGAGAAGACCCAGCCCAGCAGGGCGGCAGCCAGCCAGCAGAGGCCCGCCAAGGGGAGACGTCCGCCGCGAATCAGCTCCAGCGGCAGGGTGGGCAGTTCCGGATCACGAATCAGGGGCACCAGCCAGGGGCCGGCGAAAAAGATGCCGGCGAGCAAGGCCGTGAGCAGGAGGGTGGCCTGCCAAGCCCAGCGGCTGGCGCGATCACTCCCCCCTCCCCCCTGCCCGCCATGCGGGGCTCCGCTGGAGGCCAAGGCGATCAGCACCGCTCCGGCGGGCACAGCGGGCAGCCAGTAGCTGGGCAGCTTGGTGGAGGCCGCGGTGAAAAACACCAGCACAGCCAGCAACCAGCAGGCACAGAACCGCCCCAATGACAGCGGCGCGGCCACGGGCCGGCTGGGCCGACGTTTCCAGCGGAGAGGCCCCAGAGACCGGGCCAAGCCCAGCAGCAGCAAGGGGGAAAAGGGCAGGCTGGCGATGAGCAGCACGGGCCCGAAGAACCACCAGGGCTGCAGGTGGTGGTTCACCACGGAGGTGAACCGCTGCAGGTTGTGATATCCGAAGAAACTATCCCAAAAGGGTCGCCCTTCCACCACCAGGGCCAAGCCATACCAGGGGGCGGCCACCAGGCCGCAGACCAGCAGCCCCCGCAGGGGACGCAAGCGGCGCACCAGCGTGCTGCCGTCGCCTTGCAACCAGCCAAAAAGCCCAAGGGTCAGAGCGACCAGAACAATGGCGACAGGGCCCTTGGCGAGCCCCGCCAGCCCGAGCAGCGCCCAGGCCGGCCACCAGGCGCCGCCGCCGACGGCGTAGCGGCGCCACAACAGCAGGAGGGTGAGGGCCACCAGGGCGCTGAAGAGGGCGTCGCTCACCGGCGTGCGTCCCCAGAGCAGCATCAAGGGAGAAAGGCCAAAAGCCAGAGCTGCCACCAGCGGCGGAACCACCATCAGCGGAATCTCAAGCGGCGGCACCACCCATGGCGGGACCTCCACCGATGCACCTCCGTGACGGGCTCCCTCCCCTTCCGGCCAGTTCTTCTCAAGGCCGTCGACCTGGGGCCAGCGCAGCAACGTGTCTGCCAGAGCGAGCATCACCGCCACAGAGGCCAGGGCTGATGGCAAGGCCGCGGCCCAGCTGCCCAGGGGATTCCAGCTGGCCTGGCCGGGTAGGGCGTACAAGGCGCCCATCAGCCAGTACACCAGGGGCGGCTTGTCGTAGCGGGGCAGACCATTCACCCGCGGGATCAGCCAGTCGCCACTCTCCGCCATGGCTCGGGCGGCGGCGGCGAACAGGGGCGGCGTCTCATCGACCAGGCCCGTGCTGCCCAACCGCCAGACAAACAGCAGCAAACCCAGCGCCAGGGTGAGCAGCAGCACAAGGGCGTGAAGCCGGTTCCGTCGCCCCGCCGCGCGGGATGAGGGGGTGCGCTCCCCGCAGGTCTCAGGGGTGGTCGGGAACATGCCCAGGGTGCGCGGTCGCCATGGCAAGGGCGCATGGTGGCATGGAGTCGATTAAGTAAGAGCACACGCCCCCCGACGAGTTTGCCTGTGACCCGGATGTCTCCTCGTGAGAGCCCGCTCCTGCGCCATCGGCTGACGTTTCCCCTGTCGCTGGTCCTGGTGGGGTTGTTCGTCGGTGTCCTCTGCTGGCCCCTCACCCTGGTGGACCGCCTCCAGGATCAGCTGCTGCGCCTGTTGCCCGCCTTCTCCGCGGCGCCTTGGAGCCTCACCAGCCTAGGGCTGACTCTGGCCCCGGTGGTCGTCCTGCCGCTGATCCTCTGCCTGCAGGCACGGGCATGGTCGGATGGAGCCGGCTCCGGCATTCCCCAAACCCTCGTCAGCCTGAACGTCCCTCACCAGGCCCCGACGCTCCTGAGTCCTGCGGCCACCGGCCAGCGGCTCGTGCTCTGGTCTGGCGCCAGCCTGGCCCTGCTTCCTCTCGGGCGAGAGGGACCGGTGGTGCATCTGGGTGCCGCCCTGGCCCATGGCCTGCGCCGCCGTTGGCCCTCCCTTCTCGCGGACCTGCGCCGCGAGGAGCTCCTCGCCATCTGCGGCGGCGCAGGCATCGCCTCGGCCTTCAACACCCCTCTGGTGGGCGTGATCTTCATGGCGGAAGAGTTGACCCGCCGCCTCGATGGCGTGGTGATTCCAGCGGCGATGATGGTTTGCGCGGTCGCCGCTGAGGTGAACCATGCGGGGGGGCAGCCGATGTTTGGCCTGGGCCTTGTGTCTGTGACGTCCCCAGAGCTGGATCAGCTGGCGCTGGCTGTTCCGATCGGTCTGGCGGGGGGGCTGGTGGGTGGGGGGTTCAGCTGGCTGCTGCTGCGCCTCTCCGCCAGCCTCGGCCCGCGGGCCCGCCGTCGCCCGCTGCGGATGGGCCTGGTCCTGGGGCTGCTCCTCAGCGGGCTTGGTCTGCTCACAGGAGGCGTCAGCGGTGGCGATGGCGAGGTGCTGATGAACCATTTGCTGGCCCAACCGATGGAGGGTGCGGGCGGAGCGCTTCCCTTTCTGGCCCGGGTGATCGGGCCCTGCCTGAGCCTGGGGGCAGGCGTGCCAGGGGGCCTGATTGATCCTGCCCTCGCTCTGGGGGCCATGGTGGGCCAATCGATCGGCCAGCCATTGCACGCCCCGCTCGCGGGGATCGCTCTCGGTCTGGCCGCCGCCCTGGCGGGAGCCACCCAGCTTCCCCTGATGAGCGTGGTTTTCAGCTTGCGGCTGCTCGGGGATCAGCAACTGTTGCCGGGGGTGGTGCTGGCTGGCGCCCTGGGAGCTGGCATGGGTCGCCTGCTGGGGGCCCGCTCGGTGTACCACGCCTTGGCGGAGGGATTGGAGGGAGCCAACGGGCAGAATGACGCTGGCACTTGAGACAAGGGAGGGTCGGACGGACAAATCTTCCTCGTCGCAAGCCTGCTGCGACGGCCACCAAGCCCTCCTCTTAATGGGCACGGCCTCGCCTCGGGCGCTCCGAGCGAAGGAGGCTCCAGACAACCCCTGAGCGGCACCTGTGAGAGCGCGGAGCTCCCAGTTGGTGCAAGGGACAGCTTCCACTGGCGAGCGGTTGTCCAGAGCTTCCCCACCAGCTCCCCGCAACGGGTCTGAAGATCGGCAGGGTCAATCTAGAGTGGATCCGTGCCTACGCCGCCTCGCAGGAACGACATTGGGTCGCCCCCACCTTGCACCGGCTTTCCATGTTGCACCATGGATTCCACCACAGGTTGCGCCACACAGCCGGCCGCGCACTGGGCCTCTCTGTCCTCTTCCTGCTCGCCCTGGGGATGTCGCCAGCGGTGTTGGCGGAAGAGCGGCTCCTGTTTGGCAACCCGGAGCAGTTCTGTCGCAATGGCGCCTTCCCTGGTGGCGGCGAGTACCCCGGCGACAAACCAACCTTCCAGCTGGCGGAATTAACGGGTCAGAGCGAGGTTCCGATCCCTTTTCTCGCGGATGATGACGGCTCCGGCAAGGCCAATCGCTGTCCGCGGGCGGACAATCCCAACTGCAAACAGAACGACGTTGTGCACGCGGGCGATCGTGTCATCCTCTCCAAAACCTATAGAGGATTAGCCTGTGCTTGGCATCAGCCGCGCCGCGGCCGGGAATCGGTGGGATGGCTGCCACTCGACCGGCTGATGATCCTTGCATCCGACCCCAACCCACCGATAGAGCGCTGGCTTGGCACGTGGAAAGGCGCAGGCGAGCCCCTTACTCTTCGACAGGGCCGAATGCCTGGCGCAATCCAGGTTGAAGGGATGGCCTATTGGCCCGGACCCAACCTGCCCAACACCCATGTTGGCAGCCTGGCAGGCAGCGCCATCCCTGTTCACAACACGCTCCTGATCGAAGACTCCTCAGAACCGGAGCCCTATCGTTGCAAAGCGCGTTTGGTTTTGGTCGGCGATCTGCTGGTCGTCAGCGACAATCACCGCTGTGGCGGCCTTAACGTCAACTTTGATGGCGTTTACCAAAAAATGGAGTCGCGTCAATCCTCAACCAGAGGCTGGTCACCAGCTTCACGGCGGATCGGATCAAGCCAACCCGCTCTGTCGATCTGGTGTGCCGTCCTGCAAATGCGATGTGAATCCTTTGCTGGACACCTCGCCCGGAGCCCTCGCTGAGGAAGGCGTCTGGACGCGCGGACCAAGCTGAAGATGATGCATGAACTTGCGGGACTGCACACTAGGCGGGAGGATCAACCTGGCGGGGTGTTCTAGGGCAACAGCCAAGTCGCGGGATGTCCCGCCTCCTCAGCGATGCAGCCACCATCGCAACAGCGACAGGCCGATGATCAGCCCGACGCCGGCATTCCACAGCAGCGAGGGGCGACGAGACAAGCTCTGGAGCCATGGCGGCAAGGACGCGCCCCAATGGTCGAGGGCCAAGGCCGCCAGCAAAAGCAAAAGCAGCGGAAGACCGATGGCGAGCATCAGGTCATTCACCATTGTCTGATCAGGCCTCTTCACAGAGCGTATGCGCTGAGCTGAAGAGCCACACAAGCAGCGACAGACGATTGCCCTCGGAATCCACCAGCCAGGCTTCGGCCGCGAAGGATTGCGGACGCGGCGGCTGGAGGAGCGAGGCATCGAGGCCCAGAACCTCCGAGACCCAGGTCTTGAGCGCGGCGGCGGCATCTACGCCAGCGAGTTGCCGTTGCAAGCAGAGCGCGAGCCGGCCCGGCTGTCGGGGCTGGGGGCGA
Source organism: Cyanobacteriota bacterium (assembly GCA_046340795.1). Classification (GTDB taxonomy): domain Bacteria; phylum Cyanobacteriota; class Cyanobacteriia; order PCC-6307; family Cyanobiaceae; genus Cyanobium. The sequence continues at coordinate 294 of JBKDSV010000183.1, read as the reverse complement.
CGTCTCGCCGCTCATCCGCAAAGGACGGGCGTGCGCCCTGGTGGGCGGCCGCCAGCGGCCGGTTGGCTTGGCTGCCTCACAATCCTGACGCGGTAGGTGCAATGGGCCGGGCCCAGGTGCTCAATCAGTGCCTCACGGGCTTCATGCTGCAGCTGGCCGCGTCCCTTTGCGTGGTGTAAAACCCGAGGTCCGAATGCCCTGATTCAGAGAGTGAACAGGGTGGAATGATGGATTTGTCATTCCGGAGATGCTGATGCATCTCTTGTAGCCATGGTGAATCCGGACGATTGACTT
>JBKDSV010000182.1:0-5307 GCA_046340795.1 Cyanobacteriota bacterium | reverse complement strand
ATTCCTCGGCGGCGAGGGCTTCCTCCAGATCACTGATGGCCTTGGCGTGATCGGCCTCATCACCGGAGTGGAGGCGATCGGCCGGCTGCACGATCCAGCGGGTATCAGCGGCGAGCTCGATGCCCAGCTCCCAGAGGGAGGGGGTGCGGGGAGCAGGAGCTGGAGCTGGAGGAGGGAGCAGGGGGAGGGCAACAGCCATGGCGATGTGTAAGGGGTGTAAGGGTGGAGGTGTGATGAAGCCTTCTGGGCTCTCAAGCGGCGATTTGGAAGATTTCGAGGGGCAAGCACGATCGACCCTGTAGCTGCTTGGCCTGGGCCAGGAGGGAAGCAGTGCCCTGGGCGCCGGGGAAGGCGATCACGGCCACAGCGGCGGGAGTGGCCAGGGGCTGGGCGGCGGCGAGCTCGCAGGCGCGGCGGAGCATCTGGCCATTGCGGATGGGGCCAGCGGCCACGCCATAGCGGGCCCATTCGGCGGGGATCACCTCAATGGGCCAGCCGAGTTGGGAGGCGGCGGCGGCGATGGCTTGATCTGCGCCACGGGCACCGCCGTGGAAGAGGCGATGCACCAGGCGGCCGGCGACAAGCGCTTGCAGCTCAGCGGCGATGCGCAGGGGCGACCAATCGAGGCTGCGACCGCCACCGGCCACGATGATCAGGGCGCGAAAGATCGAGCAGGATTGGCCATGGGGGCCTGCGCTAGATTGCAAGCCGGCAAGCAGCGGCCGAGGGGCTGCGGAGGCAGCGCCCGGATGGAGGGAAACCATGGAGATCTCCAGGGGATAAGTGAAAGACCAGGAGGGAGAGAATGCAGTGGGCGGGAGCCCTCTTCCCATGGCTTTATCTTAGCAGTATGGGCGTACTAGTGGACAGGCGAAAACACCTGTTTTTGGCGGGATTTTGGGAGGGGAAGCAGCGCAGGGGGAGGAGGGAAAAGCTGAGGCTGGAAGGGCCTTTGCGGGGCAGAAAGAGCATCAAGGAAGACAGCAGACTGGGGCATCAGGACTTCGAGAACTTGGGCCAAGAAACGGCGCTAACAGCAATAGCAGGCCCATCCCAATCCCCCTGGCTCAGATCACCGATCGGCTCCAGGCGCCAAGCCAGCGGCCTCCGAGCGACGGGCCACCGCAGACGCGGGAGAGCAGCCCCACCCGCCATGACCTCCCCCAGCCATCCCGGCGGCGGCAAGGCAGAACCAATCACGCGAGTGCAAGGGTGCGGCATGGCTTCCAATTGCAACAATCGTTAGCCATTCCCTACTGGAACCAAGAGACGCCGCACTTGCGAAGCCCTTGCGCCGCGTGACATAATAAGAGCCCGCCGCTGGGTGTGGGCTGCTCGAATAGTTGGGGCGTCAGTGGACGGATTGACAGTTATCAACTTGCACGCTCTATCCATAGATGCAAGGCATAGAGACAAGGAATTCAATTGAGAATTAAAGACCAGAGCACGAATCCTGGCAGCTCGTTTCCCAATTCATGCATGATATCTCCATGGCAGATTGGGCTGTATTCGTTCGAATGTGCGACGACTTCATGTCAGCGAGAATTTCCCTGCAGGTTTTTAGTTGCCGCATACATGATTGACAATTGGAGATCCTCATGGGATTGGCCATGGGGTTCAGTGGGACAGGATTTGGTCTTGAGATGTAGCAGTTTGGAAACCTGGCCTGAAGCGTGCGAAGCAGATCTGGAACTTTGTTCATATAGACAGTGAAAGCCTGGCTTCCGAATCGAGGTGTGTTCTCAACAAGAGTTTCTGAGATCTTACGCTCAATAACCCTGCAATTCCTGGCCGATTGAGCCCATGCTGGTTGTCCGATTAGCCCTGCATATGCAGCAAGAAAAGAAATGACAGCAAGCGAACCAATTATTCTCCTACAAAGCCCAGCATCACCATAGGACGACTTCATATTCAAAGATGCGAATGGTGAAAGGATGTAAACTGAACACCGCAAAAAACTTACAGACCAAGGAGCTGAGTTCTCTCTTTTTGTTTCCATATCAACACTTTGCCAGGGGATAAGGCTGCGCAATCACGCCTCTGCTGTGATTTCTACACTCTATGTATCAACTCTCAGGGTGCAGCTCACTGGGGCATGACCGCTTCGATGTCGCAGTTCCCATAAGACACCATCGGCGGGGCGGCCAGGCCGGCCGCCCTTGCGGCGTTCAGAGTACCGACACGGTGCCGATGCGAGCGGCCTGCAGCTGACGCGCCACGGCCTGAGCGGTGAGCAGGGGCATGAGGCGCGGCTTCTGCACGGGTCAGGCGCGACGCCCTATATGCAGGGTGAGGCGGGGCTCGGAGAACACCTTGGTGGATCCGGGATAGACATGAACCACCACCTGACGGATGGGGCAGCAGAGGGAAGCGGAGGCCATGGGATGGATGGCGAGGAACACCGGACCCAACGCCCCACCGCAGCGGCCGGGCAAGGGCGCCGCAGGCGCTTGCGTCAGCCCTTGCACGCGCCGAGGTGGATGGGGCAGGCTGGTGTGGTGCTCGCCCCTGCCATGGCTACGCCCCGTTCTGCTGACTCCCGCTTGCGTGGTGGTGGTGTCCATGGGGTTCCTGCGCCCCTCAGCGCCCGATGAGCCCTGCACTTGGTTCTGGAGTCGGCTGGGGTCCTGTCCCGGAGCCTATGTGAACGGCCGGTGCCCCGCTACGGCTCGATCCGCCTTGGACGCCTGGCGATGTTGATCAGCATGTTTTGCAGGAGCTCACGGCTGCAGAACAGCAGGTGGGCCAGGCCCGCAGCAGTGATCCGGGGTTCAGCCACCCGGTCGCCGTGGCTGTGGGCCAGGGCGACGTGTATCTCCCTGATCTCCCGGCCGATGTTGGCCGCCATCACGGCGATGCTCTCGCGGCGCAGTGGCCTGGGTGGCTCGATGGGTGCATTCTGCAAAGGAGCCAGCGGTCGCTTCATCCCCGAGATCATTCAGGCGCTGATCAGCTGCTCGTTTCCGGTGGATCCGGCCGAGACGGTCCTCCGCGAACCGATCAGCTGAAGCCTCAGCGCCGAGCCAGGGCCCAAGCCGCCGGTTCCCGCTGCACCTCCAACCGGATGCGGAGCATGGCGGCGCTATCGCCCGATCGCTTTGCCTCGCGATAGGCGGCATGCACAGGCCAGCAGGTCGAGCGCAGGAAGGCTTGATCCACCGCGCAGCTCAACGGCTCCAGGGGAAGGACATGACGACGGAGCACCCAGAGCGCAACCCTCCCACCAGGAGGGTTGGTGGATGGACCCAAGAAAGCAAAAGGATTCGACGATCCGAGACTGACGGCGCGGATGAAGTTGCCGTCATCAGCGAAAACTTTTGGGTGAGGCTCTACTCCTGTTCGAGAGACAGACTCCAAAGCGGATGGGTCCCAGCCCGGTGTTGCACCACTGCTGATCCGCCTATCTTCAGGGTAGGTTTCAATATCAACGCTCGGTTGAGCTTTCACAGCACCACTACTCCCACCCGCCGCCGTGCAGCCCGGAGGGTTTGGCGTGCTTGGGCCGGCAGGCAGCCGTGGGCGTTGGCCTTAGGCCTGGCCCTGCTCCTCCCGCCACTTCAAGCCAGGGGCGCAGCCTCCGCCCAACAGCCCGCGCAAGGCTTTGACCCCTGGGCGATGGCAACAGGCTGGCTCAAGCCCCACGGAGCCCTCGGCTTCCTTGCCCTTGGAGGCCTGGCCTTCGCCGGTTATGCCCTCAGCCAGGCCCAGAACTGGGAAGCTCTGCTGCGGCTGTTAGGCCGGGGGCCCAAGCCTCCCGAACCACCGCCCACGACTCGGAACGAGACCCACGGCCCCAACAGTCCGGTGATCACGGGCGGAACGTTCACCGCCGAACGCGATCTGGTGATCGGCGAAAAGCACGAGCACACCCACCTGCCGCCACCGCCCAAACCTGAACTCCCCGACAGCCACACCCCCCACAACCTGCCGGAGCGCACCACCAGCCCCGACCGTTTCGTGGGCCGGGCCAAAGAACTCAAGGCCCTAGCAGAGCTCCTGGCCCCCGAGGGCAGCCGGGTCTACCTCACCGGCATGGGCGGTGTGGGCAAGAGCGAGCTGGCCCTCCAACACGCTTACGACCACCTGGAGCACTACAGCGGCGGCGTCGTGCGCCTCGATGCCCGCCAGGGCTTGGTGGCGATGGCTTCCCAAGTTGTGAGCTTCGTCCGGAGCACGTTTCCGGAGGTGAACCTGCCAGACGACCAGAGCAAGAGCCCCATCGAGCTGCTCCCCTTGTGTTGGAGCCAGTGGCCAGCGGGTGCCACTCCCCCGGAGCCGGTGCTCCTGATCCTGGATGACCAGCGGGGCGAGGCGGAGGGCTACAGCGACGAGCGACACTTGTTGACGGGCCTGCCGCCGCGCTTCCGACGACTTGTCACCCAGCGGGAACCAGCCCCCACCGGCGCCAAGGCGATCGATCTGACCTGGCTCCAGCGGAACTCATCCCTGGAGCTGTTTGCCCTGCAGGCGGGCGAGGACGGCCCCGAGCGGCTGCAAGCCGAACCTCAGGCGGCGGATGGCATCTGCGCGGAGGTGGGCGATCTGCCCCTGGCCCTGGTGCTCCTCGGCGCCCGGCTTTCGGAGCGGCCTGATCTGCGGCTGAGCCAGCTTCTGGAGGAGTTGCGAGCCAAGGGCGCCCAAGCCAAGGCGCTGCAAGAGGCCCATCCGGAGCTGGGTGCCCAGCGGGGGGTGGTGGAAGCGTTGCTGATCAGTTGGGAGCCCCTCTCGCCGGCGGCCAAGAGCTTGGGGGTTTTGCTGGGCGTGATGGCTCCGGCGGTGATTCCTTGGGAGCTGGTGGAGGCCTGCCGCTTGCCGGAGCAGGAGGTGGAGGAGGGCAGCGCCTTTGGGGAGCAACAGAGCGAACTGAGGCGGGCGCAACTATTGGAGCGAGTGGGGGAGGGGAGGTATCGGCTCCATCCGCTGGTGCGGCAGTTCATTCGGCTGCAGAGCCGGGAGCTGGAGGAGGTGGCAACCGCCTGGCAGCGGCAACTGGCAGCCGTGGCGGCTGAGATCTGCCGGGAGCGGATTCCGCAGACGCTCACCCTGGCGCAGGTGGAGGCGTTGGAGCCTGCGTTGCCCCACATCCGCCAGGTGGCGGAACACTGCTCCGGGGAGCTGAGCGCGGAGGATTTGATCGGGCCTTTCACAGTGCTGGCTCGGGTGGCGGAGCATCAAGCCCTCTTTGCGGAGGCCCTGATGTGGTGGCAACAGTGTCTGGCGGAATGCGAATGTCGGCTGGGTCCAGAGCATCCGGGCACCGCCACCGCTCTCAACAACCTGGCGCTGCTGCTGAAGGCCACCAACCGC
>JBKDSV010000181.1:0-1652 GCA_046340795.1 Cyanobacteriota bacterium | reverse complement strand
TTCTACGACAAGCTCGGCAGTTTGGCCAGTGACCATGGTGCGACTCTGTTTCATGTGCTCCTGGCTGGGCTTTATGTCTACTTTTCCCGCACTGCCTCGTGTAATGAGGTCACTATTGGTTTACCAGTGCTCAACCGCACTAATGCTGCCTACAAGCGGACTGCTGGTCTTTTTGCCAATCAGAGTCCGGTCCGGTTTGCTTTTGGTAGGGAGCTCTGTTTTGCCGAACTGCTTGAGAAAATTGGCGCAACCCTGAAGACGGTCTATCGCCATCAGCGATTTCCAGCCAGTGAAATCCGTCGGGCCGCAGGGGCAGAGTCTAATCGGGTCAGGCTTTTTGATGTGGGTTTGTCCTTCGAAAGCCATGATTACCAAGCTAGTTTTGCCGGAATTGACGGGCGGATCACGCCGCTCCTGCACTCTTGGGAGCAAGCCCCATTGCAGGTATTCGTCCGAGACTTTTACGCAGGCTCGGATGTTCGAATCGATTTTGTCTACAACCAAGCTTACTTCACCGCTGAGGACATACGATCCTTGCACGACCGCTTCCGAATTGTTCTGGAAGCTGCTGTGGCCAATCCTCAGGGAACCGTTGCGTCATGGCCACTGTTGTCGGAAGCCGAGCGATTTCAACTCCTTGAGGCCTGGAATGCCACGGAAGTTCCGTATCCCAAGGATCAATGTGTGCATGAACTATTTGAAATCCAAGCCGACAGCAGCCCCGAAGCGATTGCTGTCGCATTTGGGGAGCAGTGCCTCACCTACGCCGAGCTGAACGCAAGCGCCAACCGTTTGGCTCACCATTTGATCACGCAAGGAATCCGCCCTGACGACCGTGTGGCGATCGGTGTGGAGCGCAGCCTGGAGATGGTGGTGGGCCTGCTGGCAATCCTCAAGGCCGGTGGGGCGTACGTCCCCCTGGATCCGGCCTATCCCGAGGAACGGCTGGCCTTCATGCTGGAAGACAGCACACCCGTGGCGCTGCTCGTGCACGGGGCCACGCGGGAGCGTTTTGCCACCTTGGCGCAAGGGTTGCCGGTGGTGGATCTGGATGCTGACGCTGGGGCTTGGGCGGAGCGGAGCGCCACCAACCCGAATCCAACCGCCTTTGGCCTGACGAGTAATCATCTGGCCTATGTGATTTATACCTCCGGCTCCACAGGCAAGCCCAAGGGCGTAATGATTGAGCATCGAGGTGTGTGCAACTTGGTTACTGCGCAAATTCGTGAATTTGCTCTCGGGCCCAACAGTCGCTTCTTGCAATTTGCCTCTGTCAGCTTTGATGCCTGCGTCATGGAGGTATTCAACGCTCTCTGTTCTGGTGCTGTGCTGCATCTGCCATCTCCAAAAATCAAGCTGGTGGGAGAGGCTTTAGCCAGCACAATCGCCCGTCATGGCATCAGTCATGCTCTGTTGCCACCTAGTGTTTTGGCAACGCAGATCGATACATCCTGTTTCACGACACTGGGCACCCTCATCTCTGGAGGAGAGCGACTGCCGGCCTCCCTGTCCCGTTACTGGGCTACCAATCGACGTCTGATCAACGCCTACGGGCCAACCGAGGCCACGGTGTGCGCGACCATGCAGGTCTGTGAGGCAAGAAAAGACGGCAATCCACCCATTGGCCGTCCGATCGCCAACAGCCGCATCTA
>JBKDSV010000180.1:0-1190 GCA_046340795.1 Cyanobacteriota bacterium | reverse complement strand
GCGATCCAGCACTGGCAAAAGCCAGGCGAGGCCTTGGTTCTGGCGCTCGACACCACGATGCTGTGGAACCGTTTCTGCGTGGTGGTGCTCTCGGTGGTCTGCCATGGGCGGGCGATCCCGCTGCTCTGGCACACGCTTGAGCATTCCAGCGCCAGTGTCAGCGCTGAGGTGGTGATCGCCCTGCTGGAGAAAGCCGATCGCCTCCTCTCTGGATGCAGCGCCATCACGGTGATGGCGGATCGCGGCTTCCCCAGCGCTGAGTTGCTCGGCTGGTTTGAGGAGCAATCACGCTGGCACCACGTGATGCGATTGCGGGCAGACACCTGGATCCGCGGCACCGCAGCGCCCATGGGCCGTGAGGTCCGCCGGCTGCGCCTGCCACGCGGGCACTGCCGGGGTTTCCGGGATGGGCAGCTCTGGGGGGACGGCCGCCAGCGCGCCAACCTTGTTCTCGCACGCCCGGTGGGCATCGCGGCATCTGAGCCCTGGTACCTGGTCAGCAACCTGGATCCCACCTTGGAGCCTGACTGACGGACACATCTCAGGCGAGACCATCATGGGAGCGCCGTGGGTGCAGTGCTCTGCAGAGGTGGTGGCAGTTCCACTCGCGAGAACCAGGGCCACTTCTGCCGCCTCCTGACGCCACGACTGGGAATGCAGGGCTCCAGGGCCTGCAGTGGGATCGGCAACCAGGCCAGAAGGGCACGGCCTGCCGTGATCACGCTCTGCTGCAGCCACTGCAGACCGATGCGGGCAAAGCTCAGGCCGCGTTTCCAGTGGGGATCCACACGGCGCCGCTCACCGGCGAGGCTGACGGCATAGCCCTGCAGACTGCTGACCAGTACAGCGATGGCGAGCACCAGCAGCAACCGATCGATGCGCGCCGGATCCCGCAGACCGCTGCGCTCCAGCTGGAAGATCCCCGACTTCTGATCGCGGAACAGCTGCTCGCAGCAAAAGCGCTGGCCGTAGAGCCAGACCAGCTCCAAGGTGGGATCGGCGACTATCAGAAAAGGTGTCCGCTCGTGGCGCTGCTCTCAGCACCAAATGAATCATACTCCATGATGGCGATGCCTCTCTTCGGGTTAGGTGATTGAAAGGCATCATTGGCTACATGGTTGCGAAAGTTTACGCCGAGGTTTTTGCGACCGGCCCCTATGCGGGGGATGAGGTTGATCCGCCTCTTGCGG
>JBKDSV010000179.1:0-27379 GCA_046340795.1 Cyanobacteriota bacterium | reverse complement strand
GGGCTGCCTCAACGTCAAGGTGAGGTCCCGCAAATGGAGCTGAAGAACGCGGACCGTCCTGGCTGGGCACAAATGACGACGGGTCTGCCGATGGACAGGCGCCCTGATCCCCGGCTTCCACAGGACTTTTGGTCGGCCCTGGGAAGCGATCCAATCCCTCTTCGCCGCCAAGGCCACCGTGTTGAAGCGGAGCGAGGCCAGCAAAGGTGCCATGGAGCAACAAAAAGGCGCTTTGACCAACAGCGCCTGCCTGCACTTCGCCTGCCATGGCTATTTCAACTTTGAGCAGCCCCTGAGCCTCAATGATGATCCACCTCAATGGCTCTTCCCTTCCAGCCAGCTGCTGGGGTGCGGCGCCAGATATTCCGCCGCTCCCGCTTGTTCCGCCGTCTGGCCATTTCCGGCTGGGGCCGTCAGGCAGAAGTCCATGGCAATCGATACCCGCCGTTCTTCGGCGCTGCCGTTATCGAGCACTGCATGATCGACGCTGGCGGGGAAAAGCAGCAGCAGGCCCGCCCGCGGCGCCACATCCCACCACGGCGCATTCCATGTCCGCGCGCCAGCCGCCTCCGCCGCGATCGGCCCGCCGTGGCCCACCGCCAAGCCTGGCACCAGCTCATTGCTCTGCCGTGGCGGCCACAGCCGCAGGCACCCACCTCCTCCCCCGCCGTCACCCGTGAGGTAGTAAACGGCGCTGAGGTGGGCATTGGGGTGGTGATGGCGACCAATGCTCTGTCCCTCCTCGCTCACGACCGGCCAGGCACGCTGCAGATGCAAGGCCAGGCGGCTCCGCTCAAAACCCAGGGCCACCACATACGCCGCCGCCGCTGCCGCCAACCGCTCCAGCAACGGCGCAAAGGCCGGATGGTGATGCAATTGGTCCAGGCCATGCAGATCACCTGTCCAGGCGCAGCCCTCCCCCGGGTTGCCTGTGGCTTCCCCCCGCAGCAGCATGATCTCCTGCAGCATCACGGCTGTCTCCAGCGGGTCGGGCGCCAGTTGCAGCTGGCCCAACGCCAAGGGAAACAACGGCTGCAGCTGCAAGCGGCCGACAGTGGTTTCAGCAGGCGGTCTCTTCCGATCAGGCCTGTCGAGGGGGAGAGCAGGAGGAGGCGGGTCGGGTGCGTCGGGCGGGAAGGCGGGCATCGTGGTTTGGTCCGTGGCGAAGCAGGCTCGCTGCCGTTGGTCCAAGCCTTGCGCATTGTTGTCCGGGGCAGCGGGATAGGTTGCAAGTCGTTCGTCTGCGCAGAACGCAGCCCGATGTCTCTTCAGCCCGTCCACCGCTGCGCCGTCACCCTCGGCTCCACCCTTCTGAGCACCGCCCTCCTTCTGGCTTCAGCTCCTGGCGCCCGCGCCCAGTGCCGCTTTCTGCTGCCCATCGGCGGCGGCGGTGAACCGGCCGTGGAAAAGCGCATCAGCCCAGATCGGCTTGTCGGCCGCACCAACTGGAACACCGACTTCGCCATCAACCGCTCCTTCAGCAGCTTCCGTGTCAATTTCCGGTCGGTGTCCACCGGTCGAGGCACCTTCCCCTTGGCCGTGTTTCTGCGCTTCACTGATGGCAGCAACCTGCAGCTGGTCAACGACAACCTCACCCTTGATCCCCGACAGGAACGGCGCCTGGGTCCCTTCCCCGCCGTGCCTGGCAAGCGTGCCAGCAAAGTGAACGTGCGGGTGGGTTCCAGCGCCATGCCCGGCTCCACCGGCTTCAGCTACCGGGTGTCGGTGGAAGGCTGCACTTAGCCAGAGCGGAACCTCTGCCCGACTGACGCGTGATCCTCCGCTGCCAGCGGCTGCTCCGGGACAACACCCCCGCCAGCGCGCGCGGGGGCATGGAATCGATGCGGACCAAGCCGTCGTCACGCCTCATACACGGCCCAGGCGGCCACCAGCCCCCCGCCAAAGCCGGCTGCATGGCCGATCCAGCTCACGCCCGGGGGGCTCAAAAACGGCAGCAGCGCCGGCAGCAAACCGCCGTAGGCCATCAGGCAGCCGAAGGACAGCAGCACCGACAGGGGACGCTTCTCCAGCCAGCCAATCAGCAGCAGGTAGCCCAATAGACCGTACACCACTCCTGAGAGCCCATGGCTGGCTGCGGGCCAGAACAGCCAGACGGGCACCTGCAGCAGCAGCACACTGATCCATACCGCCCAGTAGTCGCGGCTGCCTTTGAGCAACACCAGCCAGGAGAGGGGCAGAAACCACAGCGAGTTGCTGACCAGATGGCCGAAGCCGCTGTGGCTGAAGGGAGCCGTCAACAGGCCCCACCAGGGGCCTCCGTGCACCAGCGGCAGATTCCAACGGCCCCTAAAGAGGATCTGATCCACCAGCTCCTGGGTCCAGGGCAGTGCCAGGATGGCGACGGGCAGCAGAAAACGTCGTTTGAAGCGGGCCAGAGCGTGATCCAGCCGCAGGGCAAGACCCATTGTCGCGCCATCTCCAGAATCGACCAAAAACCCTAGTCAAGGCGACAGGGAAGGGAGACTTCCCTGCGCACAGCCCACACTTCCCGGGCATAGCCGAGGCCAAGAAAGCACATTGGATGGAAGAAGCAGAAGCTGACGCTGAAGCGACGTGTCTCAGGCTCAGCTCAGCCCATGGCGGCAGCGCCGCCCACCACTTCCAGGATTTCCTGGGTGATGGCTGCCTGGCGGGCCTTGTTGTAATCCAAGGTGAGCGTTTTGGCGAGGGCTTTGGCGTTGTCGCTGGCGTTGTTCATGGCCGTCATCCGACTCGCCAACTCACTGGCGGCGGCCTCCTGAAGGGAGCGCAGCAGCTGATTGTCGAGATAGAGGGGCAACAGAGCGTTCAGCAGCTGGTCCGGGCTCTGTTCAAAGACAAAGTCGGGTTCCAGGGGGGCCTGCGTGTTGGTGATGGCAGCTTTCTCCACGCCCAAGCGGCCATCTTTGGTGACCAGGCGGAAAATCTCATCCTCCGGGTTGGCAATGCCCTGAGGATCGAGAGGAAGCAGGGTTTGCACCACCGGGGCGGAACTCACCAGGTTGATGAACTTGGTGTAGATGATCTCCACCCGATCCGTGCTGTCGGACAAAAAATCCGCCAGCACTTGACTAGAGATACGGTGAGCATCCTCGGCCGTCGGCACTTGCTCCAAGCCCGTGAAGGTCGCCCGAATCTTGTAAGAAGCAGCTCGGTTCTGGAAATAGGTGATGGCCTTGCGACCCATCAACACCAGGTCTACCTCCAGCCCTTGAGCCTTCAGTTCAGCGAAGCGCTGCTCTGTTTTCTTGATCACTGAGGAGTTATAGCCGCCGCACAAGCCGCGGTCGCCCGTCACAGCCAAGAGGGTGACGGTATCTGCGGTGCGCTTCTGCAGCAACGGCGAATCCGCCGTTTCAAAAGCCACGCGGGTTTGCAGGTTTTGCAGCACCCGCGCCAGGCGATCCGCGAAGGGACGGCTGCGCAACACTTGCTCCTGGGCACGGCGAACTTTGGCCGCCGCCACCAGCCGCATGGCTTCTGTGATCTTGCGCGTGTTCTTGACGGAGCTGATCCGATCGCGGATCTCTTTGAGATTAGCCATTGTTCGGGCCTCAGGCTGTCGCCAGCATGGATGCCTTCACCTCAGCGATGGCCGCTTTCAGTGTGGCTTCAGCAGCCTCGCTGAGCTGCTTCTCGCTCATCACGCGGCTGATGAAATCGGCTTTGTTGGTGCGGAGATACTCCCGCAGCTCACGCACGAACTGCGACACCTGATCCACCGGCACCTCATCGATCAAGCCTTTGACGCCCGCATAGACAATTGCCACTTGCTCCGCCAGGTTCAGGGGGCTGAACTGGGGCTGCTTGAGCAGCTCCCTCAGGCGCTTGCCCCGGGCCAGCTGGGCCTGCGTGGCGGCATCCAGGTCGGAGGCGAACTGGGAGAAGGCGGCCAATTCGTCAAACTGTGCCAGCTCCAATTTCAAGGTGCCGGCGATTTTTTTGATTGCCTTGGTCTGGGCCGCGCCGCCTACCCGACTTACGGAGATGCCCACGTTGATCGCGGGCCGCAGACCGGAGTTGAACAGGTCGGAGCTGAGGAACACCTGGCCATCGGTGATGGAAATCACGTTGGTCGGGATGTAGGCCGACACGTCACCAGCCTGGGTTTCAATGATTGGCAGGGCGGTCATAGAGCCCTTGCCCATCGCATCGCTCAACTTGGCGGCCCGCTCGAGCAAGCGGCTGTGGCAGTAGAACACGTCGCCGGGGTAGGCCTCCCGACCGGGGGGACGACGCAACAGCAGGGACATTTGGCGGTAGGCCTGCGCCTGCTTGGTGAGGTCGTCGTAGACGACCAGGGTCGCCTTGCCCTTGTACATGAACGACTCGGCGATCGCCGCGCCGGTGTAGGGGGCCAGATATTGCAGGGCTGCCGGATCCGACGCGTTGGCGGCCACGATCACCGTGTAGTCGAGGGCGCCGCGCTCCCGCAGTACCTCCACCACGTTGGCCACGGAGGCGGCCTTCTGACCCACCGCCACGTAAACGCAGACGACATCTTCTCCTTTCTGGTTGATGATCGTATCCAGGGCGATGGCTGTCTTGCCGGTCTGCCGGTCACCGATGATCAGTTCACGCTGGCCCCGACCGATGGGGATCATGGCATCAATGGCCGTGATGCCGGTCTGCATCGGCTCGTGCACCGACTTGCGTTGAATGATTCCCGGCGCCATCGATTCAATCAGGCGCGTTTCCGTGGAGGGAATCTCACCCTTGCCGTCAATCGCCTGCCCCAGGGAATTGACCACCCGGCCGAGCAGGGCGTCGCCCACGGGCACAGCGGCGATCTTGCCGGAGGCGCGCACCGTGCTGCCCTCTTGGATGCCGAGGCCCTCGCCCATCAACACCACGCCCACGTTGTCCTCTTCCAAATTGAGGGCGATGCCCTCCGTGCCGTCCTCAAACTGCACCAATTCGCCGGCCATCACCTGCTCAAGGCCGTAGATGCGGGCGATGCCGTCACCCACCTGCAACACCGTGCCGACGTTGCTCACGGAAACCGTGCTGTCGTAGTCGGCGATCTGTTGCTTGAGGATCGCGCTGATCTCGTCGGGGCGGATGGAAACCATGGCTGGGAAAGTCCCTGGGGAAGGGGGATGAAAGAGGGCTGTGGGGGAAGGAGGGGGAGGGGGTGCTCAGCTGGCGCTGGCCAGAGCCAAGCCCAGGCGTCGCACCTGGCCGAGGAGACTGGCATCAATCACCTTGGAGCCCACCCGCAGGATGAAACCTCCGATCAAGGAGGGATCCACTGCGGTGACGATCTCCACCTTGTCGGTGCCGGCCACCGTTTTCACCTTGTCGGTGAGCTGGGCGTGTTGTTCGTCGCTCAAGGGCGTGGCGGCGGTGATCGTCGCCAGGGCGATGCCGTTTTGCTCCCGATAGAGCTCCAGCATTCGCTCCAGCACCGCGTCAAGCGCACCGATCCGACGACGATCGGCCAGCAGCTTGAGCAGGTTGAGGAAGGTGGGGGAGAGATCCTGGCCAAAGAGAGCGACCAGCACCTTCTTCTTGGCCTCCGGTTCAAGCACGGGGGAGACCATGGACCCGCGCAGCTCGGGCGAGGCCTGCCAGAGGGACAGCAGCTCGCGCGCTTGCGCGATCACCGTTTCCGTGTCTCCAGCAGACTGAGCCAGCTGAAGGAACGCGTCGGCGTAGGGGGTGGTGATGGAGTTGAGCAGGGGCATCAGCGGTTCCCCAGGGATTGGATGGATTGGTCAATCAACCGGGCCTGGGCCTCGGCATCGAGCTTGCCGGGCAGGGCGGCGAGAGCGTTCTCGATCGCTTTGAGAGCCGTTTCCCGACGGAGCTGGTCGGTGACGCGGGAGGCCTCATTGGCCAGATCCGAGGTGGCGGCCTGCTTCATGCGCGCAATCTCTTCAATGGTCCGCTGCTCACTATCGAGGCGAATCGCATCGGCGCGGGCCTTGCCATCCGCGCGGATTTGTTCCGCTTTTTTCTGCGCGTCGCCCAGACCCTTCTGGACTTCGGCCAGGGCGGCAGCCGCGGCGCTCAGCCGCTCTTCCGCCTCCCGCAGGTCATGGACAATGGCTTCGCGGCGTCGTTCGAGAATGCCGCCGAGGAAGCCCCGCAGGAACCACACCAAGCCGGCGATCACGATCGCCAGGTTGATGATGTTGGTTTCGAACAGGTCGAAGTTCAGCCCGAAGCCGCCATGGCTGGCCAGGAGCTGGGGCAGGGGGGCGGTCATGGGGTGGGAAGCAAGCGGGAGACGATCTGATCACCGAGAAGGACGGCTTGTTGATCCAGCTCAGCGAGCGCTTTGTCACGCTCAGCGTCGATCTGGCGGCGGGCCTGCTCCCGGGAGGCGTTGGCTTCGGCAGTGGCTTCGGCCAGGGCGGCCCGGTACAGCCGGTCCATCTCCTGTTCGGCACTGACCACCAGGGCCTGAGCTTCCTGTCGAGCGTCCTTCAACTGGGCCTTGAGATCGGCCTCCAGGCGCTCGGCCTGGGCCAACTTGCTTTTGGCCTCAGCACGGCTGGTGTTGATATAGCCCTCCCGATCCTCAACGGCCTTGCCGACCGGGCGGAAGAAGAGCGCGTTGAGAATGAAGGTGAGGAGCACCACCTGAAGCGCCATCAAGGGCAAGGTGGCATCGAGGTCAAAAAGACCTCCCTCCTGGGCACCGGCCTCGGCGAGCAATAGCCAGCTGGTCATGGAGCGGGGCGGGCGAAACGGCGGGAGCGAGAGCGAAACAAGGCGAAGGGGCCTCGCATGACCCGATCGGGGACGATGTCCGTCATCGGGTCATGCGAGCTGTTCCTCAGCCGGCGAAGGGGTTGGCGAACAGCAGCACGAGGGCCACCACCAAGCCGTAGATGGTGAGCGCTTCCATGAAGGCCAGGGAGAGCAGCAGGGTGCCGCGAATCTTGCCTTCAGCTTCGGGCTGGCGGGCGATGCCTTCGACAGCGCCGCCTGCTGCGGTGCCTTGACCAATGCCAGGGCCGATGGCGCCAAGGCCAACGGCGAGGCCGGCAGCCACAACGGAAGCGGCGGCAGTGAGGGAATCCATGGGGTGACGGGGGATGGGAGTCGCTGGAGGCCGAATGGCCGTGGCCTGAATCAGGCCGTGGCCTGAATCAGGCCGTGGGATGGAACCGGGTGGAACCTGACGCCTGGGACATCTCCTCTGGGGAGATGGGCCCGGATCGAGCCGGACCTGCGCGCTGAGAGTTTGGCAGATCGCCGCAGAGGGCGTGCAAAACTTTTAGTGGTGCTCTTCGTGCACCGCCTCGCCGATGTAGTAAGCGGCGAGGGTGGCAAAGATCAAGGCCTGAATGGCACTGGTGAACAGGCCCAAAAACATGGCCGGCAGGGGCACGATCAAGGGCACGAGGAAGGCCAGAACGGCCACCACGAGTTCATCAGCAAGGATGTTGCCAAACAAACGGAAAGAGAGGGAGAGAGGCTTGGTGAAATCCTCCACGATCTTGAATGGGAGCATGATCGGGGTGGGTTCCACGTAATACTCAAAATATCGAAAACCTTTGCGGCTTAAACCAGCATAGAAGTAAGCCAAGGAAACCAACAATGCCAAGGCAATGGTGGTGTTGATATCGGCCGTGGGGGCGCCCAACTCTCCGCTGGGCAGATGGATCAGTTTCCAGGGGATCAGGGCGCCGCCCCAATTGCTGACGAAGATGAACAAGAACAGCGTGCCAATAAACGGCAGCCAGTCTCTGTAGGCCTTCTCCCCGATCTGCTCGCGGGCGAGGGAGCGGATGTAATCCCAGAGAAACTCCAGCAGATTTTGCACTCCGGCCGGCTCCCTTTGCAGGCGGCGGGTACCGATCACCACAACGGTGAGCAGGGCCCCAATCACCACCCAGGAGCTGAGAAACACCTGGCCATGGATCTTGAGATTGCCCAGATTCCAGTAAAAGTGCTGGCCCACCTCGAGTTCGGCAAGGGGGAGCAGGGGCATCGCGAAGGGCATGGGAACCATCGGAATGGACAGATCGGATCAGACATCCGGATCAACGGGCCGCTCGGAAACGAGCAGTCAAGGCTCAGGCGTCGAGAAAGGCCTGAACCAGCAGGGCCGGCTTATAGAGCAAGAAGCCCAACAGGGCCGGCAACATCTGCAGCTGGGGCACCTTGCTCGCTGTCAGCACAAGCACAACGGGCACCAGCAACTGCACCTTCCCCACCGATTTGCTGCTCACTCCCAATCGCGAAACGCTTCGAGAGAGGAGCACCAGATAGAGAAGACCGCAGAGGGCACCCAGCAGAGCGCTGAGGGCGGCGGACAAGCCCAAGGTCAAGGCCACCACCGGCACGGCGATGGCCGCCGCCACCGTGTTGGCCACCAGCAGCCGACGCCGCAGGCGGTGATATTCATCCATCCCGTTCGTGCCGGACCTGGAGGTCGGCGTGGCGGGGAGGGAAGCCGGCACCGGGTCGTGATCGACCTTCCCACCCTCGGCCGACGTGGGGACGTCAGCGTCAGGCGAAGTGGCAAGGACAATCGCCAACCTGGAAACCTTGGAAGCGCAGGGAATTTATCACGCGGCCCTCCTCGGCCGTGGGCTTCAGGCCCGACAAACCCCCGGTCGCCGACCCTTCAGGCTCGTGTCACCCCTGCGGTCCGTGAGCTCACCACCCTCAAGGCACCACCGGCAGCAACACCCGTTGGCGGATCAACCGTCGGGCCCGCTCCAGCCGCTCCCCCCGCCCCATCGTCAAGGGCAGGGCGGCCAAGGTCGTGCCGGCGGGCTCCCTTGCCCACGCTTCCATCAGATCCAGGTCGCCTGGATCGAGCTCCAGGGGCCTCAGGTCGGGATCCAGCAACGCCGTGCCTGGCCAGCCCCAGAGGCAGCGGTTGACCTCGCCGGAGGCCGCCAGCAAGGCGTCGTCGTCCCGCCAGTCATGGCGTTGAACGGGCTCCCGGCAGACAAAGACTTCGAAATGACTGATGCCGGGGTCCAGGGCTTCCACCAGTTCCCACTGCCGCCGTTCGGGCAGGGCGCGGGCCCGCTCCAGCAACGCGCCCGAGAGCAGACGGGCCGGATCCCACACCTCTGGATTGGACACCCCCGCCAAGTGCAGTTTGGCCTCCTCCAGCAAGGCCAGCAGGCTGGCCAGGGTGTAGCTCGTCTCCTGCGGATGCAGATACATGTCGGCGAAATTGGCATCGGCGGCTGTATCGAGGGCCCAGCGTTCCTCGTGGTGGCGCCGCAGGCGGTTGTCTGCCGGCAGTTGCGACAGCAGGTCCCGTCCCATGCGCAGGCCCTCCGCGCCGTTGTCCGCACCCAGCAGCCTCAGGGCCCTCTGGGTGCGATGGATCTCCCAGCGCCCGGCTTCGGCATACAAAAACAGGTGGAGCAGCCCCCCGGGCGCGAGCCGCTCCGCCAGGGCCCGCAGGCCAGCCTCCGGCTGGGCCAGGTGATGGAGCACGCCGACGGAGTTGATCGCGTCAAACAAGCCCTCCTCCCCCAGATCGAGCAGGCTGCGCCGCTCGATGCGCAGCTCCCGCACCTGTGCCGCCCCATCGGAGCGGCGCAGGCGCTCCCGCGCCACCTCCAGGGCCCCGGCGCTGATGTCCACGGCCAACACCGTGGCGTCGGGGTTGAGATGGCAGAGGTAGTCGGTGCTCACGCCGGTGCCACAGCCCGCGTCGAGCACCCGCCAGGGCCTGGGCCCTCCTCCAGCGGGGCGGGGCGGCAGGGCGCCGCGGACCGAGGCGACGACGCTGTCGACGCACCAGCGCCAGTTGTAGCCGGGGGGCGGCCCGTCTTGGAGGGGATCGCCAGGGTAGGGGAAGCGGTCGTAAAAGGCGCTCACCACTGGCGTGGCGGCATCCAGAGGGGGGGCGTCCTCCCGGGGGGAGGGGGTCGCCAGGATGGGGTTGGGCAACTCCTGCATCGGGAAAGCGTCCTGCCGTTGTCACGGGCCTTGGCCCTTCCAGACTCCCCCATCGGCACCGGGCGGCGGCACGCGGCTGCAAACATTTGTTCATGGTGCCCCGGAGGCCCCGGGGGGGAGCCGTAACGTGCCGAGGCCCGGCACGCTCCCGTTCATGACTGTGACCGCCAGCAGCGGCAGCACGAGGGTCAATCCCCAGCTCTATGACACCCTGCCGCTCTCCAGCGTCCGTCAGGCGGAGCAGCAGGATCGTTTCCCGGACGGGGGCGAACTGCAGACCCTCATCACCTTCTTCCAGAGCGGCCGTGTCCGCGTGGAAGCGGCTCAGAAGCTCAGCGCCAACGCCGCCGCCATCGTGGCCAAGGCCGCCAACCGTATTTTTGTGGGCGGCACCCCGCTCTCCTATCTCGACACCCCACTGGGCAGTGCCGAAACCGCCGGAAGCACGCCCCTGGCCGCTGACCAGGTGGCCTTCCAGCGTTCGGTGCAGACCTTTGTCGGCACCACCTCGGCCCGCCGCGGCAACGTCTTCTCCCGCCTGCTGGAAGGGGCTGGCGGTGATGCGGACGTGCGGGTGGTTCTGCCGAGTGGTTTCAATCCGATCTCCGTGGGCGTCTATGGCACGGAGCGGATGAAGAAGTCGATCCGCGATCTGGCCTGGTTCCTCCGCTATGTGGGCTACGCCCTCGTGGCAGGCGATCCGAGCATCCTGTCGGTCAACACCCGCGGCCTGCGAGATGTGCTGGAAAAGGCCTGCTCCCTGGCCGCCACCAACGTGGCGCTGCAGGAAATGCGGGCCGCCGCCGCCGGTCTGTTCCAAGGGGAGCCGGAAGCGCGCTCCCTGGTGATCGAGTGCTTCAACGTGCTGCTCAAGGAGTTGGAGGTGCCCACCCCCTCCACGCGGCAACGGCTGGGCAGCCCGGTGAACCAGGGTCTGCAGTTGCCGGCGATCTATGCCCTCGCCGCGGAGGGGCGCCAGCGCTTCGTGATGAAGCCCGGCCTCTCGGGCCGCGAAAAGGCGGAGGTGATCCGGGCGGCGTACCGCCAGGTGTTTGAACGTGACATCGTCAAGGGCTATTCCCTGACGGTCTGCCCGGTGGAAGCCACCCAGTGCCGCCAGGGTCAGATTTCGATGCGGGAATTCGTCCGCGCCCTGGGCCGGAGCAAGGAGTATCAGAAGCAGTTTTACGGCCGGTTCTCCAACAGCCGTGTCGTTGAGCTGGCCTTCCGTCATTTCCTGGGCCGCGGGCTGAGCTCGATCGAGGAATTCCGCACCTACTTCGCCATCGTCACGGACCAGGGTCTCAAGGGCCTGGTCGATGTGCTGGTGAACAGCATGGAGTATGCCCGCGTCTTCGGCGAGGAAACCGTTCCCTATCTGCGGGATCTCGGCGAGGAGGCGCAGGAGAGCGCCGGCTGGGGGTCCAATCGCAAGCTGTTCCGCTTCAGCGCGCCCTTCGAGGGGGCACCGCAGTACATCACCCTCTATGCCTCCTATCGCCAGCCCCTGCCGGATCAACACGCCTACGGCGGCGGCAACGACCCCCTGGCCCTCACCTATGGCGCCATCTTCCCGTCGGGCACGGCCTCTGTGGCCACCCGCGCCGTGCCCTTCAGCTACGACAGTCGTCGCATCCTGATCAGCAACGGGCTCAGCCAACCGGGTCAGATGGCCAGCCCCCAATTCCGCAAGGCCACCCCCCGCCGGGTCGGACCCAAGGTGGTGCGCTTGAAGCAGATCGCCACCGGAGGCAACTCCGTGCCACGGCGAGGTGGCCAACCGAGCGTGCGGGGCAGTGAATCCTCCACCCAGGCGGTGATTCGTGCGGTGTATGTGCAGGTGTTGGGCAACAGCGGCTATGCCGGTGAGCGCAACACGGTGGAGGAGATCAAGCTGGAAAACGGCGACATCAGCCTGCGGGAATTCGTGCGGCAGGTGGCCCGTTCCAATGCCTTCCGCCGTCGCTACTGGAGTGGCCTCTACATCTGCAAAGCCATTGAGGTGATGCATCGGCGCCTGCTGGGCCGCCCCACCTTCGGCCGCTGGGAGATCGATGCCTACTTCGATACGGCGGCTCGCAAGGGCTTTTACGGCGTCGTCGACGCCATGCTCAACAGCCCCGAATACACCACGACCTTTGGCGAGGACACCGTTCCCTACGAGCGGTTCATCACCCCCACGGATCTCAACACCCGCCGCGTGCCAGCCCTGCGGCGTCCGCTCAACCTGGAGGCCATCCCCGATCTGCGGATGACCTCCAGGCCCGACGTGCCCCCTCCCCAGCGGATCCGCACCACCGCTGACCTCACTCCGCGCAACCTGCCTCCTCGGGCCACCGTGATCCGCGGCGGCTGGACAGCCCAAATCGCGGGTGGAGCACCCATGGCGTCGGCGCCCGCCACCGGCGGTCCGGGTACCCTGCGTCAGCCTCCGTCACCGGCCCGTACCTGGCGGCCCCAGTCCGGATCGGCTCTGGCCTGGAGCGCCAGGGTGACCGCCGTTCCCGTTGCCCGACCGGCGATCCCCGCAGCACCTGGCTCGGGCGCGGCGGTGATCGGCAGCTGGAAAGCGGCGGTGTCGCCTGCGGGCCCGACGCTGGCGGCGGGTCCCGCCACCACGCCAGCCCAGGCGATGGAAAGGGCCCTGCGCAGCGGCAACCCCCAGGGATTCCGGCGGCGTCAGAGCCTGAGCCGTCCGGTGCGGCTCCCCAGCACGCCCAGCGAGAACCAGCTGAAGGAGGTGGTGCAGGCCAGCTATCGTCAGCTGCTCAACCGGATTCCGTTTGCGGCGGAACGGCTCCTCGATGCGGAATCGCAACTGCGAAACGGCCGGGTGTCTGTGGCGGAGTTCATCGGTCTGATCGCCAGCAGTGAGCTCTTCCTGCAACGGCTCAATCGGCTGGCGCCTCTGCGGGCGGCAGCGGCGGCCCACCTGGCCCTGCTTGGCCGAGCCGCCCAACCGGCGGAAACCAGTCGCTTCCTGGCCCTGCGCACAAGCCAGGGGCTGCCGGCGGCGGTGCAACAACTGCTCGCCAGTGAGGATTACGCCCGGTCCTTCGGGCGCAGTACCGTGCCCTACCTGCGCGGTCTGAATACTGTTGATGGCATCCCGCTGGCCACGGTCAACCGCTCCGCGGAGCTCTACGGCGGCAATGGCGGCCTCACCCCAAGCCCCCGTCCAGCGATCTGATCGCCGCGACCCAGCCTGGTTCGTTGTTTCGACTCGCCCCAGGCTCCTACGGCCCCCCGGGAGCTCCCGGGGGCTTTTTTGCTGTGTCGTCGCAATCAGTGGCCAGAAACGATGGAGAAAGGCTCCCCTTTCTGCGCTGGGCGCGGCGCATCCAGAACGTCAGATAATGAACAATTGCTGCAACATTCCCCGTCTGCCCCACAGGGCAAAGTCATTGCGTGCCAAGGGATCTCAAGCGACTGTCGCCATGAAGATCTGTTACCGAGAGGGCGAGCGGCGCGGGGCCTTGCCGCAGAATGACTCCGCGATCGGCACCACCGATCTCAACCTTACCCACCGGATACCGGTCTCCTTAACGGTGACCGCTTGTTTCGAGGCAGAACTGCATGAGCATCGTCTCCAACTCGATCATCAACGCGGACGCCGAAGCCCGCTACCTCAGCCCTGGCGAACTTGACCAGGTCAAGTCCTTTGTGGCCGGCGGTCAACGTCGTCTGCGCGTCGCCCAGGCCCTCAGTGAGAGCCGCGAACGCATCGTCAAACAGGCCGCGGGTCAGCTCTTCCAGAAGCGGCCTGATGTCATCTCTCCTGGCGGTAACGCCTACGGCGAGGAGATGACGGCCTCTTGCCTGAGGGACATGGACTACTACCTGCGGCTCGTCACCTACGGAGTGGTCGCTGGCGATGTCACTCCCATCGAGGAGATCGGCATCATCGGCGCTCGCGAGATGTATCGCTCCCTGGGCACCCCTCTTGAAGCCATGGCGGAAGCCGTGCGGGAAATGAAGGCGGTGGCCACCAGCATCCTCACCGGCAGTGATGCCGAGGAAGCTGGCTTCTACTTCGACTACGTGGTCGGCGCCCTCTCCTGAGGCCCATCCATTCCATCACCGCCATCTTCATCGGGATTCCATGCAAGACGCCATCACCAACGTCATCAACCAGGCAGACGTCCAAGGTCTTTACCTTGACGGTTCCGCCATGGGTCGCCTCGAGAAGTATTTCTCCAGCGGCGAATTGCGTGTCCGTGCCGCAGCAACGATCAGTGCCAACGCTTCCGCGATCATCAAGGAAGCCGTCGCAAAGTCCTTGCTCTATTCGGACATCACCCGTCCCGGCGGCAACATGTACACCTGCCGTCGTTACGCGGCCTGCATCCGCGATCTGGACTACTACCTGCGCTACGCCACCTACGCCATGCTGGCGGGTGACACCTCCATCCTGGATGAGCGGGTGCTCAATGGACTGAAGGAGACCTACAACTCTCTGGGTGTGCCCATCGGTGCCACTGTGCAGTCCATTCAAGCGATGAAGGAAGCCACCGCTGCCCTCGTGGGTCCCGATGCCGGACGGGAGATGGGTGTCTATTTCGATTACATCAGCTCCGGGCTGGGCAACTGAGCCAGATCTCCACTCGCCGCCAGGAAACACCATGCGTTTGTTCAAAGTCACCGCTTGCATTCCGAGCCCTGAAAAAGCACGCACCCAGCGGGAGATTCAGAACACCTACTTCACCAAGTGGGTACCGTATGAGAGCTGGTTTGCTGAGCAGCAGCGCATCATGAAACAGGGCGGCAAGATACTGAAGGTGGAATTGGCCACCGGCCGCCGCCAGCAAAACTGCGGCAACTGACCCTCACCACAGCGTCCTTGCCCAGCCCTTGGCTGGGCTTTTTTCATGGTCAACCCTTTTCCCAGCTCGGGCTGACGCTGTTCCTGGATCTGGCTCGGAAGATTTTTGCTCGGCATGACTCGACAAAGCCCCCACCGGCAGGGCTCAATGGATCACTGGCCTGGCAGAGCCTGCCAGGTTGTCTTCCACAGGACCCATGGATACCATCTCCCAGGCTCGCAAGCCTCCCCAGAGCCTGCTCCCGCTGCCGTGGGAGCTCTGGCCCGCTGAGGCGCGCTTGGTGGTGGGTCTGGTGCTGATCTGGAGCCTTCTCGGTCTATTAATGCTCACTTCCGCCAGCTGGTGGGTGGCCGACAGGGAGATGGGGGACGCGGCCTATTACGTCAAGCGCCAAGGGCTCTGGCTGTTGGCCAGCTGGGCCCTTTTTTGGCTGGCCATCCGCACCACCCTGCGGCGTTGGCTCCACCTGGCTCCCACCGCCCTGCTCATCGGCGGGTTGCTGGTGGCCGCCACCCTGGTGGTGGGAAGCACCGTCAACGGCGCCAGCCGCTGGCTCGTGTTGGGGCCGATTCAGATGCAACCCACGGAACTGGTGAAACCCTTTGTGGTGTTGCAGGGGGCGGTGCTGTTCTCCCACTGGCGACGCATCGGTGCGGACCAGAAGCTCCTGTGGCTTGCGGTGTTTGGCGTGCTCATCCTGCTGATCCTCAAACAGCCCAATCTGAGCACCGCGGCCCTGACCGGTCTGCTGCTCTGGATGATGGCTCTGGCGGGGGGCCTGCCCCTGCTCCAACTGCTGGCCGCCGCTGCCGCAGGCGGCCTGCTCGGCAGCGCAAGCATCATGATCAACCAGTACCAGCGGGATCGGGTGATCTCTTTCCTTGATCCCTGGAAGGACGACCAGGGATCGGGCTATCAGCTTGTTCAGAGCCTGCTGGCCATCGGTTCCGGCGGGGTGTTGGGGCAGGGATTCGGCCTGTCCACCCAAAAACTGCAATACCTGCCGATTCAGACGACCGACTTCATCTTCGCGGTATTTGCCGAGGAATTCGGCTTTGTCGGCAGCGTGATGTTTTTGTTGTTTCTCATCTTGTTCGGCTTTGTTGGCCTGCGCGTCGCCCTCTCCTGCGCCAGCAGCCAACATCGCCTGGTGGCCATTGGCTGCACGGTGTTGCTGGTGGGCCAGTCGATTCTCAACATCGCTGTCGCCAGTGGTTCCATGCCCACGACCGGTCTGCCCTTGCCGATGGTGAGCTACGGCGGCAACTCCCTGCTCAGCAGCCTGCTGGTGGCAGGGTTGCTGGTGCGCTGCTCCCTGGAATCGACGGGGATGGAAACCGCCCGCCCGCGACGGCGACGGCCACCGGCGAGGCCGATAGGCTGAGCCCGCCGCGCCCGTTTTTCAGCCGATGACCAGCTTCGGGCTTCAGCTCGCGGACTGGACCCACTCCAGCGAGGCCCTGCTGAAAGCGTCACTGAGCCATCCCACGCCGTTAACCCTGGGCCTGGTGTTCCTCGGTGGCTTGTTGACGAGTCTCGGCCCCTGCTCGCTGTCGTTGTTGCCGGTCACCCTGGCCTATCTGGCGGGTTTCGGTGGCTCAACCACCCTGGCCTCCGCCGCTCCCGGCCCCCTGGCCATGCCATGGCAGCGGAGCCTCAGCTTCAGTGGCGGAATCGTCGCCTCCCTGGTGCTGCTGGGCTTCAGCAGCAGCCTGCTAGGCCGCCTCTATGGCCAGATTCCTGAGGGTGTGTCTCTGGTGGTGGCCGTGGTGGCTGTGGTGATGGGGTTGCACCTGCTGGGGCTGATTCCCCTGCGGTTGCCGGCCGGCCCCGACCCCGAACGATGGCGCCAGAGCGTGCCCGCTCCCCTGGCCCCCCTGGCGGCGGGCCTGGCCTTCGGCCTTGCCGCCACCCCGTGCACCACGCCGGTGCTCGCCGTGTTGCTGGCATGGATGGCTCAAACCGGCCGGCCCCTGGCGGGCATGCTCCTGCTCACCTGCTTTGGCGCGGGCCAGGTGTTGCCTTTGCTGCTGGCGGGTACGGTGGCGGCGAGTCTGCCCACACTGCTACACCTGCGGCTGCTGGGCCGCTGGATCCCCCCGATCAGCGGGGTGGTGCTGCTCACCACCGGCGCCCTCACCCTGGCCGCCCATCTGGCATGACCAGCCTCCCCCCCGCCCCCGCCCCCTGGCGACCCTTGCTGCGCCTGGTGGCCTGGTTGGCCGATCTGCGCCTGGCGATTGTGCTGCTGTTGCTGATCGCGACAGCGAGCGGCCTGGGCACCGCCATCCCCCAGAAAGAAGCCGCCGCCTTCTACCACCAGCGCTACGACGATGCGCCCTGGCTGGGATGGCTGAAGGCGGATGGCCTGCTGCGCCTTCAGCTCGATCATGTGTATTCCAGCGGCTGGTTCCTTGCTCTGCTCGCCTTGTTGGGGTTGGCCCTGCTGCTGTGCAGTTGGCGCCGTCAGTGGCCCGCACTCCAGGCCTCGCTGCGCTGGACCGACTACACCACGCCGCGCCAACTGAGCAAGTTGACTCTGGCGGAAACCTTCCCCGCGCCTCAAGACGATGCCCTGAAGATGCTGGCGGACCAGCTGCGGGCCAAGGGCTGGAGCGTGCGGGAGCGGGAGGGTCGCTTCGCGGCGCGCAAGGGGGTGGTGGGTCGGGTGGGTCCGTTGTTGGTTCATGCCGGCATGGTGGTGTTGATGGTGGGAGCGGCCTGGGGAGCGCTTGCTGGCCAGCGTCTGGAGCGGTTCCTGGCTCCGGGCAGCGACTTGCAGCTGCTGGATCGCCAGGGGCGTCCACAGGTGACCGTGGCTCTCGATCGCTTTTCCATCGCGCGGGATCCAGCGGGTCGACCGGAGCAGTTCACCTCCAGCCTGCGTCTCATTCCGCCCGCGGCGGCGGAATCAGCCCCGCGCACCACGGATGACCCCTTACCTGCCGCCACCCGCCCGCCTCTCTCTCCTGCCACCCCGCTCGCCGCTTCAGCCGCAGCCTCCGCAGCCGTCAATCCCACGGCGCCTGCCTCTGCCATCACGGATCTCCCTGGCTCCGCCCACCCAGCTCCCGCCGCCGTGGATTCCGCTGCCGCCGCCGTTCCCGCCCCTTCCTCCGCTGTTGCCGAGCCTGCCGCGGATCCCTTATCCGCTCTGGTTTTCCCCGGAGTCGCAGACCCGCCGCCATCCGCTGCGGATTCCGTTCCCGCCGCCGCTTCCACTCCAGCCCTGGTCCGCTCCGGCCCTGCGAGCCGCGCCATGCCCCCTCCCCTTCCCGCCCCGCCGCCGCCGCCGCCGCCGCCGACCTTGCCAGCGCGGAACCCTGTGCGCCAGGCGGAGATCAGCGTCAACCACCCGCTTCGCTACAAGGGCATCACTCTCTATCAGGCTGATTGGACCCTGGCCTCCATTCAGATTCAGCTGGGACGCTCCCCCGTGTTGGAGCTCCCCCTGCAGCGGTTCCCCCAGCTGGGGGAGGAGGTGTGGGGGTTGCTGCTGCCCACCCGACCCGACGGCAGCCAGCTGGTGTTGCTGACCCTCAGCAGCGAAGAGGGTCCTGTGGAGGTGTTTGGCGCGGATGGCGCCTCCTTGGGGGTGCTGCGGCCGGGGGGGGACCCGTTGGATGTGCGTGGCCTGCCGGTGCGGGTGGTTGGTGTGGTCCCCGCCAGTGGTGTGCTGTTCAAGCGCGACCCGGGAGTGCCGCTGGTGTACAGCGGTTTTGCGATTGTTCTGCTGGGCGGTGCCCTCAGCCTGGTGGCCACTCGTCAGCTCTGGGTGGTGGAGGAGCGTCGCGAGGATGGCCCCTGGGTGCACGCGGCGGGACTGTGCAACCGCAACCTCACCGCCTTTGCCCGAGAACTGCCCTCCCTGCTGGAGGGAATCGCCAGTCCTCTGCGGGGCCAGGGCTGACCCAAAGTCCTGTGGAAGCTGGGGATCAGGGCGCCTGTCCATCGGCAGACCCGTCGTCATTTGTGCCCAGCCAGGACGATCCGGGTTCTTCAGCTCCATTTGCGGGACCTCACCTTGACCTTGAGGCAGCCCTGTCTGCGGGGCTGAGCCTCAACAGGGTTGACGCACACCGTGGCTGACCCGTACCACGGTGTGCACATTCCCCCGGGGGTTGAAGTCGGCTACCAGCTCCATCCAGGCTGGATCACAGGCCTCCAGCAGGTCATCAAGAATGCGGTTGGCCACCTCCTCATGGGAGATGGCACGGTTGCGATAGCTGTTGATATAGAGCTTGAGAGCCTTCAGCTCCAGCACAAGCGGGCCGGGCTGATAAAGCAAGCGCAGCCTGGCGAAGTCGGGATAGCCGGAATAGGGGCAATGGCAGGTGAATTCCGGCAGTTCGATCGACACCTCATAGGGGCGACCGGGACGTGGATTCGGAAAACAGACGAGGCAGCCCTCCTCGATCGCCCGCTGGCCATAGAGCGGCGTGGTGGTGCGCTCGGGCGCGGGGGCGACGGATTCGAGTGGGGGCAAGGCAGCCATGGGTGCGGCAATGAGCGTGTGCTGACCGTAGGTGGCTCCGCGCCAGGCGCGGGGCTTAGTAGCAACGGCCACCCCGGAGCCGTGGCCTTCGCGGCCTAATGGATCCGAGTGCTGGCACCCTCCGGGTGGCCAGCTTCACCTCGGGTCTGAGAGACTTCCTCGGCCCGCCTGCATCCCCTCACCGCACACCATGAAAAAGATCGAGGCCATCATCCGCCCCTTCAAGCTGGAAGACGTGAAGATTGCGCTGGTGAATGCGGGGATCGTGGGGATGACGGTGAGTGAGGTTCGGGGCTTTGGCCGGCAGAAAGGCCAGGTGGAGCGCTATCGGGGCTCGGAATTCACTGTGGAATTCCTGCAGAAACTCAAGCTGGAGATCGTGGTGGATGACGAGCGGGTGACCACCGTGGTGCAGGCCATCGAAGACGCGGCTCGCACCGGTGAAATCGGTGATGGCAAGGTTTTCATCTCCCCGGTGGAATCCGTGATCCGCATCCGCACCGGCGACCGCGACAGCGACGCCATCTGAATCGCGACGCCCCATCGCCGCGACACTCTCTCGATGGAGCGTCCGCGCTGGGGCCTCGGCCGGAGTCCTCCGCTCGCAGGAAGTCCGGCTGGCGATTGAAGATGGGCGCAGTGGCTCAACGCGCCAGGGTGGCGGCCACCACCGCCTGGATCTGAGGGTTTCCCCATGTCCCCGGGCTTCCCTCGCCATTCTTCAGCCCCCCGGGTGCGGAGCCGAGCCAAAGGAGGTATTCGTGGTTGCCGGCCGGGCCGGTGATCGGCGAGCCCACCAGCCCCCGGGCCTGCCAGCCCAGCGCCACCGCCGCCGTCAGCACGCCCGCAATCGCCGCCGCCTGGGCCGCTGGATCGCGCACCCCGCCCCCTTTGCCCACGCCGTCGCGCCCCACTTCGAACTGGGGCTTGACCCGCAGCACCAGATCCAGACCCTCTGCGGGCGATCGGGGGCGCAGCAGGGCAGCCAGGGCCGGCAGCACGACCCGCAGGGAGATGAAGGAGAGATCAGCCACGGCCAGATCCGGCCAGGGATCGTCGGGGCCATAGAGCTCCTCCGGCCTGAGGTGGCGCAGGTTGGTGCGCTCCCGCAGCACCATGCGGGGATCCGTGCGCAGGCTCCAGGCCACCTGGCCATAGCCCACATCGATTCCGTAAAGGCGGCGGGCGCCGTGCTGGAGCAGGCAATCACTGAACCCGCCGGTCGAGAGACCCCCATCCAGGCAAACCCGATCGCGGACGGTGATGGGGAAGGCCGCCAGCGCCGCTTCCAACTTTTCGCCACCGCGGGAGACGTAGCGCGGCCGGGCCGCCACCTCCAAGGGCGCATCGGCGGGGAGGGTGGTGCCGGGTTTGTCCAGCACGCGCCCATCCTGGCGCACCCAGCCCGCCCGAATCAGCTGCTGCGCCTGCTCTCGACTGGCGGCGAGCCCGCGCTGCAAGAGCAGGAGATCGAGCCGCTGCCGTTTCGTCATGGTTTCAACGCAGAAAATGGAACAAAATCCAAGGAGCGGCGCCCTCTCCAAAGACGGAGGTGAGGATGGCCCCGACTCGGTCGCTGACCATGGCACGAGAAAGCGGGCGTCAACAGGCTGATGTCTTTGAACTGTTGCGTCCCGGGTGTTTTGTGCGTCTTCATGACCATCCGGAGGATCTGCCCCCGTTCCAGGTGATTCATTGCCGTGGTGGACGCTGCTGGGTGCGGCAACAATCCTGGGGCACCCTGCTCCATATGGAACTGCCCCATCGCCGCCTCACCGCCGCCGCCTGAGCCATTTCGGGCCGCCCGATAGGTTGGGGGCCAGCCCCCTCCCATGGCCCTTGATCGAGCGCTACACCCTCCCTGAAATGGGTTCCCTCTGGAGCGAGGAGGCCAAGTTCCGCGGCTGGCTGGAGGTGGAGATCGCCGCTTGCCAGGCCAACGCCGAGC
This sequence comes from Cyanobacteriota bacterium, assembly GCA_046340795.1. GTDB lineage: Bacteria > Cyanobacteriota > Cyanobacteriia > PCC-6307 > Cyanobiaceae > Cyanobium. The sequence goes on along the minus strand of JBKDSV010000179.1, from coordinate 6,228 downwards.
TGGGGCGCGTGCCCGCCGAGGCGATGGAGCAGATCCGCCAGCGGGCCGCCTTCTCCGTGCCCCGCATCCTGGAGATCGAGGCGGAGGTGAAGCACGACGTGATCGCCTTCCTCACCAACGTGAACGAGCACGTGGGGGAGGCGGGGCGCTACATCCATCTGGGGATGACCAGTTCGGATGTGCTCGACACGGGTCTGGCCCTGCAGCTGAAGGCCTCTGTGGGTGAGCTGGAGAAGGAGCAGGCCCGGCTGATCGAGGCGCTGCGGGAGTTGGCCCGTGCCCACAAAGCCACGGTGATGATCGGCCGCTCCCATGGCATCCACGGCGAGCCGATCACCTTTGGCTTCAAGTTGGCCGGCTGGCTGGCGGAAACCCTGCGCAACCAGGAGCGCCTGGCGCGGCTGAAAACCACCGTGGCGGTCGGGCAGATCAGTGGCGCGATGGGCACCTACGCCAACACCGATCCCGAGGTGGAGGCCCGCACCTGCCAACTGCTCGGGCTGCTGCCTGACACGGCCAGCACCCAGGTGATCAGCCGCGATCGCCATGCCGACTATGTGCAGACCCTGGCGCTGATCGGCGCTTCCCTGGAGCGCTTTGCCACGGAGATCCGCAACCTGCAACGCAGTGATGTGCTGGAGGTAGAGGAAAACTTCGCCAAGGGGCAAAAAGGCAGTTCAGCCATGCCCCACAAGCGCAATCCCATCCGCAGCGAACGCATCAGCGGTCTGGCGCGGGTATTGCGGAGCTACACCGTGGCCGCGCTGGAAAATATGGCGTTGTGGCACGAGCGCGACATCAGCCACAGCTCGGTGGAGCGGATGATGCTGCCCGACTGTTCGGTGACGTTGCATTTCATGCTGCGGGAGATGACCGAGGTCGTGCGGGGGTTGGGCGTGTATCCGGAGAACATGGCTCGCAACATGAACGTCTACGGCGGGGTGGTGTTCAGCCAGCGGGTGTTGCTGGAGCTGGTGGCGTCAGGCCTGAGCCGGGAGGAGGCCTATGCGCTGGTGCAGCGCCATGCCCATGCGGCCTGGAACACCGAGGGGGGGGACTTCCGCGCCAACTTGGAGGCCGATCCGGTGGTGATGGGCCACCTCAGCCCCGAGCGTCTGGCCGCCTGCTTCGCCAGCGAGCCCCATCGGGCTCAGCTGGAGGTGATCTTCCAACGGTTGGGCCTCTAAGGCCGTGGGCGGCGCCTTCGACTGGACCTTCACGCCACCGGCCAGTGCCGCGATCGGCGACCACGACGTGCCCGCGCTCTCCCGCCACCTGGAAGGGCAGTCCATCGCCTTGCTGGTGGGGGCGGGCATCGCGGCGATGAAGGCGCCGCTGCTCGCACGGGCCCTGCGGCGCCGTGGCGCTGCGGTAACGGCCTTCTGCACGCCAGAGACCTTGCGTTACGTGGGGGCGGAGGCGTTGGAGTGGAGCACCTGCCGGCCGCTGGTGCGGGAGCTGAGCTGGCGGGCGGAACATCTCAGTGACGGGGAGACGTTCGCCGCCTATCTGGTCGCTCCCGCCACCTACAACACCATCGGCAAGGCGGCCGGGGGCATCGCCGACACGGTGGTCACCGCCGCCCTGGCCTCCGCCCTGGGCCGTCTGGCGCGCGGGGAGACGGCGGTGTTGCTGGCGCCGACGATGCATGGCTCGATGCACAACGGAGTCTTCGAAGCCAACTGCCGGCGGCTGGCGGACCTGGGGGTGCGGTTTGTGCCGCCGCGGGATGCCTACGGCAAGCACAACCTGCCGGAGGAGGAGCTGATCGTGGCGGCAGTGTGCCGGGCCTTGAGCAGTTCACCCTTGCGCAATCGGCGCCTGCTGGTGACGGGTGGTCCCACGCCGGTGCCGGTGGATGGGGTGCGACGGCTGACGAGTCGCTTCCGCGGCCAGCTCGGCGCGGCGATTCATGAGGAGTTGCTGCGGCGCGGCGCCGACAGCCGGCTGGTGTTGGGCGATGGGGGTTGGCGGCCGGCGGAATGGCTGCCCGCCGTCAGCGTCGTTCCCACCTATGACGCCTACCGCGAGCGGGTGCTGGCGGAGGAGTTGGAGGGGGCGGAGGCGGCGGTGTTCTCCGCCGCCGTGGCCGACTACCGCCCGCGGGCGGTGGTGGCGGGCAAGATGCCGAGCGGTCGCGGGGATCTGGTGCTAGAGCTGGAGCCAACGGAAAAGGTGATCGAGGCGGTGGCAGCCGTCGTGCCAACGCTGCCGATCGTGAGTTTCAAATACATGGAAGGCGTGAGCCATGGGGAGTTGCTGGCCGAGGCCCAGCGGCGCTTGGCTCGCTCCACGCTGGTGGTGGCCAACCGGGGGGAGGAGATCAGCGATGACCTGCAGGTGGCCTGGCTCGTGAGCGCCGCTGGAGAGTGTCGGCTGGAGGGGAAGCCCGCCATCGCCGCTGCCATCGCCGCTGCCCTGGAGGAGGTGTTGGCGCCCCGAGTGCCCTGAGCCGGCCAGGCGGCATCATCACCACTTACCCAGCCACGCCTTCCTCTCCAGCCACAATCTCCGCCCCATGCTCTGGACTCCCTACGCCGACACGATCTACGCCGTGGCCAGCATCAGTGGTTTGTTGCTGCTCGTCTGGCTCGTCTTGCGGCGGAGCTGAGGGGAGCAGGAGGTCATCGACCTCGCAGACCGGGAAGCGATTGATGGCTCGCAGGGCGCGGCGAGCGTTGCGGCGCAGTTGCTCACTGATGGCTTCGGCGTAGGGGATCTGGGCGAGCAGATCGACGGTGCGGCGCAGCACGCGCACCACATCGCCCTCATCGAGGGAGGTGCTGGCGATCACCTCGCTCCAGGAGGCGCCTCGAGCCCAGCGGGCCACCAGGCCCGTGAGCTCCGGCTCCCACCAGACGGGCACCACCACGCGCCCGTGCTCCTGTTGGCGTTCCAGTTGGCGCCGCAAGCTGCGCAGGTCATGCAGGGCCTCTTCCGCGGCGGGCGGCGGTGGGAAGCCGCACCAGAGGTCAGGTCGGTTGACTTCGGTGGAGATGGCCTCCAGCACGGCCGCCAGATCAGCGGGCTCAAGCCCATCCAGGTGACCGCTCATCAGGGCCAGGCCCAGCCAGAGCTCGTTGTCGCCTCGCAGCACGGCGACGGTGCGGCCCACCTCTGTGGGCTCCAGGCCATTGCCGCCGGCGAGAGCGCCAAAGAAGCGCAAGATCTCGATCAACGCCAGGAAAGTGTCCCAGTGGCGATTGGAGCGGAAGTGAAGCAGCCGCTGGCGTTCCTCCAGTTCGGCTTCCAGTTCCTCCATGCGGCGGCGGTGTTTTTTGAGGTGCTTGCGATCACCCCAGCGGTGGGCGGGGTGGCGCTCCAGCTCCTCTTCCAGCAGACGCACGGTTTCCGCCTGGCTGCGCACCTCACCGGCCAGGTCGTATTGGGGTGTGTGCAGGTCATGACGGCGGGCCATGGAGGCCACCGCCAGGGCGAGGCCGCCACTGACTGAATCGCCATGGCGCAGCTCGCCGGCCTGGCGCAGCTCCGGCGCGTTGAGCTGGCTCACCTGAAGGCAGCTGAGTTCGGCGTGGAGGCTCACCACGGCGCTGCAAGGCAGGAGGATCCAGAGGTTGTCGTCAGTGAGGCAAAGGAGCAGAGGGAATTGACCCGGGCCTTTCACCTTTTCGACGATCACCGCAGGTGTCAGCCGTCCTTTCAGTTGGGGGGCCTTGAGGGTGACCAGGGTGCCCTCGCTGCTGAATTGCAGCGCCACGGTGAGTTCATGGGCGAGAGTTTCTTCGGCCTGTTGCTGCAGGATGCGCAGGAGGCGGCGCTCTTCTCGCAGACGACCCCGCTCTTTTTCATAGGCCTCAAAAGCTTCCCAGGGCACATCCTCTGAACCGCTGAGCAATTGGGCGAGCTGGGCGCGCAGGTTGTCGATGGCGGCCTGATCATCCGCCAGATCGAGGGTGGCCAGGTAGCGGCCGAAGCTGCGCTCCACCAGCTCCTTGGCTTTGGCCAGGTCATAGCGCTGCAGCAGGTTGAGCACCATGCCGTAGCTGGGGGTGAACTGGCTCACCAGGGGATCCGCAGGCGCTGTGGCCAGTTGACCGGCTTCTCGCACCCCCTCAAAGCGGCTCTGCACCGTCACCACATAGCCCTGGGAATCGAGACCGCGGCGGCCCGCCCGTCCCGCCATCTGCAGGAATTCACTGCCCATCAGGGGCCGGTGGCCGCGCTCGGTGCGTTTGGAAAGGGCGGAGATGACGGTGCTGCGGGCGGGCATGTTGATGCCCGCAGCGAGGGTTTCGGTGGCGAAGACCACCTTGATCAGCCCTTGCTGGAAGAGCTCCTCGATCAACTCCTTCCAGGCGGGCAGCACGCCAGCGTGGTGGGAGGCGATACCGCGCAGGAGGGGATCGGCGTGGCCTTCACGCATGGCCTCCGGCGTGGTGGCGATGAACGTCTCCAGACGCGCGTGGACGCGGGCCTGTTCGTCTGTGTTGAGGAGGCAGACGGTGCCGAGCTCGCGCACCGCCTTATCACAACTGCGGCGGCTGAAGATGAAATAAATCGCTGGCAGCATGTCGCGCTCCGCCATCTGCGTGACGACGAAGCCCAACGGCGGCGCCTCTGGCTGGGGAGGCTTGGGCGAGCGATCCGCTCCCTTGCGGCGGGTGGTTTTGGGAGGACGCCAGACCTTGCAGTTGGGATGGAGGCCCGTGCCCTCGTCGTTGAGGAGAGGATGCAGACCCTTGGCGCTGCAGAAGCTGAAGGCCAGCGGCACGGGTCGATGGTCGCTGTGCACCAGCTGGGTGGGGCCATGCACCCGGTCGATCCAGTCGGTGAGCTGCCCGGCATTGGCCACCGTGGCCGAGAGTGCCACCAGCTGGATGGTGGAGGGGCAGTGGATGATCGATTCCTCCCAGACGGTGCCGCGCTGGGAATCGTTCATGTAGTGGCATTCATCCAGCACCACTGTTTCCACCCCGTCCAGCGGGTCGTCATCCGGGTGGTCGATCTCCGCGTAGAGCATGTTGCGGAAGATCTCGGTGGTCATCACCACGATCGAGGCCTCTCGGTTGACGCTCAGATCGCCCGTGAGCAGGCCCACCTTTTCGGCGCCGAACTGATGACGAAAATCGCGTAGCTTCTGGTTGGAGAGCGCCTTCAGCGGTGTGGTGTAAAAAACTTTGCGCCCATGGGCCAGGGCTCGGTGGATCGAATACTCGCCCACCAGTGTCTTCCCGGAGCCCGTAGGGGCGCTCACCACCACGGAGTGGCCCTGGTTGAGGGCATCGATCGCCTCCAGCTGGAAGGGGTCGAGGGGGAAGGGGAACAGCGCCGCCAGGTCCGGCCGGCCGCTGGTGGCGAGGGTCATGGCGCCATCCTATGGGCGCGAGGGGCCTGGCCAGCGTTGATGGATTGGCTGGTTGTCATGGGCTTGAGCGGAGCGCATGGCGATGGCCGGACCCCCCAGGCTGCCCAAAGAATCAATTCAGTGCTGTTGATAGGGTGCTGCTGACGGGCTGGGCTCTGGGTTGACGGGTTGACGGGTTGACGGGTTGACGGGTTGATGGGTTGATGGCCATGGCCGAGACCACTGCCGCTGTCGTTGATCAGACGGTTCCTGTTGATTTGATCCGCGTCCTGAAGGCCATCCCTGACGGCCGCGACCGCTGCGGGGTGCGCTATCCCCATTGTTTCCTGCTGTGCTGCTGGCGGTGCTCGGGATCCTGAGCAACTGCAGGAGCTCCCGTGATCTGAAGCCCTTTGCCAAGCGACATCGGGAGCCGCTGAACCAGGCATTGGGCCTGGATTTCAAGCGCTGGCCCTCTGATGCCAGCTTCGTAGTCTGTTGGCACACCCGCAGGGAGAGGTGATGGCCACCGCCATCACCACCACCGCCCGCCGCCTGCAACTGGTGGTTTGCTACTGGCTGAGCACTACCTGCCAGGGGGAATGCGGTTTGGGTCTGGAGGCCCAACGGGCAATGTGGGGGGCCGGTTCATGGGGATGAAGGACACTGATGGGGGCCAGTTCATTGGATAGGTCGAGCCGGTGCATGGGGCCGCCTCCAGGAAAGAACTGTTAGGGAAGCTCTGGACAACCCCTAAGCGGCACCTGTGAGAGCGTGGAGCTCCCCCCACTGTCAGGAAAGTTGTCCGGTAGGCCAGATCCAACAACCAGGGGGCCCAACCGAGGACCATGAAACCGACTTATGACGCCGCATTGCGGGATGCCGTCCGTTTGCGGATGAGCCCTCCCAATCGAGAAAGTGTG
>JBKDSV010000178.1:0-5284 GCA_046340795.1 Cyanobacteriota bacterium | reverse complement strand
GTTGAGGGCTTCTTGCTGGTCAGGGGTCATACTGTTGCCGTGGAAAGAGCGTGCTCTGATTCTCACTGATGAACTCCCCATTGACCAATAGATAAATTCTCTTAAGCATTAATACTTATCGCCAAAGTGACGTGCTCCCGTTGGTGGTTGGCTTGGCCTGACAACCTCACGCCCTCGTGTCACCGGCACGAGGGCGTGGGGGGGTTGAGCAGTACAATTTCGCAGCCATGATACCCGAATGGGAGATCAAAAGATGCACTTCTTGAGGTTTGGCATGGTTGCCGCAGCCGTCGTGATAACGCCCAACTTCGCCATGGCTGAGAACAACATGTCCACCTCTCCCGCCTCTGCAGGAGGTCCGAATGGCTGGGAGAAGATCGTGCCCCGGAGCGTGACCATCAAGGGGCGCCGCTTCACTCCCACGTGTTCGGATGCGCCAGGCACCACCCCTGAATTTTCTTACTACTACCACTGAATTTTCTTACTACTACCACAAGGGCACGGCAGATGGCTTGGTGGTGTTCTTCAATGGCGGCGGCGCCTGCTGGAACGATGCGACCTGTTCCAAGCCACGTCTTGCGGGCGACCGGGCGTTCTTCTCCGGTCAAGATGATCAGGATGCCGTTGGCGTCTACAAGGCCGAGCTTTTGCCTGGTGATGGCCCCGGTCACATGACCGGCCTTCTCGACCACAGCGATCCGCGAAATCCGCTGCGGGACTGGAGCATGATTTTCGTTCCCTATTGCACGGGTGATGTGCACTCAGGATCAAATACGGCGCACTATACATTTCCCAACACAGGCAAGCCTTTCACGATCGAGCATCGTGGCTGGGACAACATGCAGGTGATCCTGAACTGGATGCGCACCAACCTGCCACAACCTGCTCGGCTCCTGGTGACCGGATCGAGTGCCGGCGCCTATGGCGCCGGCACGCATTACACATCGCTGCGGGCCTTGTATCCGGATGCCCGCGCCGTGTTCCGTGGTGATAGCGGACAGGGGGTCACAACACCTGACTTCGAACGGCTCCGCAACAAGAGCTGGAAGTACCAGCTGCCGGCCTCCGTCTTTGCTCCTGATGCGTCAAACACGCCGGACAGCCAGGTGGTTGCCAAGCTGGCGGCACATTTCCCGAACGATCGCTTCGCGCAGTTCACCAGCATCCACGACGCCACGCAGACCGCCTTTTACGCCCAGATGGGGTCGGCGCAGACATGCAACGCCTGGACCAACACGATGACGAGCGAATTGGCCAGCCGCCAGGCCTTGCCCAACTTCCGCTCTTATGTGGCGGCGGGCAAGACGCACACCATCTTGCGTGCGCCGCTGTTCTTCAGCGAACAATCCGCAGGCATGCCCTTTACGGCCTGGCTGAGGGACCTGCTGCAAAACGACACCCTGCCAGCCAATGCGAGCTGCCCGAGCTGCCAGGCACCGCAGGAAGGCTGCTCGCGATAGCCCGATCGCTGGGGCTCCAGAACCAACAGGCAGTGCGGAAGGCTTCGATCAATGGGCCCCCCTGCTGGATCGGTCAAACCGGTTGGACGTCTTTCCTGACGCGGGCGAAACTCGCGCCTGTCTGTCTGGCGCAACGCCCGCCAAAATAGTGAAGGGGCCCTTCCAGGCCCCATGGGTCATTTGGCTGACAAGGCTGACCTCACCCCGTCTCCGTTAAGAGTGTCAGGCAGCCACAGGGGCGGCTTGACGGGAGAAACGAACGATGTTGTTCGCTGTTACGGTTTTGCTCTGACCGAGCAGGCTTCAGTCATCCTCCTGGCGCCCCGTCGAAACCATTGCAGCCCCTGACTGGACTCCCGCCACTGGGCGAAAGCGAAAATGGAGCTGAGCGGAATCGAACCGCTGTCCGAAACACTGGTGTGGACCACCTAGTTCGGCCGAAGCCGAACCTTTGTATTGTGCCACCTCCGGCGGTCAACGGCTCATCGCTCGTCAGGTGCGCAAGACCGTACAGCCACCCGCCTCAGTTGAGGTGAGGCAACCCCAAAGCGGCTCCTCCGCCCCCGTTTCGTTCAGGTCGAGGAATGGTCGCTGCCGTAGAGCGCCCTCAGCCCCTCTTCCGTCGCGGGCGCCACGCCCCGCTCTGTGATCAGCGCCGTCACCAGCCGGGCGGGGGTGACATCAAAGGCGGGATTGAACCCCGGACTGCCATCAGGGGTGAGCTGCACGCTGGTGAGTGCCCCATCGGGGCCCCGGCCCTGGATCTGGGTCACCTCGCTGGCGCCACGGGCCTCGATCGGGATCTCCGCCACTCCATCTGCGATCGACCAGTCGATGGTGGAGACAGGCAGGGCCACCACGAAAGGCACCCCGTTATCGCGGGCGGCCAGGGCTTTGAGGTAGGTGCCGATCTTGTTGCACACATCGCCGCGGCGCGTGGTGCGATCGCTGCCGACAATCACCACATCGACCTGGCCGTGCTGCATCAGATGGCCGCCAGCATTGTCGACGATCACCGTGTGGGGCACGCCTTCCCGACCCAGCTCGTAGGCGGTGAGGCTGGCGCCCTGGTTGCGGGGCCGGGTTTCATCCACCCATACATGCAGTGGCAGGCCGGCGCGGTGGGCCTTGTAGATCGGCGCCAGGGCCGTGCCCCAATCCACCGTGGCCAGCCAACCCGCATTGCAGTGGGTGAGCACCTGGAAAGGCTGGCCCTGGCGCTCCGCAGGCCGGGCCGCGGCCAACCGCCGGAACAGCGCCAGGCCATGGTCACCGATGGCCGCGCCCATGGCCACATCCTCCTCCGCGATGGCCGCCGCCGCCGCCGCCGCCGCCGCCGCCCGCTCCGCCAGCGGTAGGGGCGCCACATGCTGGCGCACCCGCTCCAGGGCCCAGCACAGGTTGACCGCCGTGGGCCTGGTGGCATTGAGCCCAGCGAAGGCGGCCTCCAGGGAGCCGTCGCTGGGATCCGCTTGCAGGGCCAGCATCAACCCATAGGCGCCGGTGACGCCAATCAGAGGGGCACCGCGCACGACCATCGTGGCAATCGCCTCCGCCGCCGCCTCCCAACAGTCCAGAGAGCGGGTCTGGAACTGATGGGGTAGCCGGGTTTGATCGATCACGCCGACAGAGCGCCCCCCCTCTTCCAGCCAGATTGTGCGCCAGGCCTTGCCGTCAATGTTCATCGGAAACAACGTCAGCTGCACATGGATCCTCGCCACTGATCAGCTCGACTGTCACCCTCCAGGAGGCTCGCCTGACGGCTTCGCCCCCTCCACCATGCAGGCCACCACCAGGCCGCAGGCGGGCTCTTGTGCCCGTCGCACAACTTGCCAGTTGTCGCACAGCACCATGGTGAGCAACCATCCTGGCGCGGCGGTTCAGCCTCCAGGCGGCCGGCCATCCGGCTCCAACTCTCGCGTCCGTCGCTGGCGACGGATCCACACCCCCCCCGTGACACCCCCGGCCAGCAGCAGGACCATGCCCAACGAAGCCCAGGGAGACCACGGCTGCGCGCGCGGGGGCCCGGATGGGCTCCCTGCTGATCCTGGAGGCGGTGGATTCAGTATTGGCGGTCTTCCACCAGGTGGCATCACCCCGGGCGGCATGGCACCGGGTGGCATCCTCCCGGGAGGCCTGCCTGCGGGTGGCATTCCCCCAGGCGGCATGGCGCCTGGGGGAATCACTCCGGGAGGCCTCCCCCCGGCAGGCATGGCGCCTGGGGCTAGGCCTGCTCGCCGGACCATTCCCGGCGGCACCATCATCCCGGATGGGGCGATTCCTGGAGGCGCCGTGCCAGGCAGCATGGGCCCTCTCACCGATGGGCCGCTTGGCCCCGGGGCGGGAGCGAGGGGCTCTCCTTGCTCCCGCCCCTCCGCACTGGCCCCCCCGGGCCTGCGCCCGGGGAGGGCCTGACCCCGTGGCGACGGAGTGACGGTCCCCTCCGGTTGCCAGATCAAGACAGGCTCTGGAGGCAGATTCGGCGGTTTGATCGGTGCGAAAGACGCCGATGGCTTCTCCCCTGGCCTGGGGCCGGCAGGTGTCCCCCCAGAGGGATTGGGGGTTGCGGCTGGCTTCTCGGCGGCGCCGGGCTGGGTTGGTGTGAACGGTTTGGAGGCGGCGCCCGGCTGGGCGGGGGCCCCTGGCTTGACGGTTGTCGCCGGCCTGGCGGGCGCCGCCTTGCCGGGTGTGGCGGGCTTGGCCGCAGGGGCAGGGGAGGCGTCCGTGGCCGGCGCTTCTGGCCCGCTGGCCTTGGTCGGGGCACTGGTCGGCGAGGACAGGGGTGTGGCTGGCGCCTCGGCCTCCCCCTGGCCGATCACCGGCTGCAGCCACAGGCCAGAGCCCAGGCCCAGCACCAGCGCCATGGCGCTGCCGCGCCGCTTCCGCCTTGCCATCCTTTGCCTCACGGATTGATCCCTGATCGTCACCAGGGATCATCCAGGATTTCTGGCTCCACATCCACCGGCTCCTCGCCCCCAGACCGCCCCAGCCGCGGCGATGGCTCAGGGGCCCGGGAAGGCCGCTGGCGCCCCTCCGCTTCCCGGGCGCGGGGGTCTCGCTCTGGATCCTGCGGACGGCCCTGGGGCTCCTGACCCCACCCCCGGGACGCTTGCTGGCGATCTCGCGGGTGGTCGGCGGCGGCTGATCCGTTTCCGCCGTCACGCCGGGGGAGACCGGGCACCGGCTCGCGGCTGGCTTCCCGGTCTCGTTGCCGCTCAACGTCCCTGCGCGGGGAGAGGTCCTGATCCAGGAAGCGCTCCTGCTCCATGGGCCGCTGATCCCAATCCCCCGGATCCCGGGAGGGGAAGCGCTCCTGATCGTCCCGATCGGAATAGGGCGAGCTGTAAGTGTCTCGGGAGCCTTCGTCGTCGAGATAGCGGCGCTGGCGCAGGGGTTCCCGTTGACGACGATCCTCCAGTTCCACGTATTCCATTTCTTCCTCCGGCTGGAAGGCGCGGCTGGTGGCGGGCTGGATGCGGCGTTGTTCCCGCTGGCTGGGCAGGCCGGCCGGAAGCTGATTTTCCGCTGGCACCGGAGCACTGCGCCAACGCTCCCGCTCCTCCCGCTCCCAACTGGTGCCACCGATGCCCATCTTCTCCAGCAGCCCCGTGCCCAGCTGTTTGAGCTTCTGCTCGGCGCCCTCGTACACAATGATGCGGTCGCTGCCGCTGCTCACCACCTCGGCCACGGGCAGCTCCCAGGTGCTCAACACCCCCTCCGCCAGCATGGGCACCCCGATCGCCCAGATCACCAGGGTGACGAGCTCGCCTGTTTCGATATCAAAACTGAACCCCAACACCCGGCCCAGGGTCTGACCGGATTCG
>JBKDSV010000177.1:0-2966 GCA_046340795.1 Cyanobacteriota bacterium | reverse complement strand
GACCAAAAGTCCTGTGGAAGCCGGGGATCAGGGCGCCTGTCCATCGGCAGACCCGTCTCGTCATTTGTGCCCAGCCAGGACAGTCCGCGTTCTTCAGCTCCATTTGCGGGACCTCACCTTGACCTTGAGGCAGCCCTGGAGCAGGACCCCACCTCTGGTGTCAACGACCTCCCCAAGGGGAGTGACGAGCCGACGCGTTCCCGCAAAGCAAGTCACGAGATGGATGGCGGGGCAGTTCTCAACGGAGATGTGAGCGTCAGCACTGCCAAAACTCATCTGGTGAGCGCGATTGATGGATGGAACAGCAATAAATTAATAAAAATCACGCTCTTCCCGCTGGGGACGAAACTGCCTGATCAGGGCAACAGCATGTCTTGACTTGTAGATGGCTGCCGGATCGGAAAACCACTGATGCTTGAGGCTGCGCAAGCCAGGCGTCTGTATCGGGCTGACGGCGAGCCATCGCCACCACCTCCCCAATGCCAGGCAGCGCGCTTGGCAGGCCAGAGCAGATCGATTGAAACTCCACTAATATTAATAGTCTCAATGCCACTGTGTGGAAACACACCATTACGCCCTCGTGATTTCCTCGGGTGCGATGGGTGTCGTTATCAAGTTGGAGGTCGCAATCCAGGCGTCTAGGAGCCTATTGCGCATAGATGTCCATGCGAGGATATCGAGATAATTCCAGACCAAGACGGAATTCTTCCGCGACAAATCGAGATCCGACTCGACTGGATTCAGGTCAAATCTACTTCCAAAAAAGGATGTCTGGAGAAACTGTTGATTGGGCCATCTCAATGAGCTCCTCAATAGCTCTCGGTTGGTGCATCTCGCAGCTTTTGTATGTGACCGTTGATCCAGTTTTTCTATGCGCAATAGGCTCCTGGAGTGCTTTGTCATCCGCCTGCAGTAAGAGTCGGCAAAGGCCCAATCCGATGATGGGTGTATCTGTTCAATCCCCAGTGCTCCTGGATGAGCCCTCGGTTGGTGGATGCTGCTTGGTCACCTTGGGGAACCGCCCCTGGATTCCCCGGCCACAGAGTTCGTCTGTCACACGTTCACAAGATACAGCTCCTGCCATCCATTAGGACTGAATCCAAGCTTCCAAGATCAAATCTAGGCAGCGGGCCATCTTTCCCAATGAAAAAACATCCGACGATGCAGATGCCGCTTCCCGATCTTTCCCAGAGCGGTGGATCTGACAACGTCTTCAGCGGGGATGAACTCAGAACATCACGGTCCAAGCGAGGTGATCTGAAGGCCACGACAAAGCCAGATCGACTTCGTCAACAAAGACAACACATCGCTCTACTTAGCCATCACAATTTGCCTGGAGATGTCACAATAGTGGAACTCTAGGGAGGCTCTGGGCAACCGGTCGCCAGTGGAAGCTGTCCCTTGCACCAACTGGCAGCTCTTCGCTCTCACGGGTGCCGCTGAGGGGTTGTCCAGAGCCTCCCTAGCGTAGGTGTAATCATGCAAGAAATAACCAGGTCGGCTGAATTTGGGGTATTGGGCTAAGATAGGCGACGATGCGCCTTCCTGGTCCCGATGACTTTCAATACTTCTGTTTTACAAGGCATGAGCGGCTCTGAAAACACGCAAAATCAAAGGCGTGAATGGGTTGATCTCTTCTCATGTCTGCCAGCTGATTTTAACGAAGCTTTATATCGTGAGTACAAAGACCTTGAAACGTTTTCTTCAGCTCAATTGCTTCAGCACTGGCTGAGTCATGGGCTTGAAGAAGGGCGAAGAGCAGCCAGAATTCGCGACCGACAGTCCTTGCTGGCCTTGCTAGCTGATCTTCCGATACTGAATGCTTTGGAAATTGGCTGCTTTGACCAGCCATCCCTTGAGCATCTAAGCCAAAAGGGAATTGTCACCCATTATGCAGATTATCTTTCCGAGGCTGAACTCAAGGAGCGAGCGGCGCAGCTGCCTGGAAGAGATCCTTCTAGAGTTCCAGCGATTGAATATATTTTGAGCAATGGCTACGAGCAAATTAACCGCAGCTACGACATTGTTGTTTCCCATCACTGCATTGAACACCAACCAGATCTACTCTCGCACATCCTCTCAGTTTCAAGAATCCTAAAACCGAGAGGATTATATGTTGCTTCGATTCCAGACAAGCGATATTGTTTTGATCATTTCCTACCTGCTTCGACACTGATTGATGTCTTGACAGCTTTCTATGAAAAAAGAACCAAACCAAGCTTTCGATCTGTTTTAGAGCATCGATGCTTCATTGTTGAGGATTACAATAATACGGTAGACCCACTTTGGAATTGCGATGCAGGCAGAGCCTCGCGACAAGGATTCGACAGAGCATTTCAGGAGTTCAGTACAAGTCCATACGTGGACGTACACACTTTTCAATTTACTGGTTTTACATTTAAATCCATTATCGATCAACTGACTCACTATGCATTCCTTCCCCCCGAAACCCGAATAAGAATTTACAATGGTGTTAACGAATTTTATATCGCACTTCAGTTGTAAGAGTATCTAGATTTTGCGATGTTCGCTTGTGTCTTTTTTCTCAATATCACCTGCCAGGCGTTTCTCATCCCTTTTATCCCTCGTCCTTTTTATGTAAGTAGCTCGACTAAATAAACATAACATGACCCGCGAGACATGCCGGCGACTGCTTGGGTTGTTGTCGCTGGTGTGTTGAAGTTTTTTCCTCTGGCTACTTAGGCACTACTGTTCTACTTTTTTCATAGGAAGATAACAGCTGTTCATATTCTACTTGGGTGCGCGAATTAAAGGCTAAGTTATTTTGCTCAAGATGTTCTTTGAAAGCTTTTATTCTCTTTACGTAGGGCTTGCTGAATTTCATTTGCGGGATTTTCCGACGCGCCAAAGGCGGATCTCTCGACTCGCACTCCCAAACAGTTGTGACCACAGTTTGACTCCTAGAAGCTGACTAAGCAGTCCTAAACAGCGCTGAACAGCGCCTG
>JBKDSV010000176.1:0-10485 GCA_046340795.1 Cyanobacteriota bacterium | reverse complement strand
CAGGCGCTGTTCAGCGCTGTTTAGGACTGCTTAGTCAGCTTCTAGGAGTCAAACTGTGGTCACAACTGTTTGGGAGTGCGAGTCGAGAGATCCGCCTTTGGCGCGTCGGAAAATCCCGCAAATGAAATTCAGCAAGCCCTAGTTAAACTCGGCACAGTAATTTGATGGAGCTGTCCTCAAGCGATGAAAGAGTGGCTTTCATCGCTTTTTTCTTGAGGGCACCTCGAAAAATCAATTCTGTCGTGCTGAGGCTGGCCAGTACGATCCGTGGCAGCAAAGGAGCTCCCTCTGGGACGGGAGAGAACGCAGGACTGATTCAAACTTTCCACTCTGCGTTCATGTGCCCAGCAGCTCTGAGGAACTGAGTCCCGAGCTCATAGGGGTCTCAGCGTGGGACCTGAATCACAATCGTGGCCTGGCACCTCTATCCAACCACTTTAAAGCAGCCCTGGGGGTGCTTGTTCGAGGTGCCCTTGAGGGCGCCTCAGAAAATCATTTTTGGTGTGCCGCGCCTGGCCAGCGAGATCACGAACAGAAAGGGATTTCACTCCAGGAGGCGAGCAGGGCTGCCTCAACGTCAAGGTGAGGTCCCGCAAATGGAGCTGAAGAACGCGGACCGTCCTGGCTGGGCACAAATGACGACGGGTCTGCCGATGGACAGGCCCCCTGATCCCCGGCTCCCACAGGACTTTTGGTCAGCCCTGGGAGAGACGCAGAGACCGAGCTTGTCCAGGCGCTTGCCAGAGTTGCTTCAAACAGCCTGGATGGGTGAGCCAACCCAAGCTTGAGCGCCGAGTCCGACGACGAGATCCCAATTGCTTTGCAGATCAGGCCCGAGGCACCGCAGGTATCCCCGGCGAGGACCGCGGGCTTGAATCAGAACCTGGCCTCCGCCCTGAGGAACCTCAGCAGGCAAGCTCGTCGCGTTGCAAACCCGCCGGATCAAGGGCCATGATTTGAATCCGCCCCGGGGCTCCCTGACGCTTCCCCGGCGGAGTGAAACACCTTTAGTCAGGGGGTGTCGCACTCCTGTCTTTCTTGGCTTTTTCGGACCTGCTTGGTTGCATGGATTCGCCGAGAAACTCCAGAATCTCCCGATCGCGAATGTTTTGGGCGCTGCCGGCGCAGGGCTCTTTGAGGGGCCTACCGGCGGCCACTTCCCGCAGGCATTCCTGCAAACGGTTCACTTCTGATTCCAGCTGATCGATGCGTTCCATCAGGTTGCGAATCACTCGCGCCTCCGCATCCGGCAGGGCGGAATGGGCCAAGGGGTCGATACGCACTCCCGATTGGTGCACCACCCGTCCGGGCACGCCCACCACCGTGCTGTCCGCATCCACATCCCGCAAGACCACCGATCCCGCACCGATCCGGGTGTTGGACCCCACCGTGATCGCTCCCAGCACTTTTGCTCCCGCACCCACCACAACGTTGTCCCGCAGGGTGGGGTGCCGTTTCCCCTCCTGCTTGCCCGTGCCCCCCAGGGTCACACCTTGATACAGCAGGCAGTTGTCGCCGATCACGCTGGTTTCGCCGATCACCACACCCATGCCGTGGTCAATGAACACCCCATGGCCGATCACAGCCCCAGGGTGGATTTCCACGCCGGTCAACAGGCGTCCCATCTGACTCAGTAAGCGTGGCAGCAGGGGAATCCGCAGACGCCAAAGGCGGTGACTGATCCGATGGATCACCAAGGCATGAAAGCCGGGGTAGCAGAGCAGGATTTCCAGAGAGCTCCTGGCGGCAGGATCCCGCTCCCGGATCATGGCCAGGTCTGCGGCCATGGCCTGGAAGAGGGGGCTGATGAACCGCATCAGACGGCCAGGAGGCCGATTTCCTTGCGCAATTGGTCAATCGTGGCGCTGCCCAGATAGCTCTGGGCGCAGTGGACCACCGGCAGGCGCATCAATTGGGAGCGATTTTGCCGCAAGGTCTGTTCCACCAACGGCAGGCTTGGCCTGTCGCACAACACATGGCTGGCGGCCCTCAGCAGAGCCAGCAAACGACTTCCCGTGTCGGGGTTGGCCGTCATCACCAGCAGCGCATTGCCACGCATGGAGTGCAGAATCACCTCCGCAGCCCGCAGGATTCCGGGGCTGATGCTCACCAGGCCCACGCAACTGCCGGCGCGCAACTCCTTGAGCAGGTCCAGCTCGTGCCGGAAATCATTGAGATCCACTGGCACGGCGCGAACGCCATGGCGCTGGGCGATCTCCTCCACGGGCTGGAGAAAATAGCGGCTGGTGACGACGGTGCCCTTGCTGGAGTTCTCCAGCACCGCCTCCAACTCCTCCATCGGCACCACCTCCACGGGCACCTCCAGATTGGGGGTGAGCTCCTCGGCGATCAGCATGGAGGCTCCGATGTCCTCCCGAGGCGTGCTCACCAACACCCGAGCCCCGCAGCGCAGCCGCCAATCGACCTCCCGCGTGAGCAGCTCGCGGGCCTGTTGCAGGGTGCAGCCGGCATTGAGCAGACCGTCAATGCTCTGACGCACCACACGGTCGATGTCCGGCAGGATCTTGGTGCGCAACCCCGGCGGTGGTTTGAGCTCTCTGGGCTTCTGCTGGTCGCGCACGTAGATGCCAGAACCGGCCATGGCCTCCACGACACCGTCGGTTTCCAGTTGCCGGTAGACCTTGCTGATGGTGTTGCGGTGCAGGCCCGTCTGCATGGCCAGCTGGCGCGTGCTCGGCAGACGGTGCCCGGGGGGATAGTGGCGCGCGGCAATGGCAAAGCAAATCTGGTTGTAGAGCTGCGTGGAGGCAGGAATATCGCTCTCTTGCTGGATGTGGAAGCGCACGCGGCTCAAGCCCTGGTTCTGGCGGCCACCCTAAGGAGCTTTTGCCCCCGTGACAATTCCCCCCCTGGCATAGGACCATGTGCCGGTTGCCCTCCAGGGCTGCTTTAAAGTGGTTGGATAGAGGCGCCAGGCCACGATTGTGATTCAGGTCCCACGCTGAGACCCCTATGAGCTCGGGACTCAGTTCCTCAGAGCTGCCGGGCACACGAACGCAGAGTGGCAAGTTTGAATCAGCCCTGGGTTGCCCTCGGGACCATGGTGGAGAGTGGTGCGTCGTCCTTTCCTGGCCACCCGGTCGGCGCGCCGATCCGTGCCGACTGGGTGGCTCTGGAGCCGGAGCGCGCCGGGGAGGTGCTTCTGCGCGGGTGGTGGGCCCAGCCCATCGACACGGCCCCCAAGGCGGGCTTGCTGGTGTTTCCGGAGATCTTTGGCCTGAACCCCTGGGTGTGTGGCGTGGCCGATCGCTTGGCGGGTTTGGGCTATGGGGCCTTGGTGGTGCCCCTCTTCGCGCGAACGGCTCCAGAGCTCTGCCTGGGCTACGGCCCCCTGGATGTCCAGGAGGGTCGCTCCCACAAAGACCGCACGACAACCCCCACCCTCCTGCAGGATGTGGCGCGGGCCCAGCGCTGGCTGCGGGCGCGGCTGCCCGGCGCTGGAGCCGGGGCGATCGGCTGCCTGGGCTTCTGCTTTGGCGGCCAGGTCGCCCTGTTGGCCTCCGGTTTGGAGGACATGGCCGCCAGTTGCGTCTGTTACGGGGCCGGAGTGGCCCAGGGGCGACCCGGTGGAGGACCGCCCAGCCTGGAGGTGTTGTCTGTGGGCGCGGGCCGGGTGCTCCTGATCTACGGCCACCAGGATCCCTTGGTGCCCGCGGACGACCTGGCGGCGATCACGGCGGCCGTCGCTCAGGCCCGGGCCGCCCGGGGGGAGGATCGCGTTCAGCTGCGCACCTATGCGGCGGGGCATGGCTTCCTCTGCGAAGCCCGGACAGACTTTCAACCCGAGGCAGCCCGGGCGGCCTGGGCCGCCATCGTGGATTTTTTCGCCACCAGCCTCCCCACCTAGTGTGCAGTCCCGCAAGTTCATGCGTCATCTTCGGCTTGGTCCGTGCCTCCAGATGCCGTACTCAGCAAGGGCTCCGGACGAGACACCCATCAAAGGATTCATGGCGCGTTTCCGGGACTGCACACTAGTGGGCCGTCCCGGACGTTCATGCGTCGTCTTCGGCTTGGTCCGCGCGTCCAGATGCCCTCCTCAGCAAGGGCTCCGGGCGAGGTACCCAGCAAAGGATTCACAACGCATTTGCAGGACGGCACACCAGGCGGTTCGCCCACCGGGAGACGGCTCCCGGATCCAGGCAGCCTGGTTCAGGCGTCGCTCGGCGCTGGGGGGGTGGGCGGAGGGGAGCTGGCTGGGGGGGCGGCAACGACCGGCGCGGTTTTGCCGGCGGGCTGTTTGGTGGGTTTGGCTGGAGTCGGGGTCTTGCTGGCGGCCTGGCGACGGGGGGAGAGGAACATGATCATGTTCCGCCCTTCCCGTTTGGGTGGTTGCTGGAGCTCGGCGTTCTCCTCCAGGTCTCTAGCCATCCGCATCAGGAGGGCTTCCGCCAGGGCGGTGTGCTGGATTTCGCGACCGCGGAAGATCACCGTGCACTTCACCTTGTCGCCAGCCTTCAGGAAGCGACTGGCCTGGCCGATGCGCACCTGATAGTCGTGGGAATCGATCTTGTAACGCATCTTCACCTCCTTCACCTCGGTCTGGTGGGACTTCTTCTTGGCTTCCTTGGCTTTTTTTTCCTGCTCAAACTTGTATTTGCCGTAGTCCATCACCCGGCAGACGGGAGGATCGGCCTTCTCGCTCACCAACACCAGGTCGAGCTCCCGCTCGCGGGCAACGGCCAGGGCGGCTTCTCTTGTGATCACCCCAAGCTGACTACCATCAGCATCAACAACCCGCACGTTGGGGTAGTTGATCCGTTCGTTGATGTTGGGCAGCTCCCGCACGGGAGCACGACGGTCTATGCGAGGGCGGGGAGGCATTCAACAGTGCATATTGCACTTCACCCTAAGCCTTGCCGTGTCGTTTGCACGGCTGCCAGCGCTTTTTGCATCAGATCATCACCCCGCAGCCAGAGGGGCTGGTGCTGGCGCCGAAACCAGGTCCGCTGGCGTTTTGCGTACTGGCGGGTGCGCTGCTCCGTGCGGGCGAGCGCCCGGGCTTCCGACCAGTGGCCCCGCAGCAGGCCGCGGGCCTCGTCGTAGCCGATGGTGTCGAGCAGCGGGCAGCTGTCCCCATGGCGGGCGATCAGGGCCGCGGTCTCGGCCACCAGCCCCTGCGCGAACATGGCGCCGCTGCGCTGGTGGATCCGTTCGGACAGATCGGCGGGGTCCAAGCCCAGTTCCAACACCGACCAGGGCGGCGGCACATGCCTCTGCTGGGCGGAAAGGGGGCGGCCCGTGGCATAGAAGACCTCCAGGGCCCGTTGGGTGCGGTGGCTGTCGGCGGGGGCGATGCGTGCGGCGGCCATCGGGTCGCAGCCGGCCAGGAGGGCGTGGCAGAGCGGCTGGCCCAGGGCTTGGAACTGGGCGCGCAGGGCGGTCTGGGGGGGCACCGCGGGTGGCGCCAGTCCCCGCAACAGGCCCTGGAGATAGAGGCCACTCCCACCGACAACGAGGGCCAGCCCGCAGCGCTGGAGCTCAGCGCTCACCGCCGCCCGAGCCAGGGGGAGAAACTCCTGCAGCGTCATGGGCTGATCGGGCCGGCGCAGGTCGAGGAGTTCATGGCGCACCTGCCGGCGTTGTTCGGCTGTCGGCTTGGCTGTGCCGATGTCCATGCCGATGTAGAGCTGACGGGCGTCCACACTGATCACCGCGAGCTCCAGCGCCAGCGCCAGGTCGAGAGCCAGGGCGGTTTTGCCGCTGGCGGTGGGCCCCATCAGGGCGATCACCAACCCCGGGCAGGCCGGCTCTCGGGCCTGCTCTGGAGCCTGTTGCGGGCCCGGCTCCCTGGATTGCTCCAGGGCGGACGGGGGGGCGATCAACGTCATGATCTTCACTTTGGGCCCGGGCGGGCCATCAGCGGCAGCTTGGCCGAAGTGCTCGCCTTCGCGGGGGGGAAGGCGGGCAACCGACCGCTCCGCGGGGCCGGGCGGTGCGGAGCTCCCCCACAGGCGCTGGACGCCCCGGATCAAGGGGGGCTGAAGGGGGGCCAGCACCCCCTTCCGGAACGTCCCCGCAGAGGCGGCTGGCTGGGGCGAGGACGGACAAATGGTAAATTGAGCCACGGATCAAGCCGAATGTTCTCCCGCGCCTCCTTCCTGGCGTTTGCGCGGCCCTCCCTGGTGGCAGCCACTTCTGTCGTTTCGCCCCCCATCCAACCGAGACCTGCCCACGCATGAGCGACTCCACGCGAGTCCAATCCGCCTACGGCGCCGAGCAGATCCAAGTCCTCGAAGGTCTGGAACCGGTTCGCAAGCGGCCCGGGATGTACATCGGCACCACGGGCCCGCGGGGACTCCACCATCTCGTTTACGAGGTGGTGGACAACTCGGTGGATGAGGCCCTGGCCGGGCACTGCGACGAGATTCTGGTGGTGCTCCATGCCGATGGCTCGGCCAGCGTCACCGACAACGGCCGCGGCATTCCCACCGATATCCATCCCCGCACCGGCAAAAGTGCCCTGGAAACAGTGCTCACCGTGCTGCACGCGGGGGGGAAATTCGGCTCCGGAGGTTATAAGGTCTCCGGTGGTCTCCACGGGGTGGGCATCTCTGTGGTCAACGCCCTCAGCGAATGGGTGGAGGTGACTGTGTTCCGTCAAGAGAAGGAACACCACCAACGCTTTGAACGGGGCAAGCCCATCGGCATCCTGGCCTCCAAGCCGGCGGCGGACCCGCGCCAAACTGGCACCTGTGTGCGTTTCCTGCCGGATAGCGAGATCTTCAGCGGTGGCATTGAATTCGATTATCCAACGCTGTCCGCGCGCCTGCGGGAGTTGGCCTATCTGAATGGCGGCGTGCGCATCGTTTTCCGCGATGAGCGCGGCCCGATGACAAAGGAAGCCGCCCATGAAGAGACCTATCACTATCAGGGCGGCATCAAGGAATATGTGGCCTACATGAACGCGGAAAAGGATCCCTTGCATCCAGATATTATTTATGTGAATTCCGAAAAAGATAATGTGCAGGTTGAAGCAGCCCTGCAGTGGTGTGTGGACGCTTATTCAGACAATATCTTTGGCTTTGCGAACAACATCCGCACCGTGGAGGGTGGCACCCACATTGAAGGTTTGAAAACCGTGCTCACCCGCACGCTGAATGCTTTTGCGAAAAAGCGAGGCAAGCGTAAGGAGAGTGATCAGAATTTGGCCGGCGAGAACATTCGCGAAGGCCTGACCGCCGTGCTCTCCGTCAAGGTTCCAGATCCGGAGTTTGAGGGGCAGACCAAAACCAAGCTGGGCAACACTGAAGTCAGGGGCATTGTGGACACCCTGGTGGGAGAGGCCCTCGGGGAATATCTGGAGTTTCATCCCTCGGTCATCGATCTGATTCTGGAAAAAGCCATTCAGGCGTTCAACGCGGCGGAAGCCGCGCGGCGGGCCCGTGAACTGGTGCGACGGAAATCCGTGCTGGAGAGCTCCACCCTTCCGGGCAAGCTGGCGGATTGCAGTTCCCGCGATCCAGCGGACTCCGAAATCTATATCGTGGAGGGTGACTCGGCCGGCGGATCTGCGAAGCAAGGCAGGGACAGACGTTTCCAAGCGATTTTGCCATTGCGGGGTAAAATTCTGAATATTGAGAAAACAGATGACGCGAAAATCTATAAAAACACTGAGATTCAAGCCCTGATCACAGCCCTGGGCCTGGGCATCAAGGGTGAGGAGTTCGATGAAAAGGGTCTGCGTTATCATCGCATTGTCATCATGACGGATGCGGATGTGGATGGCGCTCACATTCGCACCCTGCTCCTCACCTTCTTTTACCGTTATCAGAGGGCCCTCCTGGAAGGGGGATATATTTACATCGCCTGTCCACCACTTTACAAGGTTGAACGTGGCAAGAATCACTCGTATTGCTATAATGAATCTGATTTGAAAAAGACACTGTCTGCCTTTGGCGAGAAGGCCAATTACACCATTCAGCGCTTCAAGGGTCTCGGTGAAATGATGCCCAAGCAGCTCTGGGAAACCACCATGGATCCCAGCACCAGGATGATGAAGCGTGTCGAAATTGAAGATGCCGCTGAGGCGGATCGCATTTTCACGATCCTGATGGGTGACAAAGTCGCGCCCCGACGGGAGTTCATCGAGACCCATAGCCTTGAGCTGGATTTTGCGCAATTGGACATCTGAATGCCCGCTCGCCTCACCCCCTCAGGTCCCCCTGTGTTCACCTGGGTTGCCCTGTTGGGCATTGCTCTGTTTGCCCCCGCGGCTCTGCCGGCGGGGGGCGCCGATCGGCGCTTGCCAGAGCTGAGACGGCGGGAATCCGCTCTGGAGCCTTTGCTCAGCCCCACCCGTTGCGCGCTCCGTGCCGCTCCCCGCTCTCAGGCTCCTGTGCTGCAGCCCCTGGAAGCTGGCCTGCCCTTGCGGGTGTTGCGCACCTGGATCGAGCCCAGCGGGCGTCGCTGGCTGCGGGTGGCGACGTTCGGGTCCATGGGACGGGCGTCCCGGGGCTGGCTGCTCGGCTGAGGCGTCGTCCCCCCCACCCCATACAATCCATGCGGTCGCCTGGCGGGGACATGGGTGAGGCGTCCGGCGGGGCTGAAATCTTGACGCAGCACCTTCAGCTCTTGCTGGAGGCCGGCAACTATGACGGCGCCAAGGTGTTGTTGTTGCCCGTGCAACCGGTGGATGGCGCGGAGGCGATCGGTGCCCTGCCCACCACACTGCAGGCCTTGGCCTTTCGACTCCTGCCGAAGGACGAGGCGATTGGCGTCTATGAGTATCTGGAGCCCAGCGTGCAGCAGAGCCTGCTGGAGCGGCTGCGATCCGGTGAAGTGCTGGAGCTTGTGGAGGAGATGTCTCCCGATGATCGGGTGCGCCTGTTTGATGAGCTGCCCGCCAAGGTGGTGCGGCGTCTGTTGGCGGAGCTCAGCCCGTCGGAGCGACGCATCACAGCCCAGATGCTCGGCTACGAGCCCGGCACGGCTGGCCGCTTGATGACGACACAATTCATTGATCTCAAAGAGTTTTACAAAGCAGCCCAGGCCCTGGAGATCGTGCGTCGGCGCGCCCGCGACACCGAGACCATCTACAGCCTCTACGTCACGGATGCCTCCAGGCACCTGACGGGAATCCTGTCGTTGCGAGATCTGGTGACGGCGGATCCGGAGGAGCGGCTGGGGGAGGTGATGACTCGGGACGTGGTGCGGGTGAGCACGGGCACCGATCAGGAGGAGGTGGCGCGGGTGATCCAGCGCTACGACTTCTTGGCGGTGCCCGTGGTGGATCGGGAGGAGCGCCTGGTGGGCATCGTCACCGTGGACGACGTGATTGATGTGATCCAGCAGGAAGCCACCCGCGACATCTACGCCGCAGGGGCGCTGCAAGCCGGCGATGAGGACGATTATTTTCAAAGCAACCTCTTCACCGTCGCTCGCCGCCGCGTGGTGTGGCTGTTGGTGCTGCTGCTCGCCAACACAGGCACCTCCGCTGTGATCGCCTCAGAAGATGACGTGCTCAAGAAGGTGGTGGTGTTGGCGGCCTTCATCCCGCTGCTGATTGGCACCGGCGGCAATGTGGGCGCCCAGAGCTCCACCGTGGTGATCAGGGGGCTGAGCACCCAGCGCATCCAGTCGCTGGGACCGGGCCTGGCGGTGGGAAGGGAGGCAGTGGCTGGCGCCTTGCTCGGGCTGTTGATGATGTTTGTGGTGGTGCCCTGGGCCGGCTATGTCTCTCACAATTGGGTTGTGGCCTGGGCGGCGGGGATCAGCCTGCTGGGCATCACCACCTTGGCGGCCACGGCGGGAGCCGCTCTGCCCCTGCTCTTTCACCACTTCGGCCTCGATCCGGCCCTGATGTCAGCTCCCTTCATCGCCACAGCCACAGACGTGGCCGGGGTGTTCATCTATCTCCAGACCGCCTCTTGGTTGCTGGAGCACTTCGGCCAAGCCTGAGGCCCGCGCCGCTCCGCTTGAAATCCCGGGACGAGCCTCATGAGATTCGAGCCCATCGGGCCGACGCGGCCGGCCAGATGAGAGACATTCACACTTCGTTAGGTTAGGCTTCACACACCGTAAAGATGAGGCCCATGGCCGCCGTCGTTCCTCTCGAATCCCCCCTCGCCGAGATCGCCGCCGTGCCCGTTGCCGCGGCATCCTCCGTGCGCGATCTGCCCGCCATGGATGCCGACCTCGTGCGCTCCTACCTGCGCGACATCGGTCGGGTGCCCCTGTTGACCCATGAGCAGGAGATCACCCTCGGCCGCCAGGTGCAGGAACTGGTGGCCCTGGAGGAGCTGGAGGCCGAACTCACCCTGCGAGCCGGTGGCGAGAAGCCAAGCCAGGAGCAGCTGGCGGTGGAGGCGGGCCTGACAGTGCCCCTGCTGAAGCGGCGGTTGCAGCTGGGCCGGCGGGCAAAGGAGCGGATGGTGGCCGCCAACCTGCGCCTGGTGGTGAGCGTGGCCAAGAAATACACCAAGCGCAACATGGAGCTGCTGGATTTGATCCAGGAGGGCACGATTG
>JBKDSV010000175.1:0-10147 GCA_046340795.1 Cyanobacteriota bacterium | reverse complement strand
TGATTCAAACTTGCCACTCTGCGTTCATGTGCCCAGCAGCTCTGAGGAACTGAGTCCCGAGCTCATAGGGGTCTCAGCGTGGGACCTGAATCACAATCGTGGCCTGGCGCCTCTATCCAACCACTTTAAAGCAGCCCTGCGGGAGCTGGGAGCTGGGAGCTGGGAGCTGGGAGCAGGGAGCTGGGAGCTGGGAGCTGGGAGAAGGTCGTCCAAATCCAAGACTCATCTTGACTACGCAGAAAGCTCCGCTGGTGCTCCGGACCAATTCCGAGTTAAGGCTGGGCTTGCCTTCTGTTCCTGTCCGAGTGGCTCGGTTTGGGATTGGCGGAGCTTGCTGCCTCATCAAGAGACGCATTGCAAGTAGACCGTGCCAGCCCGATCCGAACGGATCGACGTGTTCGTCTTGCGTTAAGACGCCTCTGCGGGATGGACTGGGCCTGGCGGTTACGGTCGGGAACCCAGGGCTGCCTCAACGTCAACTTGAGGCAGCGCAAACGGGGCTGAAGAAGGCGGACCTTCCTGACCAAGCACAACTGACGACTGGTCTACTGATGGACAGGCGCCTTGATCATCGGCACCTGCGGGAGGTTGGGCCAGCCCTGGGTCGAGAACCCACATGGTCCAGCAAAAAGCCGGATGCGGTTGACATCCGGCTCGTCAGCATCAGAGCGCATGGAAAGAGGATTTGGCGAAACACGCCCCCCTGAACCATCCGGGGGTGTGGCAAAGACAAGGCTCCTGGATGAAGCGACGCATCAGCGGCGCCCCCATCAATCCTCAGGAGCTCGTTGCCGCTGGCTGTGCTTTGCCGCTTTTGGCGGCAGCGTCCGCACCACCCATGCCGTATTTGCGCATGAAGCGATCGACACGGCCTTCGGTGTCGAGGATCTTTTGGGTGCCGGTGTAGAAAGGATGGTTGCCACTCCAGACATCGACGTGTAGTTCGGGCTGGGTGGAACCGGTGGTCATCACCACCTGGCCGTTGCAGATGACCTTGGCGTCGGGATACCAGGCGGGATGGATGTCGGTTCTGGGCATGACGATCAGCGCTTGGAGAACTGGGGAGCTTTGCGGGCTTTCTTCAGACCGTACTTGCGACGTTCCTTGGCCCGAGGATCGCGGCTGAGGTGGCCTTCCACCTTCAGGGGCTTGCGGTTGCCGGGAGAGAGCTCACAGAGCGCCCGGGCTGCACCTTGCTTGATGGCATCCGCTTGACCGCTCAGGCCGCCACCACTGACATTGACCAACACGTCGTACTGACCCTCCAGACCAAGCGTCTGAAGAGGGGCATGCACGGCAGACAGACAGTCGGGATTGAAGTTGAGGTATTGATCGCCGGGACGGCCGTTGATCGTGACAGTGCCTGTGCCGGGAACAATGCGCACACGAGCAACAGCCGTTTTGCGGCGCCCGGTGCCCCAATACACGACAGAGGAGGAAGAGCTGGTCATCTCAGGCGTCGGAGGCGAGGGTCTGGGGTTTCTGGGCCGCGTGCGGATGGTTGGGTCCGCTGTACACCTTCAACTTGCGAAACAGCTGACGGCCGAGGCTGTTGTGGGGGAGCATGCCCTTCACCGCTGTCTCAATGATCCGCTCGGGGAGACGGGCCTGGAGATGGGCAAAGGTTTCCGTCTTCATGCCACCTGGGCGACCGGAATGACGCTTGTAAACCTTTTGGGTGGCCTTGTTGCCGCTCACACGCACCTTCTCGGCGTTGATCACAACGACGAAATCACCCGTATCCAGATGGGGGGTGTAAGTGGGCTTGTTTTTCCCCCGCAGCACCTGGGCCACCTCACTGGCGAGGCGTCCGAGCGTTTGGTCCGCGGCGTCCACAACGAACCACTGGCGGTCGAGGGAAGCAAGAGAGGGCTGGATGGTCTTGTTCATTGCGCCGGATGCGTTGTCATTGCGCCTGCTGCCTCGCGCGTGGTGGAGGGCGCCAACTGCTGCTACCCGAGAAGGGGCCTCAGGAGTTGGCGCCAAGTGGATGGCACCGGGTGAAACCGATGGTTCCGGGTACGAACCCCGCGAGTGCGGAGGGGAGATGTCGTGCGCTGGACGGTCTCCGGAAAGAACACCGCCGCAGTCGATGAAACATCACACAGATTCCAACCTACCGCAGCGTGGTCTTGGGCGACCGTTTCAAGGAAGCTTTGGGGAGCAAGGCCCCCGAGCTCTCCTGAAGCAACGACAACCCCCGGGCCTCAAGACACATCCGCGCCAGCGGCCAGAGGAGGTGGATCGCTGCTCTCCAGCAGGAATCGCGGTTGACTATCGTACCAAAGGGCTTCCGGGAACACAGGCTGCGGGTAGCCCACCCGCAACAGGCACAGGCCCTGGGGGGGGGCAGCGTCCCGCACCTCCTCACGGGCGCGTCGACGCCAACGGTTGACAAAGGTCTCTAGCGGCAGGCGACCCTCGCCGACGGCGACCAACTGACCCAGGATCAGACGCACCATGCCGTAAAGAAAGCCACTGGCCTGGATCTCCACCACCACCACGTCTCCCTGGCGCTGCACCAGCACCTCCTGCACGGTGGTGATGGCATCGGCGCGGCGGCTGCCCGCCCGTTGAAAGGCTGAAAAGTCGTGCTCGCCGAGCAGGGAGGCCAGGGCCTGACCCATGGCCTGCTCGTCAAGCCAGACCTGGTGGCGATGCCAGCTCCAGGGGCCCAGAAACACGTTGGGCGTGCGGCCGTTATGAATCGTGTAACGATAGCGGCGATAGCTGGCGGAGAAGCAGGCGTGCCAGTCGTCCGCCACTGGACTGGCGGCTCGCACGCGGATGGTGGGCGGCAGCCGTCCATTGAGGGCCTTGGGCCAGCGCCGGGAGGGAATGGGGCCCATGGCATCGAAATGCACCACCTGGGCGGCGGCATGCACACCGCGATCGGTTCGGCCCGCCGCGACCACCCGCTCGGAGGCTGCGGGGTCGAGGAGAGCAATGGCCGTCTCCAGGGTTTCCTGAACGGAGGACTGGCGTCGTTGCCGTTGCCAGCCCCGGAAGGAGGAACCGTCGTATTGCAAACACAGGGCGATGCGTTGCCGGCTCAAGGGCAATCCCCTGGCTCAGACCAGCTCGATGATCGCCATTTCCGCATTGTCGCCACGCCGCCGCACGGTGCGAATGATGCGGGTGTAACCCCCCTGGCGATCGCCGTAGCGGTCAGGGGCTTTCTGGAAGAGGGCATGCACCAACTGCTTGTCATAGATGTAGCTGATGGCTCGACGCCGGGAGGACAAGCTGCCTTCCTTGGCCAAGCTGATCATCCGCTCGGCCTCGTCCCGGAGGGCCTTGGCCCGGGCCTTGGTGGTCGTCACACGCCCTTCCCGGATCAACTGGGTGGTGAGGCCACGCAAGAGAGCTTTGCGTTGGTCGGCGGGGCGTCCCAGCAAGGGGACTCGGCACTGGTGTCGCATGGGAGGAAACGTCGATCAAGAGTGGGGGGCGAAACCGCCTCAGGCGGTGGTGCGGCTTTGGGGCAGGGAGATGCCGATGCGCTCAAGGGCTTCAATCACCTCGTCGGCTGACTTGGAGCCAAAGTTTTTGATCTCCAGCAGGTCTTCATAGCTGAAGCCCATCAGATCGGAGACGGAATTCACCTGGGCTCGCTTCAGGCAGTTGTAAGCCCGCACGGAGAGGTTCAGCTCCTCCAGTGGGATCTGAGCTTCCGCTGAGGGTTCAGGCTCCAGACCCGGCTCATCCATCACGGTGAGGGTGGCCAGGGGTTGGAAGAGGGCGATGAGCTGGTTGGCGGACTGCGCCATGGCGTCATCGGGCGTGATGCTGCCATTGGTTTCAATTTCCAAACGCAGCCGCTCCCTGGCGGACCCACCTTCGCCAACGGCGGTTTCATCGACGCTGTAGTTGACCCGCTTGACAGGCATGAACACCGCATCGATCTGCAGCAGATCAATCGCACCGGTGTCTTCCTGATGGCGATCAACGGGCCGGTAGCCCACGCCGCGCTCCACATGCACCTCCATCTCCAGGCTGTGGCCGGCGGCCACCGTGGCGATCTGACGCTCGCTGTCGATCACCTGCACCTGGGAAGAAAACTGCAGGTCGGCAGCCTTGACCGTGGCGGGCCCAGTCACCATCAAGCGACCAATCTCCAGCTCACGGCTGCGGCTGTTGACGGGAATCGACTTGCAATTCAGCAGGATGTCCAGCACATCCTCACGCACACCGGGAATGGTGGCGTATTCGTGGTTGACCCCAGAGAGACGCACCGCCGTGATGGCACTGCCTTCCAGGCCACCGATCAGTACCCGTCGCAGGGCATTGCCAAGGGTGGTGGCCTGTCCCCTTTCCAGGGGGCCGATCACAAAGACCGCGGTCTGGGATCGGTCGTCGGAAACCTGGTGCTCAACCCGGTCGATCTGGTAGTGCAACACGGTGATGGAGAAAAAGCTTGGGGTGAAGGGATCGAGGCGGGTTCAGACGCGGCGGCGCTTGGGACGACGACAGCCGTTGTGAGGCAGGGGAGTGACGTCACGGATCAGGGTGATCTCCAGACCGGCGACCTGCAGGGCACGAATGGCGGTTTCCCTGCCGGAGCCAGGGCCACGCACCAAGACCTCGATCTGGCGCATGCCTTGCTCCAGGGCGCGCCGGGCGGCGGCTTCGGCCGCTGTTTGGGCCGCGAAGGGAGTACCTTTGCGGGCCCCTTTGAACCCACTGGCTCCCGCCGAGGACCAACTGATCACCTCACCCGCCGTATCCGTGATGGAGACGATGGTGTTGTTGAACGTGCTCTGAATGTGCGCGACACCGTTGGGCACATTGCGCTTGGCTTTTTTGGGTCCTGTCTTCTTGGCGGGCTTGGCCATGGGTGGAGAACTGCGGAACGCAGACGGAGATCAGTGGGGGAAAGGAAACGGGAAGGGGGCCGAACGGAGGCAGGCGCTACTTCTTCTTGCCGGCGACAGTTTTGCGAGCGCCGCGACGGGTGCGGGCATTGGTGCGGGTGCGTTGGCCGCGCACCGGCAGACCCATGCGATGGCGCCGCCCCCGCAGGCAGCCGATGTCCTGGAGGCGCTTGAGGGCCATACCCTCCTCGCGGCGCAGGTCGCCCTCAAGAGTGAAGGACTCGGCGGCCGCGCGCAATTTCTGCACATCGGCATCGGAAAGATCCTTCACCCGAATATCCGGGCTGACCCCAGCCTTCGAGAGAATGGTGCGCGAACGGGTCGGACCGATCCCGTAGACGTAGGTGAGGGAGACTTCTACCCGCTTGTCGCGGGGGATATCAACGCCGGCAATCCGAGCCACGGGATAACGATGCGGTGGGGTGGGAGGCCCCTGAGAGGGGCGAAATGGAATCCCGCTGAAGGCGGGGGGAAGCGGTTGGGGGGATCAACCCTGACGCTGTTTATGCTTCGGGTTG
This sequence comes from Cyanobacteriota bacterium, assembly GCA_046340795.1. Lineage (GTDB taxonomy): Bacteria > Cyanobacteriota > Cyanobacteriia > PCC-6307 > Cyanobiaceae > Cyanobium. The sequence continues at coordinate 4,755 of JBKDSV010000175.1, read as the reverse complement.
GTGCAGATCACCATCACCCGGCCGTGGCGACGAATCACCCGACACTTCTGACACATCCTTTTGACTGACGCACGGACCTTCATGGGACGCGTCTCTCCTTCTTGGCAAACAGATACGGTATCACAGTCATCAACTGATCACTCCAGCACGGCGCGGATGCGCTCGCCGATCTCTTCCACCGTGCCGCTGGCCTCCACGGGCTGGAGCAGTCCAAGGGACTGGTAGTGGGTAATCAGAGGGGCCGTCTGGTCGCGATAGACCGCCAAGCGGTGACGAATCACCTCTGCGTTGTCATCGGCGCGACCGCGGGCCAAGAGCCGTTGGAGCAGCACCGGATCCTCCAGTTCCATCAGCAACACCTGCTCGATCGACTGACCCAGCTGGGCCAGCAGATCGTCCAGTGCCAGGGCCTGAGGCAGGTTGCGGGGAAAACCATCGAGCAGCCAGCCGCCCGAATGGGATTCCAGGCGATGACGCACGATGGCGAGCACCAGCGCATCGCTCACGAGCTCGCCACGGGCCATCACCGCCTCCGCCTCCTGGCCCAAGGGAGTGGCCGCCTGCACCTCTGCCCGCAGGAGCTCGCCTGTGGAGAGATGGAGCAGGCCATGGGAGGCCGCCAGACGCTGAGCCTGGGTGCCTTTGCCAGCCCCGGGGGGGCCAAGGAACAACAAGCGCTGCTTCATGGAAAAAGACAGTCGGGAGAGGCCTGGAAGGACAACGTGCTTCAGTTAGACAATGTAAGGGGAGGAAGACGCCTCGGAACGAGAGAAGACTTGTGCTTCTGTGGCCCCCTCATAGCGGAGGGAAATCACTTGGGTTTGCACCTGCTTCGCTGTCTGGATCGCCACACCCACGAGAATCAACAACGACGTGGCGCCAATCCCCTGGAACGTCTTCACCTGGATCGCCCCCTCCACAGCGGAGGGGATGATGGCCACGGCACCCAGGAAGAGGCCTCCCAGGAGGGTGAGCTGATTTTGGACATTGGCCAGATAGAGAGCGGTGGCCGAACCAGGCCGGACGCCCGGAATGGCCACGCCACTGCGTTTGAGATTGGTGGCGATCTCCGTGGGTTCGAGAGTGAGGGAGGTGTAGAAGTAGCTGAAGGCAATGATCAGCGAAAAGAACAACAGCGCGTAAATCCAGGGCATGCTGCTGTTGGGACTGAGATAGCCAGCCAGCTGGATCAACCAGGGCGTCTTTGTCCAAGTGGCGAGCTGCAGGGGCAGGAAGACGAGGGCGGAGGCAAAGATGATCGGCATCACGCCGCTGGCGTTGAGCTTGAGGGGCATGTAGCTCTGGCGGGCGGGCAGACTGCCCGCGCCCCCAGCCTGGTGTTTGGCGCTGACGATGGGGATGCGCCGACTACCCTCCTCCACAAAAATGATGCCAATAATCGTGGCTAGAAAGACCAGCAGAAGAATGATGATCCCGGTGACCGTTCCGCGATCCCCTGTCTTGGCCTGGGTGATGGTGGCTCCCAGGGCACGCGGCAGAGTGGCGACGATATTCGCGTAGATCACCAGGGAGGCCCCCTGGCCAATCCCCCGCTCAGTGATCACCTCACTGATCCACATGACCGCCATGGATCCGGCTGTCAACGCCAGCGCGGTTTGCAACACAAACTGCCAGGGGGCCAACCCTGGCAAGGCATATTGCTTAAGCACCAGGGAAAGCACCACACTTTGGATGATCCCCCAGGCCAGAGCTGTATAGCGCGTGATCTGTGCAATTTTGCGGCGCCCCGCTTCCCCCTCATTTTTTTGCAGATCCTCCAGTTGCGGCAGTGCAGCTGTGAGCAGCTGAAGGATGATGGAAGCGTTGATGTAAGGGAGAATGCCGAGGGTGAACACACCCAATGCAGCCAAACCGCCACCAGTGAAGATATTGACAAACATCAAAAAATCACCCCCCTGCCTTACCAACTGCTCGAAAGCGGCACGGTCGATTCCTGGCACGGGGATGAAAATGCCCAAGCGTTCGAGCAGAAGAAGGCCCAAGGTGATGAACACCTTGTCGCGCAGCCCCTTGGACTGAACGATTTTGCTGAAAATTTCTGTGGCGCTGGGATTGCGCCCCCGGCTAGAGACCATGGCAGAGGGTGGTGTCAGCCGACAACGTCGCAGCTGCCACCAGCTGCCTCAATCTTGGCACGGGCAGCTGCGGAGAAGGCGGCGGCTTGAACGTTGAGCGTCACCTGAAGCTCGCCGGCTCCCAGGATTTTGAGCGGCCCCTTGGTTCCTGTGAGCAGACCCTCGGCAGCCAGGCTCTCCAGCGTGACCAGGCTGCCTGGCTGCAGACCAGCCAAGCGGCCCACGTTGATCACCGCATAGGTGGTGGGGTTGATCAGGGGGAAATGCTTGAGCTTGGGCACACGGCGATAGAGGGGCATCTGACCGCCTTCAAAACCCGGGCGGGTGGAACGACCGGAGCGAGACTTCTGGCCGCGCATGCCAAACCCGCAGCTGGCCCCCTGGCCGGCGGCGATGCCGCGACCCTTGCGGGTTTTCGAGCGGCGGGAACCGGCCTGGGGTTTAAGCGTGTTGAGTTGGTGGGTCATGGAGGTGTCCTCAGGAGTAAATCTGCTCAAGTGAGATGCCCCGTTCCTTGGCGGCGTCCTTGTGGGTGCGCAGGGCGGAGAGGGCTTCCATGGCAGCCCGGGCGTTGTTGAGGGGCGTCTTGGAGCCCAGACGCTTGGCCAAGACGTTTTTGATGCCGGCCAACTCCAACACGGTGCGAATCGAACCCCCGGCGATCACACCGGTACCGGGGGCGGCGGGGCGAATCAGCACACTGGCGGCGCCATCCCGGCCCCGGCTTTCCGTGGGCACGGAATTGGTGCGGGTGAGGGGCACTTTCACCAGATGCTTCTTGCCATCGGCCACGCCCTTGCGCACAGCACCGATCACATCGCCGGCCTTGCCGACGCCAACGCCCACCTGACCGCGCTCGTTGCCAACAATGACGATGGCACGAAAGCTCATCTTCTTGCCGCCCTTAACGGTTTTGGAGACTCGGCGGATCTGCACCACCCGCTCCTGCCATTCGGAGTCACGCTCCTGGGAGCGACGATCGCCGGAGCCACGGCGACGATCCCCGCCCCCCCCCCGGCGGTCACCTTTGCCGCCACGACGCTCCTGCTGCCCCTCGGCGGCGGCGGGAACATCGGAAGCGGCGGGAATGTCGTCCGGCGCAAACTGCTGCACGTTGGATTCGGTCATGGTGAGCGGTGAGATCAGAATTGCAGGCCCGCTTCCCGGGCAGCGTCCGCCAGGGCTTTCACCCGGCCGTGATAAAGATTGCCCCCACGGTCAAAGACCACTTGGGCAATGCCCTTGGCCAGGGCACGCTGGGCCACCAGCTGGCCAACGGCCACGGAGGCGTCGCAGGTGGCCGAGGTTTGGAGCGAGGAGCGGAGATCCTTGTCCAAGGTGGAGGCGGCACAGAGGGTGTTCTGGGCCTCGTCGTCGATGACCTGGGCGTAGATGTGGTTGTTGGAGCGAAACACCGCCAGTCGCGGACGGGCGGCCGTGCCACAGAGGGTGCGTCGCAGGCGACGGTGACGCTTCTGGGTCTGCTGTTTGCGAGAGAGGGAGGACATGGTGAATAAGGTAGGGCGTGGCGGATGGTGAGGACCTTATTTCTTGCCTGTCTTGCCGACCTTCCGCAGGATCCGTTCTCCCTCATATTTGATCCCCTTGCCCTTGTAGGGCTCGGGCGGGCGGATGGCACGCACCTTGGCGGCTTCATTGCCGACGAGTTCCTTATCGGCTCCGGAGACGATGACGGTGGTGTTGTTCTCCACCGCAAAGGTGACGCCTTCCGGAGGCACCATCTCCACGGGATGGCTGTAGCCAGCACTCACCACAAGCTTGCTGCCTTGCACCTGGGCGCGGTAGCCGACGCCCACGATTTCCAACTTGCGGCTGAACCCTTGACTGACACCCTCGACCATGTTGGCCAATAGGGTGCGGCTGAGGCCGTGCCGCTCGCGGCAGAGGCGAGCCTGGCTATCGGGAGAAACCTGCAGGATGTTGCCGTCCTGGCTGATGCTGACACCATTCGGCAGGGTGCGCTTGAGCTCCCCTTTGGGGCCTTTGACGGTGACCGTCAGGCCAGCGAGCTCAACGGTGACCTTGTCTGGAATGGGGATCGGGGCCTTACCAATGCGTGACATGACGATTTCTCCGAATCAGTAGACGTAGCAGAGCACTTCCCCACCGACACCCTGCTTGCGGGCATCCCGGTCGCTCATGACGCCCTTGGAGGTGGAGATGATTGCCACTCCCAGGCCACCAAGAACCTTGGGAAGTTGACGGGTATTTTTATAGATGCGCAGGCCTGGCCTGCTCACCCGTTGCAAACGGCGAATCGTGGGCTGACGGTGCTTGCCGCTGTACTTGAGTTCGAGCACAAGCAGCTTGCTCACGCCTTCCCCTTCTTCACTGACGTTGCCAATGAAGCCCTCCTGTTGCAACACCGAAGCGATGCTACGGATGAGGCGGGACGATGGGATGCGGGTGTTTTCGTGACGCTTCTCACTCGCATTGCGGATGCGAGTGAGCATGTCGGAGATCGGGTCGTGGTTGGCCATGGTCGTTTCCGGATGAGGGCTCAGTTGCTGCGGAACGGCATCCCCATTTCGCGGAGAAGGGCACGGCCCTCTTCGTCGCTGCGGGCGCTGGTTACGATCGTCACGTCCATGCCCCGGATGGCGTCGATCTTGTCAAAGGAAATTTCAGGAAAAATGAT
>JBKDSV010000174.1:0-6413 GCA_046340795.1 Cyanobacteriota bacterium | reverse complement strand
AGATCGGTTGCCAATTCGAGGGAAAGCGGAAAATCCCACACGCGGCAACGGCTCACGAGAAGAAGCACGGGCGGGACACGGTCTGGGACCTGCGTGCGAAAGAGGCGCCGGATCACATCAAGGCGAACTGGCCCGGCAGCGCCTGGATCGTGGAAGTGATCACCGACACCGTGACGCGCAGCGGAAAGCGCAGCATCAGGCGCCATCTGTTTCTCACCAGCCTGCGGACCAGCCCAGATGCTTTGCTGCGACTCATCCGACAGCGCTGGAGCATTGAGAACAAATGGCACTGGGCCCGCGACGCCCAGCTCGGTGAGGACGCCCATCTCTACACCAACCGAACCGGCGCTCCCGTGTTCGCGCTCCTGCGCACCATCGTGATGAACCTGCTGCGCCGAGGCGGCTACCGATCAATCCGCCAGGGCCTCCGGGAGTTGGCCTACGACATCAAGGGGATGCTGGCGCTGGGAGGCGTTGCGCCTCTGCCGAACACGGCCTGAGCATACTTTTAGGCAGCCCTGGCGTCATCCCAATAATCTGCCCCAGTTTCGCTGGATTAACGTCCTGTTGAAAAACAGGAAAACAAGTTTCAGCGGCACTTTTCATGCCTTCAATTTCGACAAATATGCCAAGCACTATCTGGATGGCTTCTTCTTTCTTTTCAACAGGCGTTTTCAGATAGTGGGAATAACAGAGTGGATCATTCACGTTATCTGTGTATGCAAGCCCTGGCCAGAGCGGGCCTTGAGGGTCGCAGAGCTTTATGTGTAATTAACAAAGATTTCTATATCACAGTATCATAGTGTCGTCCATTCGATCCATTTAATTGTACGCTGCAGACCTTCCTCAAACGGCACAATTGAACAATAGCCAAGCTCCTGTGCTGCTCGGAGCATGGGAAATTTATGCCGGCAGCGCTGTAACAAAACCATCTCACGCGCAGGACAGAGGCGCTGCTGAAAAATCGGCAGTTTCCAGGGATTGTGAATGATCTGTGGCTGCATACTAGCCACAGCGCCTTTGATTACAGCTTTGATTCGACGAGGGACTAAAGCAATAAGTCGTTGCGTAGAAGGTCTAATACGAATATCCTCCAACACATCAAAGATATTTCTTACAGGATCCGGTGGAACAGGAAGCTGATGAACTGTTCCCATATCAATTCCCAATTTATTGGCGGTCGATTCGTAAAGATAGTGCCAGGAAACATATTCGGCATCACCTACAAGATAAGGCTTGCCCGAAGCCTCTGCCGGAGCAGTCAGACAACAGCGAATAGCCTCAATCAAATTATCAACATAAATTGTGTTGCAGATTCCTTGTCCGTTTTCAACAAGCCAGGCAGTCCCATTCTTCAACTCGTCCACAAGAGTGGTTATCCAGCGATCACGAGGTCCAAAAACGATACACGGCCTTAAGACAAATAGCTCAATACCAAAGTGTTGAGCGTCTGCGAACAAATTTCGTTCCGCACGAACCTTTGCATTGTTATAAGCAAGCTCTTGTCGGTCACTCAATAGCGTCGTCTCATCTGATCCTGGCCTTGGATTTTGTCCATGAACAGATGCAGAACTCAGATAAACAACACGAGATACCCCAGCAGCCTTGGCAGCAGGAATCAACACCCGTGCTGCAGCTTCAATATCCAATGGCATACCCACCGTACAGTCTACAACTGCGGAGCAACCTTTGAGAGCATTCGTGAGCTCAGATAAACGACGACTATCTGCAATGGCAATATTAAGTTGAAAGCGGCTCAATCTGGCCATCGCTGACACTCGTCTAACAACAGGAACGATTTCTACTACTTTTAATAGGTGAAAAATTTCTACCATACGACTGCCAACAAAACCTCCGGCTCCAATTATTGCAACTTTATGGATGCTGGCTGTACTTTCACTGTTCATCATTTAACTCGCCAATACTTGTGCAGCAAGCAACTCAGTCTCATCCATCCAAGGCATAGCCATAAGTTTTCGTTGTTTGTAACAACGTTCGATCAAAGCAATACTAATCAAAGCTTCACTTGCAGGCATCCGAAGTGGTTCTTGACCTCGTATCGCCGAAGAAAAGTTTCGGATCTGTTCCGTAAAACTTTGGGCATAAGATTGACTTGGTTGGCTAGAAGAGAAATCCATGGGAGATGTATTCTTAGGTTTAAGGTGTAGAGTTGATTTTGCCGAAAGATTACTATGTTTTAGCTGCAATGTTACATCACAAGCTGAACCACCGTGAAAATAAAGAAAACCCCGAGCAAATTCAATCCAAACAGAGTTAGGAATTGAAGTATCGCGGGAGAGGCGCAGTTTTCCTGTTACACCATTTTGAAATCTAAGATCAAGAGAAGCATTGGCCTCAAGACCACCCATATAATCATCGCGGTAGTTAAAGTCTTCTACAATACCAAACCAATACAACAAAAGATCCAAGACATGAGCTCCAAGGTCTGCAAATACACCTCCTGTACTCGACTCTTTTTGAAAGAAAGAAGGACTGGCAGCTGGCCAGTTAAACTCTCCACCCTCCGACCAAAAAAATCGAAGAGGACTACCAAGATCCTGTCCAGAGATTAGATCTCTTACAAATTCAGTGATGGGGAAGAATCGTCGAAAAAGCCCAACAGCTAACAAGCGTTTGTTTTGGCTTGCAATTTGAACCATAGACTCTGCCTCAGCAAGATTAGAAGCAAGAGGCTTCTCGCACAACACGTGGATACCTTGTGCAAGCAATTTAGTTGCCTGTTCAGCATGAAACCGCTGTGGTGAGGCTACTATTGCTAAATCTGCTTCAAATGATTGGAATAAGTTAATGTTATCAATCTTTACTGCGGAAGGGAAAAAGACACTAAGCTCAGAAAGTCGTTTTGGATTAGGATCAACTAAATATGAAATTGAAAGTTTCTCTGATGAAGCCAAAGTCAGCAAAGCTGGTGCATAGAAAAGCCTCGAAATGGCGCCACATCCTACAAGTACGACACGAAGATTTTGTTGACTGAAAAGGATTTTTGAATCAATTGTCATCTGAATAGTAGCAATTCGACAAAAGGTTTTTGTAATAAGTTTATAATAGTAAGGCTTTCAGAGAAGCAGCAATAAAGAATCCCAAAGCAAAAAATGTCCAACTATTTACTGGCTCCTTCTAAATCATTGTTTTAGAAGCTTATAATGGATATATTAGTTCTAGGAGGTGCTGGAAAATTCCTCAGCGGCACCTGTGAGAATGCGGAGCTCTCAGTTAGTGCAAGGGGCAACTTCTACTGGCGACCGGTTGTCCAGAGCTTCCCTAATTTTATGCTAATTATGTACGGGACATAGATGTCGCAATATCTCCCAGCCAAGGAATCCATGAAAAGCTCGCGAAAAGCAATTTAGATTCAAAACCGAGACTGGAACGGATGGTTGACCCTCTCCAGATTGACTTTTCGGACTACGAGTAAGATCCACGCCAGCAAGAAGCTGCGGCGGCAGCGCTTCTTGGATAAAATGAAGGCGACGCTTTTCTTGGAAACACTCCTGCCCTTGATTGAGCTCGTGTACTACAAGCCCTCCAGCCAAGAAGGTCTTCCGCTGATTCCTTGTCGCCGCGGACGACTATCGAATGGCACCTGTGTATAGCAGCCTTTTTGACTCGCATTATTATATAGATGCTGGTAGAGAGGTCGTGGTCTGCTTTTCACCAGAGGGCCCGGCGATGGACTGCTATAGCTTTGGAAGCCCTTCAGTAAATTTCGAGATTCATGTTATTGACGACAGGCTTGTGGTTCTTGATAATAACAAGTCTACTGGTTCTGATGTTATACTAGTTTATAGTCAGCATCAGCTTGATTCTAGCTTTTCATATGATACGAGCTGTGATATCTACTCGAATCTAAGATTGAATGAGATTAGTCGCATGATTGCCGCTGGGTGTTCAGATGGGTCCATCAGGGTAATTGATATAGAGACAGCTGTAGACTCAGTTGCGCCTAGTCTTGAGGCAGGTGGAGTCGAAATACTTTCATCGCTGACCGATGACGGTTTTCTTGCATCGTCAGGATCAAACGGCCTAATCTCGGTATGGAGAATTGACTGAGGGCAGTCTATCAATTTGTAGGGCAGTGCTCAATACTGGAAGCCTACGAGTCTGAGGTGGTCTGAATTCTCTGGACTGCCCCCCGTCGTTAGCCTCTGAGGCGGGGCATCACGGCTAAAAGGGGCGGTTCTGCGGTAGCCCGCATCCGCGATTAGAGCCTCATGTCGCCGGCCCGTATTGACCTCGATCCCCTTGAGCCGCAGGCTAGGAGCTTGTGATCAGAGCAGCGACCGACTCATCGGCGATGCCAGCCCAAAAACACCGGGCGACGCAGCCGCAAAAGAGTCATGCCGCAATGAGGAAGTATGGGAATAATGCCCGTGACTCAAAGTCTTCACGAGATGACATGAATCACAGAGCCTTCCTCTCCAGCGCTCGGTGTGTCGACGATTCCTTCCCGATGACGTTTATGTGCTAGAGCTTGAACTCATGATCAGGATCATCCATAGCCTGTCTCAGGCTGGTCAATGATCTTGCCTCGGCAAGCGGACTGATTTTCGCAAGCTCTACCACTGAGGAGAGGGATACGGCCAATGAATCATTGTCTCCCTTCCTGATGGATTCTCGCACAACCGCGAACAACTCTTCAAAATTTCGCCTCCTCTCTTTAAATGACCGATTAAGGTGTAACTCCAAGATGGAGCGCATTGCCTCGATCTTGGCAACTTCTATCCTGTACTCTTTCTCGATCTCGGCTCTCTTAGTTTGCTCAACCTCCGAAACGACCAGATACTCTTTGATTTCTTGAACAATTTTCTGAGCCGTGATCGACATGCTTGTTGCCGACTCGAATCCAGAGGCGTTGGGAATGCCCATGGTCAACGACGCTCCTTTTGAATGATGACGTCGAGTTCAGGATTGATTTCCCCATTCTCATCGATGATAGAGGCGCGCATGACTTGAACCAGTGAACCTGCAATCAATAGCAGCGCCTGCAGTCTCTGCATGTGGTCTACCGAATCCTTGTCGAATGCCGATGTCGCAACCAAATCCTCAAGAGGCTTAATTGCATGTAGAGCGTCTGCCATCAGCCTCCGCAGAATCGCCGACAACTCAGACAGCCTAGAGTGAATCCCATCAAGGAGGTGCTCTTTTAATTGCATTTGGGCTACAGCCTTCTCAACTTCACCCTCAACCTCTACGGCCTTGGTGAGTGCTTTCTCGCCCTCGGAAGCGATTGCAATACCTCCAATGGCGATGGCTGGTCCGGTTGCGATGCCACCAAGCACCATGCTCCCCAGCGCCATCCCTCCACCTCCAGCAGCCAACGACCCACCACCGAGAGCCGCAAGGAGGGCGCTGTTAGCTGCCGCTCCTGAAAGACCTGAAATCGCGGCACCGGTGCTTGCTGTTGCAAACATCGTCACAGCACTCGTAGTTGCAGCAGATGCAGCAGCTGATGTGGTCGCTGCAAGCATGACCCCCTTCAAGACGCTTTCGGCCTCCAACTGGTATTTGTCATCGGTTTTGACGCCTGAATGACGTACTGATGCTCCGCTAAGCATTTCGTAGAGGTCTGCTGATGATTGCTTCCCAATTGCGTCGATCAATTTCTTGATGCGACAAAGGACATCTTCCTTAACCTGCCCCTGAAGCATGCCAAAGAGCTCAGCCTCAGCATTCACAAAGTCAGCCCTTGACTGAAGACGCTTTTTGCGGCTCTCGTAGCGTTTTACAGCCTCTTTGTGCCGCTTATCAGCCTCACCAATGGAGTTGGCACCCTCTACGCCTTTAGACACACCGAAAGCACCGGCACTGATCGCTATTGCCCCAAGAACAAGCGGGAGAACCATTTATGCCGAACGCAGGGTGCCAAATCATCCGACTTGATTGTTGCAATGTCAATACCCATCGTTTCGCGCTTAGAGCCTCAGTCCACCCACGCCTGGGATAAAACCAGTCCCAGTAGTAGGTCTTGGACTGAGTCGCCATCGGCCACTGTGGCGACTGTCTACCATTCTATGAGCCTGTTGCGCATAGACCCGTCCGAGGCTCTCCACAGACACCCCTGAATCCGCCCAGATCCTAGTATGCAGTCCCACAAGTTCTGCGTCACCTTCGGCTTGGTCCGTGCCTCCAGATGCCCTACTCAGCAAGGGCTCCGGGCGAGACACCCATCAAAGGATCGACGGTGCATTTGCGGGACTGCATACTAGGAGCCTGTTGCGCATAGACCCGTCCGAGGCTCTCCACAGACACCCCTGAATCCGCCCAGATCCTAGTGACAGCAATGGATCTGGGCGAGAGAATGGGGCATGAATAAGCCCAAGACATTCCGCCCCTGCCTTCCGGGACAAACCTCTCTTCTGCCGCCATGCCCCAACGACTGGCTGTCGGCTGAC
>JBKDSV010000173.1:0-3080 GCA_046340795.1 Cyanobacteriota bacterium | reverse complement strand
TCCACCGGAAATGCAGAGCTGGGTGTTCGTTGAGGCCAGCGCTTCCGTGGATCCCCCCCTGATCACCCTGGAAGAGATCGGACGGGATGAGGTGGAGATCCAAGTCGACTTGGAGAAGTGGGATCAACTGGCCCTTGATCACCGCAACCTGCTCTTCTGGCATGAGGTGGGGCGCATCCAGAACGACTCCATCCCGCGGGATGGCTGGGAGATGGCGGCCCTGGCGATCGGCCTGGGGGGGGCGATCGGCGAGCTGTGGGTGCAGGACGGGCTGCTGTTGCTGGTGGCAATGGGACTGTCCGGCTTTGCCGGTTATCGGCTCTACCTGAAAAACAACTCCGAAAAACGCCTGCAGGACGCGATTCAGGCCGATGAGCGGGCGATCGAACTGGCCTGCCGCTTTGGCTACACCCTGCCCAACGCCTACAAGAGCTTGGGGGGGGCCTTGAAGGAACTGGTGGAGCAGAGCCGCAAGAAACGCAAGCGCTCCTTCTATGAAAACCGCCTGGAGGCCTTGCGCAAGAGTGCCGGCAAGGCACGGGCGGAAATGGCGCAGCAACAGGGCTCCAGACAATCCATCAGCAGTGAGAACGTTTATGGCTGATCTGGGAAGCGAGGCTTTGGCCCGCCTGGCCGCCGAAGCTTGTGATGATCGCAAGGCGGTGGATATCCGCCTGATCCGCGTGGAGGACGTTTCCTCCCTGGCGGATTGGTTTGTGATCTGTTCCGGTCTCAGCGATGTGCAAGTGCGGGCCATTGCCCGTTCCGTGGAGGAGCGGTTGCAGAAGGACGCCCATCGCCTGCCTCTGCGCCTTGAGGGGCAACGGGAGGGGCGCTGGTTGCTACTGGATTACGGGGAGCTGATCGTGCATGTGCTCACACCCCAGGAACGGCACTTCTACGATCTGGAATCGTTTTGGCGGCATGGCGAGCAGCATCGCCATCTCCCTGTGGCTCCCGCTTCTGCGGTTGTCTCCCCACTCCCCACCCCTTGAACCGAAGGCGTGAACGAGCCCCCCTTGCCCTCCACCGGCTCCGGTGCGGATTCCGCGGACCCTCCGGTGTCCTGCCCGGTCGCGCCGGAGCAACTCCCACTGGAGGAATACCGCCAGCTGGAGCGGTCGTGGTTCTTTCGCTGGCCAGCCCGAGGGACCCTGGCTCTGGGCCGCTCCCTTCTATCGGCCTGGCTGCTCACGCTCCCCCTGGGGTTGATCGTGGCCAGTGGCAGTTGGAGCCTGAGGCATCACCCGCCCCGTTTGGCGGTCGCAGCCCTCACAGTCACTTTGGTGTTGCCCCTGCTGCTGCTGTTGCGCCAATGGCTGGGGTGGTCTCATCTGCATCGCCGCCTCTGCTCGGAGCGGGTGGAATACGAGGAATCGGGCTGGTACGACGGCCAGGTGTGGGAGAAGCCCTTGGCCTGGCGGCAGCGTGATCTGTTGGTGGCCAGCCATCAAGTGGGGCCCGTACTGGGGCGATTGCGGCAGGGAATCCTTTGGATCCTGCTGCTGATGGGCTTGGGCACAGGCCTCTGTCAGGCTCTTTGAGTCACGCCCCGCGGCTCCGCCAGTTCCCCTCCGCGCCACCATGTCACTGACTTCCAGCTTTTCCGGCGCCAACCGCACCCTGGTGCCTCAGCTGCACGTGCGCCTGTTGCGCGATGGCATACCGGAATCCAGCCATCGGGTGCATGCCGTGGTCTGCGACCAGCGGGGACGAGTGCTGATGCGCGCGGGCGATCCCCAGCTGCTGGGATTTCTGCGCTCGGCTCTCAAACCGTTTCAAGCCACGGTCTTTGTCAGTAGTGGCGCCGCCGATCGCTATGGCGCAGGCGATCGGGGCCTCGCGATCGCCTGCGCCTCCCATGCGGGCACAACAGCCCATGCCCGGGAGGCCTTCCGCCTGCTGTGGGGCGCCCAGCTGGAGGCGCAACAGCTGCAATGTCCACCCCCCGGGGAGGGTCAAAGCCCCCTGCGGCACAACTGCTCTGGCAAACATGCCGCGTTCCTCGCCGCCTGTCGCCTGCTCCACTGGCCCTTGGAGAGCTATTTGCAGGTGGACCATCCCCTGCAACGGGAAGTGTTCAAGCGTGTGGGAGAACTGCTGGCGCTTCCCCCCGCCGAGTTGGTGGCGGCTCGCGACGACTGCGGAGCGCCCACCTTGCAGCTGCAGTTGGCCCAGATGGCTCTGCTCTTTGCCCACCTAGGGGCCGGCACCCAGCCGGATTTGGAACGGCTCAGCCGCGCGATGCTGGCCCACCCCGAGCTGGTGGCGGGGGAGGGCTGTTTTGACACCGAGTTGATGCGACTGGCCCATGGACAAGTCGTGAGCAAGGGGGGAGCAGAGGGTATTCAGTGCCTCAGTCGGGTCGGTGAGGGCCTGGGGGTGGCGATCAAGGTGGAGGATGGCTCCTCCCGCGCCAAGCGGGCGGTGGCGCTGCATGTGCTGAAACAGCTGGAGTGGCTGACGCCGATGTGTTTGGAAGAGCTCAGTGAGCGCTTTCTCGTGCCCGCGCCCCATCTGAGACTGGAGGTGGTGGGCGATCTGCGGGTGTGATCCCCCCGTTGCCGGAGAGTGGGGGGCATGGCCTGGTATGCTTGAACACATGACGCGGGGTAGAGCAGTCTGGTAGCTCGTCGGGCTCATAACCCGAAGGTCGCGAGTTCAAATCTCGCCCCCGCCACCAAATGTGTTCCCAAGGGCAAAGTATTTTGCCCTTTTTTTGTGGTTCCCGTCCCCCCTCACGGTCAGCAAAAGTTGTCTGCCCGTGGTGCTGCTGACGGCGGCGCAGAAGCTGCCGGAGTGAGCGGCCTCCCGCAGCCGCTGTCAAACCAGCGATCGAGATGCCATGGTGAGACGGATCAATGTTCCCGCGACGGACGACCAACGCGATGCCATTTGCCGCCCGTCTCACGGATCTGCACACCTGTCCGATGCGGACCTGGCCGCGTCCCTTTGCGTGGTGTAAAACCCGAGGTCCGAATGCCCTGATTCAGAGAGTGAACAGGGTGGAATGATGGATTTGTCATTCCGGAGATGCTGATGCATCTCTTGTAGTCATGGTGAATCCGGACGATTGACTT
>JBKDSV010000172.1:0-4121 GCA_046340795.1 Cyanobacteriota bacterium | reverse complement strand
GCTGACCAAAAGTCCTGTGGAAGCTGGGGATCAGGGCGCCTGTTCATCGGCAGACCCGTCGTCATTTGTGCCCAGCCAGGACGGTCCGCGTTCTTCAGCTCCATTTGCGGGACCTCAACTTGACCTTGAGGCAGCCCTGGTGCAAGGGACAGCTTCCACTGGCGACCGGTTGTCCAGAGCTTCCCAAACAAGAACCTGCCGCCACAACAAACAAAAGCCGCCCCCGGAGGAGCGGCCAACGCGACAACCTTGTTTGAAACCCTGAGGCCCCCTGACGAGCAGAGGACCCCGGGCCGCCAGGCTCTCACTTCCAGTTGCTGGCCACAATTTCCGCCAGGTCCACCACCCGCTGGCTGTAGCCCCATTCGTTGTCGTACCAGGCGATCACCTTCACCATGTTGCCGCCCATCACCAGGGTGAGCTCGGCATCGACGATGGTGGATTCATCCGTGCCAGCGTGGTCGGAGGAAACCAGGGGAAGATCGCAATACTTGATGATGCCCTTCATGCCGTTTTCCGCGGCTGCCTTGAGCACGGCATTCACCTCGTCTTTGGTGGTGTCGCGGCTGATCTCCAGCACCATGTCGACCACCGACACATTGGGGGTGGGCACCCGCAGGGCGATGCCGCTCAGCTTGCCCTTCACCGGGGGATAGACCAGGGCCACGGCCTTGGCGGCCCCGGTGCTGGTGGGCACGATGTTGACGGCGGCGGCCCGGGCCCGGCGCAGGTCTCGGTGGGAGGCATCGAGGATGCGCTGGTCACCCGTATAGCTGTGGGTGGTGGTCATTGTGCCTTTGACGATGCCAAATTCCTGATCCAGCACCTTCACGATCGGCGCCATGCAATTGGTGGTGCAGCTGGCATTGCTGAGGATGTCCCAATCTTCATGGCGGTATTGATCCGCGTTGACGCCCACCACGAACGTACCAACCCTTTCCCCTTTGCCAGGGGCGGTGAGAATCACCTTTTTGGCGCCAGCCTCAAAGTGTTTGCTGGCGCCAACGTCGTCGTTGAAGACGCCGGTGGACTCAATCACCAGATCCACACCCCAATCTTTCCAGGGCAAGTTGGCGGGATTGCGATCGTAAAAGACCTTGATCTCTTTACCATTCAGGGTAATGGAATCGTCGGTGTAGGAAACATCCACGCCTCTGAGTGGACCCAGCATTGAGTCATACTTGAGCAGGTGGGCGTTGGTGGAGGTGTCGCCGGAGCCATTCAGCCCAACAATCTCCAAATTGGTGTTGGCCCCCCGGCTTAGCCAACAGCGCATGAAATTGCGCCCGATTCGACCAAATCCATTGATTGCAACGCGCAGGGCCATGGCAGAGAGCGGCTGGGACCGCTGGCAAGGGAGTTTTTCGGCTGCTGATCCTACAGAAATCAAAATCGTCCTCAGGGGCTTCTCCGGGCTTCGGGCGGGGGAATGGACGCCAGACGAAGCAACTCGTAAAACAGGGGCCGGGCGGGGGGGGGCTTCGGCCTTATTTTCAGCAAGCTGCCGGAGACGCCTTTGGACCTCGTGCTCGATCACGATCAGCCTCTCCACTTCATCGGGGTTGGTGGCATCGGCATGTCGGCCCTGGCGGGAATCCTGGTGGAACGGGGCTTTTCCGTGAGTGGCTCCGACCCCAAGAGCACCCCCGTGCTGCGACGCCTGGCCGCCCTTGGGGTGCGGGTGTTCCCCGAGCAGGACGAAGCCACGATCCTTCGCCTCCTGGCGGAAGGAGGCCCTCCCCCCTTGGTGGTGCTGAGTTCAGCGGTGCGACAGACCAATCCGGAGGTGGCCGAAGCCCTGCGCCAGGGGTTGCGGCTCTGTCATCGCTCCGACGTACTGGCGGCGCTGATCAACAGCCAACCCTCCATCGCCGTGGCCGGCAGTCACGGCAAAACCACCACCAGCACCCTGATCGCCACCCTGTTGGCTGCCACGGGGCAGGACCCCACGGCGGTGATCGGCGGCATCGTGCCGGCCTTCGAAAGCAACGGCCGACAGGGCTCTGGCCGGCTCCTGGTCGCGGAAGCGGATGAATCGGACGGATCGCTCGTGAAGTTCCGCCCTTCCCTGGCCGTGCTTACCAACATTGAGCTGGATCACACCGATCACTATCCCGATCTCCAGTCCCTCATCGCCACCCTGCGGAGCTTCACCGAGGGCAGCGACGTCTTGCTGGCCAATCGCGATTGCCCGATCCTCCAGGAGCACTTCCAGGCCGCTGCCTGGTGGTCAATCGAGCAGGCGGAAGGTGTGGATTTCGCGGCCCTGGCCACCAGTGAGCGGGGCGATGGCACCACTGCGGAGTTCTTTGAGCGGGGCCTGAGGATCGGCAGCTTCGATGTGCCCCTCCCCGGACGCCATAACCTCAGCAACGTCACCGGTGCCCTGGCGGCCTGTCGGATGGAAGGCATTCCCTTCGACGAGCTACGCCACGCCATCGGCAACCTGCGCGCCCCCGGTCGTCGCTTCGACTGCCGGGGCCTGTGGCACGACCGAATCGTGGTGGATGACTACGCCCATCACCCCAGCGAGGTGGCCGCCACGCTGGCCATGGCGCGCCTGATGGTGGAGAGCGGTCGCAGTCCCCTGCCCTGCCAGCCCCGCCGGCTGCTGGCGGTGTTTCAACCCCATCGCTACAGCCGCACCGCCCAGTTCCTCAGAGAATTCGCCGAGGCCCTCGCCCTGGCCGATCGCGTGATCGTGGCCCCGCTCTACAGCGCGGGGGAGGCCCCCATCGCGGGCATCTCCAGCGAGGCTCTGGCAGAGGCCGTCCAGGCGATCGCCCCCTCCCTGCCCGTGCAGGCCGCGACCAGCCTTGACCAGCTCACCGATCAGGTGGTGGCCTTCAGCGAACCTGGAGATCTGGTGCTGGCCATGGGCGCCGGCGATGTGAACAGCCTCTGGGAACGACTGGGCGCCCACGACGACCCCGGGCGTCCCGCCGCCCTGGTGGTGTGAGTTGGCGGCCATGAAGCCCCCCCCCGCCATGCTCCGGGAGGGGGTGACGCTCCGGGACTACACCACATGGCGTGTTGGCGGTCCGGCGGAATGGTTCACGGAGCCGGCCAGCCAGGAGGAATGGATTGCCCAGGCCTCCTGGGCGGTGGCCGAAGGACTGGCCTTCCACTGCATTGGCGCCGGCTCGAACCTGCTCATCGCCGACGGGGGGCTGCCTGGCCTCACCCTCTGCAACCGGCGCCTGCAGGGCAGCGTTCTGGACACCCGGGAAGGCTGGGTGGAGGCCGAGGCGGGGGAACCGATCCCCACCCTGGCCCGAAAGGTGGCACGGGCTGGCCTGGGAGGGCTGGAGTGGAGCGTGGGCATTCCCGGCACCGTGGGGGGAGCGGTGGTCATGAATGCCGGAGCCCAGGGGGGATGCACGGCGGAGTGGCTGCATTCGGTGCGGGTGATCGATCCGGCCCGTCCGACGGAGCCCTTCACCCTGCTGGCCAGCGAGCTGGACTTCGCCTACCGCCACAGCCGCCTGCAGGAGGAGCCCCTGCTGGTGCTCTCCGCCCGCTTCCGCCTGCGACCTGGCCAGGATCCGGCAGCCGTCAGCGGCCGCACCAGCGCCAATCTGCAGAGCCGCACCAGCAGTCAGCCCTATCAGCAGCCGAGTTGCGGCAGTGTGTTTCGCAACCCCGAACCCGAAAAAGCCGGTCGCCTGATCGAGGCACTGGGCCTCAAGGGCCTGCGGGTGGGCGATGCCCAGGTCTCCCCGCTGCATGCCAACTTCATCGTCAATCTCGGAGCAGCCCGTGCCAGCGACATCAACCGCCTGATCGCCCTGGTGCGGGAGCGCGTGCACGAAGCCCACGGGATCCTCCTGCGGCCGGAGGTCAAGCGGCTGGGTTTCGGGCCCGGGGCCCAGTGGGATCTACCCTGACGACTCCCCTCCCTCCTTTTCAAGCGCCATGGCTGGCTTCGGTCTTCCCAACTTCGGTCAGCTCACCTAAGCCTTTCGCAAAGCCCAGCAAATCCCGCAGGACGCCCACCATCTGCCGGATGAGCTGGACGCGCAGGCGCTGGAGGGACGCAGCCCCGCTGGCCGGGCCAGTGTTTGGCTGTCCGGCAACCAGATGCCCCTCAAGGTGCGGGTGGAGCCTTCCCTGGTCAGCGA
>JBKDSV010000171.1:0-15100 GCA_046340795.1 Cyanobacteriota bacterium | reverse complement strand
GGCCGCCCTGCGCTACGCCGGTGGCACCGACGCCCTTGTGCGGCGTGTGGAGGCCGCCCTGGCCCATGTGCCCCCCTGGTACCGCGCCACCTACCCGGTGCGGCCTGATGGCAGCCCCAGGCCGGCGCACCAGTTTTTCGATGTGCTGTTTCGCGCCACCGGAGACGAGCGCGAGGGCGGCCTGGAGGCCTGGCATGTTTTCTCCTGGAGTGAGGCGGGCTCCAGGGAGCCGCTGGCTCCTGCCGGCGATCGGTCATCAGGGTCTGGCGCTGGCAGTGGCGCCCCTGCGGAGCCACCCCCCGAAACCGACCTGGAGCGTGCCCGGCGGCTCTTCATCTGGGACACCCCGTCCTGGCGCCTGCGGGCGATCGAGGCGTATGAGCTGCCCATGTCGGAACGGCGTCGCCTGATCGGCCTGCTGGAGGCCCTGGGCGATGGCTATCCCGGTGCCGCCGCGTTTCAGTTCCCCGATCCCGTGGAACCCCCTCCCGCTGATCCCGCCACAGGCCCCCGAGAGCCCCCCATAACGGCCAGGACCGCTCCACATGAGCACCTGCCGCCATTTGCCCTTTGAGGCCCCCTCCAGGGCCTTCTGGAGGCCACTGGTGAAAGCAGTGCTTTCAGGTTCGTGCCATCACAACCCAGCCAGTCCTTCCCTGCCAACGCCTGCTTGCCAACGCTTGCAGGCCAACCCCCCGACCGCTCAGCTCCGCTCCCATCCCTGCTCCCCTGCCTGATCCCCCGCCCCAGCCGTCCAGACTGCTCCAGCGCCCATGAATCCCCCATCCCAGGCGGCCCATACCCCCAAACCACCGACCCGGTCTCACGGCGCTTCGTCCCCGCCGCGCCACAGCCCGGCGGCACCTGCTCACGGACGCCCGTGGCCGGGGTCTGACGCGCCACCAGAGGCCTCCATCGAGGGCGCCCTGGCGCCTGCCCCTTCCGGGGAGATCGCCCAACCAGAGCCCCCCCACACCGCCCCGGACTGGCTGGATGCCGCCATCCGCAGAGGCGATCACATCGAAACGCCTCGCGGCCCTTTGCCCGTGCCGTCGCCCCAGCTCCCCCCAGCGCATCCGCTGGTGCCTGGAGAGCTGCTGACGCACGAGAAAGACCTCCTTGCGGCCGTGCTCCCCGGCAATGACGACCACACCCCCCGCTGGGGCCTCTTCCGGCGGCGGATTGGCCTGCGCTTCAACGAGCCGGTGCCTGAAACCCTCTGGAGCAATCACGAGCTGCAGCTGGTGGCTGGTGAGATCGACGCCATCTTTCGCGGCCAGAGGGATGTGCACACCATCAACGCCAACGCCATCCGCCATGACCTGCGCGAACGCTCTCTCTCCGGTCGCTGGGAGGGCTCTCTCCAGGAGATGGAGATGGCGCTGGCGGATCTGCTCGCTTGGGGGAAAGGGGCGTCCGCTTTGGATTTTCCGATCGCCTGTGACATCTTTCAGGCCGCGAAAGCCCGCGAAATCTTCTACCCCGCTCTCAGCCGCCTGCTCGATCGCCGGGGCCGGGATCGCCCCATCGCCGCTGAGCTGCGGGAGTGCCGCGAGGCCCTGAACGCCGCCCAATCGATCGCCTCCGGCCGCTTCCGCCAAACCCATGCCGTGCTCTCCGCGCGCCACACCGCCATGGACTGCATCGCCCTGGCGGCGCTGCCCCTCGATCAGAGGCCCAAGCCCGTTTCCACCGGCATTCCCTCGCTGGATCTCGACATGCGCGGCGGCATCGTTCCCGGCCAGGGAGAGGGCACCTGGGTGCTCGCCGCCCGTTCCGGTGTGGGCAAAACCACCCTGGCCATCGCCGCCGCCATGGGTCTGGCGTGCAATAGCGCCTCCGTGCTCGTCTTCTCCTGCGAGCTCACGCGCCAGGCGATCCTTGCCCGCCTGCTCTCCCACTACTGCCGCCGTGCCCTCGGCCACAACATGGCGCTCTACTCCGCCAACGACCTGGAGGGGCGCGGCAAGGTGATCGAGGGGGAGGATCTGGAGCGGTTGCTGGCCTGGCACGAGCGCTTTGCGGCGGGCCTTTTGCCGGATGGCGGCCCCATGGGGGAGGTGCTCTACGAGTCCCGCTTTGGCGCCACCGTAGAGGAGTTCTGCGAGCTGGTGGAAGACAGCAAAGCCGCCCATCCCGCCCTCTCGCTGGTGGTGCTTGATCACTTCCACGCCATGGGGGCAAGCCCCGGCTACGGCAACCAGACCACCGCCGAACTCGCCGCCCGCGCCATGGCGATCAAAGCCCTCGCCGGTCGCTGCGAGCTCGACGTTCTGGTGGTGGCCCAACTCAACCGCAGCGCCTACGGTTCCAGCAACGGCCCGGATGTGTCCCACCTGGCGGGCACCTCGGAACTGGAGCGCTTTGCGTCGGCGGTGTGGCTGATCGATCGCCCCAAGCAACCCGATGGCGCACCGCCGCCCAGGGGCGTGTTGGAAGTGCACCACGGCAAATTCCGTCACGGCCAAACCAACGACTCCGACCTGCACCGCACCCTGATCCGCCTGGATCGTGCCCATTGCTATCTCGAATCGGATGAGGCCCGCCAAGCTTTTGGCAGGGATCTCTATCCAGGCCTCAGTCCGATCTGAGCAACGCAGCCGGTGGGGCCAATGATTCGATTGCGCTGCTCATGTTGATGCTGTTCATTCTCCCTGATTGTTGATAACAGACCCCGGTTTGTCTCCACAACCTCTCCCCGAAAGATGATGAACTCCAATCACCCTTCCCATCCTTCCAGCCCCCGTTCCAACGCCACTGCAGCCTCCTCACATTCCCCCTCCAATCCCTCTTTCAACGCCACCACAAGCACCGGTTCCAATCCAAGCTCCCCTCCCAGCGCCAACTCCCCTTCCCGCCCCGTCTCCCCCCATCACCGCCGCCCGCGCCCCTGCCCAGACCATGTGATCGCCGCCGTGCGCGAAAAAGCCCGCATCGCCGAACTCTTTCCTGTCTCCGCCCTGCAGCGCTCCGGTCGAGCGTTTTTGACGACCTGCCCCTGGCACAACGATCGCCGGCCCTCGCTCACGGTGAACCCCCAAACCAACCGGGTGCATTGCTTCGTGTGCGACAAGGGCACCGATGCCATCGGCTGGCTGCAGGACCGCCAGGGCCTCACCTTCTCGGAGGCGGTGCAGGAGTTGGCCGAGCGCTACGGCATCCCCATCCCGGAAGAGGACCCGGAAGCCGCCGCCCGCGCGGAAGCCGAGCACAAGGAACGCCAACGGCTCCTGGCCTGGCGCGAACGGCAGCAGCGGGAGTTTCACCAGGCCCTTCTCGACGACCTCAACCAACTGGGACCAGCCGCCATCGCCCTTCGCCAGCGCGGCCTGAGCGAGGAAACCGCGATCACCTGGGGCCTGGGCCTCAATGGCACGCGCCTCATGCTCCCCATTGCCGACAGCCAGGGCCGCGTGCGGGCCTTCTCCGGCCGCACGCTCACCGGCGAGGAGCCCAAATACCGCAACAGCGCCAACGACGCCCTCTTCCGCAAGCAGGAGCTTCTCTTTGGCCTCCACCACGCCGCTGAGGCCATCCGCCGCGGCGGAGAAGCCCTGCTGGTGGAGGGGCCCCTCGATGTGATCCAGCTCCACCAGGCGGGTTTCCCCACGGCGGTGGCCTCCATGGGCACCAGCCTCTCGCCAGAGCAGCGCCAGGCCTTGCTTCGCGCCGGGGCCAAGCGGTTGCTCATCGCCTACGACGGCGACACCGCCGGCCATCGCGCCACCGGCCGGCTGATTGAGGCCCACCGGGCTCATGTCATCGCGGGGCAGTTGGAGCTGGCTGTTGTCGCCCTTCCCGCGGGGAGCGATCCCGACGCCCTGATTCGTTCCCACGGCTCAGAGGCCCTGCGCCGCCACCTCCAGGCCGCCAGCCACTGGCTCCATTGGGAGCTGGATCAACTCCTGGCTCCCCTGCAAGCCGATCCCGAAAACCTTTCTGTGGTGCAGCACGCCGAGCAGGAGGCCAAGCGGCTCCTGGCCCTCCTCCCCCAGGGCGCTCTCCGCCAGCGGGCTGAGCAGCGGCTCAAGGAGTCCTTGGGTGTTGTGGCCCCGGTGGCGCACGCTCCCAAGGGGCGGGGCGGGGAAGCCGGGCAGCTCAAGGGGGGGAAGGCATGGGCGCCCTGTGGCGCAAGCGCGGCTGAACGACCGGCAGGAGTTGGATCCAGAGGGGCTGGGCTGGAGGAGCGCAGAGGAACCTCAGCGGAGAACACCGCCATTGAGCGAGCGGAATTCCGTGCCCTGCGGCTCTTCCTCTCCAGCCCCGTCTGCCGCGATCCCCTCGCGGTGCTCGTCATCTCTAATGACTTGTTCCGGCGGGCGCAGCAATGCCTGGTGGAGGCCCATCGGCGGCTGAATCAGCCCGTGCGCAGTGCTCAGGAGGATCCTCTCCCCAGGGCCATCCTGGCCATTTGCCCACAGTTGGAGCCTCATCTCGCGGCGCTGCTGCAGCGCATGTGCACCATGGATGCGGGGGCGAGGGAGGCGCTCTTTCAGGCGCCGGAGGGGGAGATGATGGCGATCTTGGATGTGTTGGAGCCGGTGGAGTGAGCATGCGGACGGATGTTGCAACCCTGGAGAGTTTGTCCTGAGAATGCAAGTTGATTGCAGAGATAGAAAGGAAGATAGTGTGTGAGTGGCGCATGGATATCAGGCTTTCGATCATCGGCCATCCCTACCCCCAGATCTTCACCGGCCGGCTCAGTGAACCCAGCTCAAGGAGGTGTACTGGCCCACAGCCGTTTCCACGCCAGCGCCAACCGTCTGGGGCGGATCTGATTGCATTGGCACTCTGATGGTGGCTGAGTAATGTTGATCGACTTTTGGTGTTGGAGCGGCTGCTTCAGGCGGATGGTTGCTCGTAGGCTTGGGGGGAGTGCTGGCTGATCAGTGCCGAACGCTGCCCCTGAGTGGCAGGCAGGGAGCTTGCTGTAGCGTAGGAGAGATGATGGAGGCTTGTCCACTCGAAGGGTTCGTTGGGCTGCGGCGCCTCGAAAGTCTTGATTTGCTCTCGCTGGATTTGGGGGATGAGCGCTTCGATGGCGACAATGTTCATCAGAGCTCGCTGCGATAGATGTCTATAAGTTGCGGTCCACCGGGGTCGTACTCATCAAGCATCCACTTCACAAACCCCCTGAGCCTTTCACCGTCAAAGATGTAAGCACTCGAAATACGTAACGCTGGATGTTGCGGGCGGTTGAATCCCGAGCTCAAGATACGTTTTTCACCGAGAACGGCCCAGCAAAGAGTGATTTCTTCGCGCTGCTGCAGATTTTGTATAGCGTCCGCTCGTAGGAGCAGCGTGCTCGGCCCGGGAGCGCTCGACGTTGGATCCTGTGCAACGAGCTGACCCGATGACGTAGTGAAATCGGCACCGCGACCTGCCCACTGAATGCCGAGCTTGGATATCAGCTCTTCGTCGGGGAGTTGAAGCGTGTAGTTGTCATCCATCGAACAGTCAATGCCGTTAGATTCCATTAGATACTCGACGGCAGCTTGCCGTAGCCGCACAGGACATCCTTGCCCGGGCTGAGTCCAACCGTCATCGCCGTGGTTCGGATTCTGAAAGTAGCGAGATGCGGGGGCCCATCCATGTTCACCGAGAAACATCTCGGTGATGCGCGGAGGGTCTGGCATCCAGTGACCTGTGAAGTCAACCGTCTCGGCCCACTTGAGGAAAGCGTCCGCGTCCGACGAGCGAATCAGGTAAGCGTTTGCAATGCACCAGAGTTCGCCTCGAGCCACGTCGGATGGGCGCTGTTCCGGTGGTGCCTTCTCCATCCAGCTGAAGAAGCCGTACCCGTTCAGCCAACGCGACCCATCTGCAGGGTTCACACAAACGAGCAGGTCCTCGACTTTCGGTAGATTGCCAACCTCAGAAACCCAGTCCTTCGGGTTTCCCCCATGCCCCCATGCGTCGTAGGGGGCAGCCCCCCACCAAGCGAGGGCGTGCCCGTCCCATGAAGTGCCACCAGGGAGAGCAGGCAGTGTGCATGAGGGATCAATGTCGCGCAAGTGGCTTTGCCATGGACCCTGGTAGCCCTGTTCGCCGTCCTCGCGGAACTCTTTTCGAAACTGAAAATGGTCGGAGAGGTACGCCATTATCTCGTGGTAAGCGATCCACTGGTACTTCTTGCCTATGCGTTCGGGCTTGGACGCCTTACGGCCGTCACTGCGCACGACCAAGCTATCAAAATGTCCGAAGCGTTCGACAGTCCACCCAAGATCGAAGACGCGCTTGAGGATGTAGCGTTGCACTTGGCCGAGATCGAAGCCTGGTGGTCGGTTGGCCTTGTGACGATTCCCTTCGACATCAATGATCGCGCTCAAGCGCGCCGAATGTTCGAAAGAAAGACTCGCGTCCAACGCGCGCTCAGCCTCTTCCCTCGCTTTTCCAAGCACAACGAGATCGGGCTGTGAGCCTTTCTCGAGTTCTCCTTCGAGCGTCTCCTCATTCGATAGGTGGAGCAGATGTTGATGTTCAACCCCCTCCTCCTGATCGAACCAAGGGATTACCAATTCGGAAGAAGCCTTCTCATAGGCGCAGTTTGCCACATCAAAGGCCTGCCATGCTGAGAGCTCATCATCAGAGAGGTCGGCGATAAGTGCTGTCAACTGCTCGGCAGGCCTCGGAGGCGGCGACCACGGTGGCTCCTGTTGATGAAGTGAAAGAAAGTCACGCGATGCTGTCGATGAATTTGTACCGATGACGTACCTCGCAAAGTCATCGTCCATCACCGAGCTTTCGATGACATTACGACTCCACTCATGATCCATGCTGTCATCAGAGCGCTGTGACCAATCTGGAAGCAGCGGCTTCATGTCCTCTTCAGCCGGGATGGACGGCCACTCGCTCATATATGGAGGACGAATGAGTGTTGGGTCGAATTGAATTGGCGAGCCGAGATGAAGAGCCCGCTCCACGACGCCACGTGCGTAGTCGCGCATTAGAACATGCGGCGGCGGACTCCCGGATTCGAAGACGCGGCCGTAGACAGTGGCGGCGAGCCCCCCTATAGCGTTCGCATCGCGGCTTCGCATCGCCACGCCATAGGCGACTGCGAAGATGCGCTCCCTGACGTACAGGTCGTCGACATCGGCGAAGCGGTCGAGCAACCGGTCCATGGCTGCGAGTCTGCCCGTATAGAGGTTGACGAGTGCCTTGGTCGCACGGTCGCGCAGGAACCGGTGAGAGGTCGTGAGCATCCACGTGAGGGCGATGCCACAGAGGTCGATCGCATCGTCGGCAATGACAACCGTGTTCCCAATGGCCCATGCCCAGTCGACAACTCGATCGACGGCACCGTGACCACCCCACGCGCTGTAGAGGTAGGTGCTCCACCACGCGTCACGATCTGCCATCCCATCTTTGCGCAGCCGCCGATCCAGGAAGGTCGCATTCAGCGGATGCTCCGGAACGGACGCGACGGTGAGCAAGACCTCAAGCGTCTCGTGCAGGTCATCTTCGCTCCCGCAGAGATCATTGAACACCTTCCGCGTGGCCTCCGAAAAGGAGCCATTGCTCCGCCAGATGAGGCTCTGGCGAAAGGCGTGGCCGGTTCCCCAACTTTCCGCCAGCTGCGGGGCGAACGTCAGCAGCTCCGTATCGGTTCGTTCGGCGACCTGAATGAACAGGGCCTCAAGCAGTCCGGGCAGGATGTACTCATCTGCAGTTACAGCGGCAAGGACGCCATCAGCGGAGAACGCGGCGGCCCAGTCCGGTGGCGCCGGCACTTTGTTGAGCAGAACCTTTGCGACGACGTGATCGGCAAGGCGCTCATACGCGATGTAGACGACGTCGTGACGGATCGTTCCCTCGCGAGGAAGGGAATCTTCGGCAAGGACACCCTCAACGACAAGGCCACGAGAAAGGGAACGCTCGAAGTCTCGGTTCGGAAGAAGCGCGTCAACGACCTTGGCCGCTCGTTCAAGCTGCAACCAACGTTCACCCGATTCTATCAGCGCTGCCGCGAAGGCGTCTATAGCGTCGTGCACGAGTAGTCTTCGCGAATCGTAGCCGAGTTGTTCGGCCAATCTGGCGTTGACTGCGTCGATGTACAAGTTGAACACAGCAGAGATACCGTGGAAACCGCGAGGAAGGCGCTGGTGTCCCTGTTTGTTGAGGCCTTGGCAAAGCGTTTTCAGGAATAGAGGGTTCTGGAACTCGGGCGCGAGGAGCGGAGTCGATGGAAGCTCTAACCCATAGTGGACGAAGAATGTCTTCATGGCGTCGTACTCATGCTCTCGAAAGCCTTGATGTGTTACAAGTATCGCCCTGTCGCGCACCTCTGATGGAATGATCACGTCCTCGTACGAACTGCGTACCGACAGAACGACACCAATCCAGGGTGACCTCTCCACCTGAGCCAAGAATGCGGCCAAGTGAGTAGGCCAGACTGTACGTCCCTTGCCCTCGTTGATTGCGTCGATGGCGATCAGTGCTCGCTCGCTGCTCGCCTGCGCTGATGCCTCTAGCGCCCCAATGAACTCCTCGGCGGACAGCCCCGCAAGGTCGAGGTGCTGCAAAACCTGGGACCACGGTGCATCGTTGCTCACAAAGCATTGCCCCATCAGTAGGACAGTTGGCTTGCGCGCCTCGACGCGTTGCTTCACCACATCACAGAGGAGATGCGTCTTACCCGTGCCTGCGTCGCCGCGCAGGATAAATAGAGTGCTTGCGGCTAGTTCGTCGGCGCGGCACACCGCCTCGGAGGATGCTTGCAATTTGCCCTCCAGGCGATATAGGTTATCGCTGCGCTTTCGAAACGGGTTCGCAGGATATAGGCCGTAGCCAGCCTCGTCCTTGGGCTGCTGCGCATCATGTTCCTCTGCACACTTCTCGATGTGCGCGGCAAGCGCCTGCACTGGCGACCTGGTCGCTTCGATCTTCTCGAGAACGCTCTTGAAGGGCAGTGGTCCGGCAGCGACTTGCGAAATCGCACCGAGTGCGTTCAAAACCGTCTGAACGGCATCGCAGAGGCTGGCTGTCATCGTCGCAGTCTCAGCATCGGCGATTGAGTGCTCCGAGTGCTGGACCCGATGAAGGGCTTCTCTTACAGGGATGGCTAAGGCCTTAACGCGGTTGGAAAACCTCTGCGTTCTCCCGAACGCATCCAAATCTTCGGCGATCGGCAGCTCGACGTGTATTTCGGGGGTGTACCGAGGCCCGGCCGCTTTGATAGCCTCGTCTAGGCGCGCCGTGAACCACGCTCCGTCAAAGCCGTTCTTGCCGAACCAGAAGCGAACCCGTCCAACGTTCTCAGTTCGAGAGAGGCGTTCCAGCATCTCGCTGCTCCCCCACCAATCAAAGTCGATGGTACGATTTCTTTCCTGCGCCCACATTCTCCACTTCGTAACATGATCATCCCATTGTTCCTTCGCTGACTTCCACTTCGTGCCGTTCTTCTTCCCGACAATTCGCGCGTCGGCCAGGTCCAGTGGAACGCAGACGAAATAGCGAATGAGTTGGGGATGCTTATCGATGGCTGCCTTGACGGACTCATCAAGCTGCTTCCACTGCGAGTCCCCAATAACGTCGAAATACTTCGACTGCCAGCCCCATTCCGTCGCATCGGTGAGAACCGCATAGCACTCGACGCCCGCATCCGGTGTTCCCTTTCGGATGAAATGCGATCCGGCAGGTGCTTCCCCGCGAGCAAGCTGTGAGCAAAGCTCCTCAAAGCCCTTGTCTCGCCCACCGTTGAGCGGACGAATCGCAGACCAGTCCAGTGTGATACCGTTCAAGACCAAAATGCCAAACGGTCGAGCACATTAATCTTAACTGTCGTATGTCAGCTCCGTCCGACCAACCCTGCAGATCAGAAGCGGGGAGCAGCCTTGGCAGAGGCGCCAACATCAGCTCCCGTCTTCTGTGTCTGGACGTTAGGCCTGGATATCACCTAATTAGCCTTAAGAAACTCTACAAAGCCTTGATCTTTGAGTAGTTCTTCTAGGACGGCTCTTACATATGAATATGCATCTTCAATTAGTGAATCAAAATACTCTTTTTGTCCCTCCTCTTTTGGCAGGCTGCTAATATATTTGTCAAGTGCTTTAAAGTTTCCATGTACAATATTTGAACGTTGTTGATAGATAATCTTTAAGCGTTTCTTGATGGAGTCGATCTCCTTATTCTTATCATTGAGATAGACAAGAATACTTGCCTTTAACTGAAACTGCTTATTAATTGACTCTTCAATATTGAAACGATTGGAGTCTGGATTGTGTGTGAGAACTAATTCAAGAATGCTTGTCAATAGTAGAAGGCGAATCTTGTTGTCATGCGTTTCATATTCGATGAGTTTGAGTAAACCACCTATATATAACAACTTTTCTTCCAATCCCCTGCCAAATGCATTGTTAAGTTGGGCAACAACACGATCGATCTCATCTCGTGCATAGGGAAAGAATCTCCATCGCAATTCGTCGTCGGCATCAGGGTAACTTAAGCTTGCAGTGCTAAACATAAGGAAATCCTGCTGGATCTGAAAGCTTGGCTGACGCAAATCGATAACCTCGTGTCTAGCTAGAAATGTGCGACCAAAATACGAATTAAACTCTGTATGGATTAAAAGAGATAAAAGACAACAGAAGTTCCCAGGAAGATCAGGCTTCATTACCAAGGGGTGATCATCCTCTAGTAGAAAGAAGCCATGCATCCCCTTCTCATTCATCGTTTCGTGTTCTTGACGTAGTGATTCTCCAAGCCCATCATCGTCGAAACGTGCAACTATCCAGATACTGGCCAAGAATGCAAAAATGTCTTCTCCTGCAAAGGAATCAAATCTTTGGCTTACAACGGGATCGAAACAAGATAATCTATTTCTAAACTCAATTAAGGCACTCTTGATCGAAAAAAACCATCCTCTGCATCCAAGGGAAGATTGTTAGTATCCTCTATGTTGAATGAACAAGATAAATAATCCCTTATGACATTAATCTCGTGCTCCGTGCGGGGGTTGTCTAAGCTGAATCCGAGAGTCGGCGATAGCTCAACTGGACTTTCTAGGGGATAAATATATGAAGTCAGGAGAAATCCCATTTTGAGTCGTGGTGCTATGTGACTTTAGGCCTACGCCCAAGATCAGCCCCCCGCGCCAACCCAGAAAACCCGAAAACACCAAGTCGCTTCGTGGCGCGGGGACGCTGGATCGACATGTTAGAATTGATGTCTGCAGGACTGGGATGTAGCCGCAAAAACCAACCTATACCGCTAAATTTGATTTATATGCTTGCCGAGTTCGATTTGAGCGCACTTCAATAATTCCGTGTAAGCAAAAGCAACCATCTCAGCAAGAGAAGATAGCCCGTTATCAGAGATTTCTAAATATCCTGGCGATGCATCACGATGTGTCGACGTTATCAATACCCCATGGCCCATTAACTTCGACATTGTAGCGTTAAATCTCGATGCAACATTATTGATTGATAATCTTGTTTTATTTGATGAATAAATGGTCAATGATGTAATCCATGATTGTGCTTCACTCAAATCTGAAAACCAATTTGGCATCTCGTTTATCCCAAGAATAGCAATCCCGTCTGCTGTGAGATACGATCTTGTATTTAACGTCTTAAGGAGATGCCGAAGAGCATTTGAATAAGCTTCCTCTTTTTTGGTTAGCACCCACTTTCTATGCTCTCTTCTAGATTGAAGGGCCTGGGCTAATAGAGTTCCAGACATGCCCGCTACTGCACCTATCCCAGCACCGACTAACCCGGCAATCTCTGAATCCATAAAATGATCCTCTTAGATTTTTAGCCTAACTCATTACTGGGAGGTTCTGAGAACCATGCTCCGAGTGTCCCACATTTCCGAGAACCACGCAGCGGCATCGGGCTGGATACCCTCAAAAGCCTTGCGGTGCAGTGCTCCTTGGCGAAGGCCACCCAAACATAGGCGTGGTTTGCGAGTCCGATAACCACATGTTCGGCATGATCTATAACCCAAATCGGATGACCAGAACAGCCGTAGGCACCATTAAAGGCCAATGTACTCAGTCTGACAAATCCGATCCTTTGAACAAATAAGATAGATAGTGCGCAGCCATAATCTATCCGCAGTTGGACCAGCCTGCAACTCTGGTGTTTGGAGGATACTGCAGAAAGATCGGCCCATTTTACAGATTTGCTTTCGGTTTACGGTAGGTGTTTAAGTCTGTCACGCGGAGCACGGGCTTGCGGTGGTGTCTGCGGGGTCAGTTTAATACCATGTTAGAGCCCAGGGCCACCTTCTTGAGTGCTTGAGGGAGCTGTTGGGGTCTATTGGTGCAAGCGTCAGGAATCTCTGGCTTTCAGCTCTTATGGCCTCAACGGAGCAAAGGCATCATGGGCTTGGCGCGAATCGCCAGCAGGTCCATTGGCTTCCCGCAGTGGGGGCAGAGCACCGCAGGACTTGGCCTTGGCATGACGGGTGGTGAGAGCACCACCTTCAGCAGCAGCTGGAACAATTGCACCATCCCTTCCATGCCTTTGGCTCTTACCCGTTCCAGGGCTTTCCTCGTCATTGAGGCGAGACGCTACCTCCCCTTCCCAGCCTCTCCTCCCCCGCCAACCAAAGCACCGCCCCCCGCACCACCTCCGCATGGCAGCGCAACGGATGGCACCAACACAGCAGCTCCAACTCTCCTGCCCTCGCCTGGGCCAACAGCCGCCGCAGCTCCCGCTCCTGAGGTGAGCCCGGCTCCTGCAGCCTCTCCCACAGCCACCGCCTGTACTTGCCAATCACCTCCTGTCGGCTGCCATCCCTCCCCACCACAAACGGATTCCCCAGCGCACCGGGTCGCCCCACATACGCCTGCCCAGGCAACAAGCTGCCGAGGCCCCGCTTGGCTTTGCCGATGGTGATCCGCATGGGAGCTGGCGGTGGCGGCTGGTGCAGGGGAAGGGGAGCCCCACCAAGGAAAGGGTTCCTGCCTGCGGAGCGACCGCAAGCCCGCGAAAGTTCGCCCTGCCGACCTGGGTAGCCTATATAGCTGCCCTCACCCCAGCAGCCCCCGCTGCCATGGCTGAGCCCCTCACCACCCACCGCGCCTACGTGCTCCTCCACCGGACCACCGGCACCGCGCTTTACACCACCTGCGCCACGGAGGCCGAGATTCACCGGGCCAATCGCAACCTCCAGCGGGTTGGCCACCCAGCTCGCTACGTGGAGGCCAGGCACCTGGGGCACCACCAGCCGCACAGGCCCCACCCCGAGGCTTGAGCTCCAGGTACCTGAAAACATCAGGCCTCCTGCGCTTCTTCCAGCCTCCGCGTGCTCCTGGCATCCAGCCGTTGGCAGGCGATGGCAAAGGAGGCGGCCGTATTGCTCGCCGAAGCCCACGGGTAGACCCAGAGCTGAGCCTCCGGGGAAGGGAGTCATTGTGAGGAGTGTCCTCTTGAGGCGTCGTCCGCCTGGTGATCCGACTGCTTCCTCGTCCTGGAAAACTTTCTTGGTGGCCCGCTTTGGAAGACCGCCCGCAACGAAGAGGAAAATCCACGCCCAATCTCACGCCTGAGAACAGTCCCAAGACTGTCTCGCTGCTGTCTCGCGCCCACCAGGCGACCCTGCGGAAAACGCCTTCAAAACAGGCCTTGAGGAACTTTTTGAGGAACTATTTTTGACAGGCCCTTGCAGCGCAATGGATCTCAGCGAAATACATTCGGCTTTTAACCGATTGGTCCTGAGTTCGAATCTCAGGCGACCCATTTTTTCACTCCCTTTGTCAGACCTGGCTTTTGTCAGTGGTAGCAAGGGCTTTCGGGACTTGCGACAGGCCTGCGGCCACCCAGGCACAGGCTCGCGAGAGTCGGCGAAAGTTTGGGATTGGGTCACTTGTTTGGGACTTAGTCCCAAACAAAGGATTGCCGGTCAGAGAAACAACAAATTCCCCAGCGGTCTCGGAACCCTCTTTCAGTGGTCTCCAATCCGATGCCTGCCCCGACTCCTCCACTGGAGCGCGCCAACGGAATCCTCCGCGCCTTTGGCGCCCCCTTCCGACTGCGCCGGCACAGCCGCAGCCAGTGGGTCACGGTTCACGAAAATCTTCCCAACCGCCGCACTCAAGAGCGCTCGTTTCCGGGGTGCTCCGCCACGGATCCGCAGGCGATCGAAGAGCTTTGCGACCGATTGCTGAAGGCCGCGAAGGAAGGATTGCCGCTGGGGGCGATCGCTCAAGCCAGCCCTCAGTGCCACACGGTTCGAGAGACACAACCCACCTGGCCCGAGATCTGCCAAGCGGTAGTGACCTTCCAACGGGGGCAAGGGGTGAACATGAACCTGGTGGGTCCGTTCCGTGGCCAGGGCTGGTTTCGCCTGCTGCCGGCGGATCGCCCGGCCACGGCGGAAGACGTGCGGCGCTTTGCCCTGCACACCACCGAAAGCCTCAAGGCCCATCTGCAGGATCCAAGCGAGCCGCTGCAGCCGATGGCCACCCACAAGCAGGGCTTTCGCCAGAAGCGGGAGGTGGTGTCGCTGCTGCGGCGGGCGGGCTTTGGAGCGCTGGCGCCGGAGGAGCTGAGCACGGAGCTCAAGGGGATGGTGAACCGCAAGAAGCAGGCCCTGGTAGCGGCCGGGCAATCCAGGCGGCGGATTCCCACCACCGAGGCGATCGAGACCTGGCTGGATCAGGTGATGGAGGAAGACCCCTTGTGGGGTTGGGTGTTTGCGATGGTGGCCACCTATGGGCTGAGGCCCCATGAGGTGTGGCACATCGGCACGTTGCCCGATGAGAACGGCCTGATCACCGTGGGGGAGGCGGCGCACCACATCAAGGTGACCAAAACGGGCTTCCGGGCGGCGGTGCCCTTGCCGGCGGCCTGGGTGGAGCGCTACAGGCTGGGAGGCGCCAATGGGGAGCAGCGGTTGGCGGAGCTGCGGGCCCGCCACCGGCCGAAATATGTGAACGAGGAAGGTCAGCCCTTCGACCCAAGCCGCGACGCGGTGAAACGCTGCGACAACAATGAGCGGCTGGGGGCGATCTGCTGCCACAAACTCCGCAGTTGTGACGCCAAGGCGGAGTTCGAGTTGCGCCACAAGCTCTACGCCTGGGTGGAAACAGCCCCCGCCCAGGGAGGCCGCAGGGCCCAGAAGCGCAAGGAACGCTGCGTGCCTTACGACC
>JBKDSV010000170.1:0-4503 GCA_046340795.1 Cyanobacteriota bacterium | reverse complement strand
CTGCCTCAAGGTCAAGGTGAGGTCCCGCAAATGGAGCTGAAGAACGCGGACTGTCCTGGCTGGGCACAAATGACGAGACGGGTCTGCCGATGGACAGGCGCCCTGATCCCCGGCTTCCACAGGACTTTTGGTCAGCCCTGGGACCGACTCCAAGTTAAGGCTGGGCTTGCCTTCTGTCCCTGCCCGAGTAGCTCGGTTTGGGATTGGCGGAGCTTGCTGCCTAATCAAGACCGCCCTTGTCATGACGTCATCGCCTTGGCAAGACCAGTGGCATGTTCCACCAGCGCCCTCCCCCAGTCGGCGGAAACGGGCCACACATCCTGTTCCGTGAGGCTCAGGGCAATCCCCTTCTCCTCATAAGCCGCCTCATTGATGAAAACGGGCCAAACCATGGCGGAATCTCCTGGCCCGGGCACCCAGGGCACCGTGGTGGTTCCATCCAGGCTCAAAAACAAGGGATCACCGGGCCGCAGGGGCCTCCAGTCGCGATCTTGAAGGCGAGGATGCACCAGGGCCCGGGCCTTGCCGCTGGCGTCCCGCGGCAGATCCAGGCTCCGCAGATGCCGGTGCACCACCAGGTGCGGGGGCAGGCGCAGGGCTCCGTCCCGAGCGTTGGCCAACACCGCCAGGGCCGTCTGCAAGGCCAGCTGCGTTTGCTGACAAATGGCGGCTTTCACCACCCCCTGGGGTACAGGTCCGACCTCGATCACCAACCCGCAGGGCCACTGCTCCACCAGGTAGCCCCGTTGAGACGCATCCCGTTCATGCAGGTAGATCGGCAAGCCAAGGCGTCCCTGCAAACCCGCCGCCAGGGCCAGATCCGTCGGTCGCCGTCCATACACCACCAAAGAATTGCCCATGGCGGCCGTCGTGCTGTGCAGGTCGATCGCCACCCGACAGGGATTGGCGCCTCGAGGTCCCCAGCTGGCGAGCAGCTCCCGGGCCCGCTGCACCTCCAACTCCTGATGGCCTGGATCCTCCAGTAGCTCTGGCAGGAAACTGCGATTGAGATCCCGATCCAGATAACGACGGCCGGCGGCGATCGCCGCTGGATTGCCCGCAACCGCGATCACGGCGAGGCCGCTGTGGCCCAGCCGTTCGGGAGCTTGACGCCAGCGCTCCAGCAGCTGCACCCCGTTGCGTTCGTTGCCGTGGGTGCCCGCGATGACCAACACCTGGCCCGTGGCACCGGGCTCGTTGTTCATGGCCGGCCTGACGCTCCTGCCGCCCAGCTTGCCGCAAAGTTGGCGGAGCCGCAGTCACTCCATGACGCCTCCCCCCGCCCTGGTGCGCAGCGTTCGGGCCTTTTGGCGCTGGCAGTGGTCGCAACTGATGGGGGGCCTGGCCCCCGCGGACGCCGAGGGGAACTACCGGCGGCCGGAAGGGGCCTTCACCGCCCTGCCACCCCTGCCGGATGACGCGGCAACGGCCGATGCCCACGGCCTGATCGTGGGCCGCAGCTGCCCCTGGGCCCACCGGGCCTGGTTGGTGTGGACCCTGCGACGGTTGGAGAAGCAGGTGCGGCTGCTGATCGTGGAACCGGATCCAGAGGCCGGCCGCTGGCGCTTCCCGGAGCCCTTTCTCGGCTGCTCCAGCCTGGCGGATCTCTACCGCCGCGCTGGCGGCAACCGCCAGGCCCGCGCCACCGTGCCCTTGCTTGTGCACCTCCAGAGCGGACGGATTCTGCTGAATGAAAGCGCCCGGGTGATCGAGCTCCTCAACCGCTGGCCCGCCCCCTCCGGCGCTCCAAACCTCGAACCGGAAGCGGCCCTGGAGACCATCCAGGCCTGGCGCGAGCGGTTTCAAGGCGCGGTGAACGATGGCGTCTACCGTTGCGGCTTCGCCCGGAGCCAGCCGGCCTATGACGCCGCCCAGGCCGAGCTCTTCAGCGCACTGGAGGAGGCGGATCAAACCCTGCGCGAGCGGGAGCGGCAGGGCCAACACTGGCTGTGCGGCACGGAGGGACCCACCCTGGCGGATGGGGTTCTCTTCCCCACCCTGATCCGTTGGGAAATGGTGTATCAGCCCCTGTTCGGCTGCAGCCAGCGCCCCCTCTGGCAGCTGGACGCTCTCTGGCGCTGGCGAAGCCGCTTTTTTGCCCTGCCGGGGGTGGCGGCCACCTGCTCCGCCGCCCATTGGCGGCGCGATTACTTCGGCGCACTCTTTCCCCTCCACCCCTCGGGCCTGATCCCGGCCGGACCGGATCTGGCCACACTGGTGAACAGCACCCCCCCCCATCACCCATGAGCGGCAGCCGCGCCCCCGAAGCTCCCTCCAGCGCCGATCCGGTGTTGGAGGGCATGTTCGGGCTCTACACGATCACGGCCACAGACCGGCGGGAGGTGCTCGGCTACCGCTTGGCCCTCACCAGCGTCGCCTTCGCCCAACTTGCCCTGGCCCTGCAGTGGCACCAATGGGGCAGTCAGGCGGCGTGGCCCTGGCTGCTGGTGATGGCGGCGGGGCTGGGCCTGGCGTTGCGGTGGATTCACATCTACCTGCGCCCCCTTCATCGGGCCCTCCAGCTCTTCTGGCTGCTGGGAAGCGTCGGATTTGTGGCCCTGGCCGCCTGGCTGGGTCCGGAGGCGATGGTGAGCGAGACCCTGCGACGGCCCCTGGCGATCCTGGCGGTGGGGCCGTTCTTCGCGGCCTTGACCGGGGTGGGCTTCAAGGAGTTTTTCTGCTTTCGCCGGCCGGAGGCCATCGGCGTGACCCTGTTGTTGCCCCTGGCCCTCCTGGGCCGTTTGACGGGCCTGCTGCCGGTTTCCCTCACCCTCCAGTTGCTCGCCCTGCAGGCCGCCCTGCTGCTGGTGCTCTGCCTGCGCAAATTCCCCATGGCCGCCGCCGCCGATGTGGGCGACAAGAGCGTCTTCAGCCACCTGGAGCGTCAGCGCCAGGGCTCGTTCGCCTCGCTGGAGCCCCCGGCGGTGCGGGAGGCCAGCTTGTGACGCTGATCCGCCTGGAGGGCGCAAGCAAGGACTTTGGCGTGCGTCCCCTCTTCCGCGCCCTGGATCTAACCTTGGAGACGGGAGATCGGCTCGGGTTGATCGGCCCGAATGGGGCGGGCAAATCCACCCTGCTCCGGGTGCTGGCGGGGGTGGAACCCCTGGGGGAAGGCCAGCGCCACTGCCAGCCCCGCCTGGAGGTGGTGCTGCTGGCTCAGGAGCCAGCCTTCGATCCCGAGGCCAGCGTGCTTGATCACGTGTTTCAAGGGGCCGGTGATCGCATGGCTCTGCTGCGGGAGCACGAGCGGCTGTCGCTGGCCCTCAGCGCCGCAGCCGACTCCGCGCCACTGCTCTCCCGTCTGGCGGAGGTGCAGCGCCAGATGGAGGCTCGGCAGGCCTGGGATCTGGAACGGGAGTGCCACACCGTGCTGGATCGACTGGGAATCGGCTCCCAACCCCAGACCTTGGGGCAGCGGATGGGCTCCCTCTCAGGTGGCAACCGCCGTCGCGTGGCGTTGGCGGCGGCCCTGGTCGCCCAACCCGATGTGCTGCTGCTCGACGAACCCACCAACCACCTCGACGCCGAGGGGGTGGAGTGGTTGCAGAGCTGGCTCGATCGCTACCCCGGCGCCGTGGTGCTCGTCACCCACGACCGTTACCTGCTCGATCGCGTCACCCGCCGCATCGTGGCGGTGGATGGGGGAGAGGCCCGCCATTACCCCGGCAACTACGCCGCCTACCTCGAACGGCGTGCCCAGGAGGAGGTGGTGGCGGAAGCGACGGCGTCCAGCTTTCGCTCCATCCTGCGGCGGGAGCTGGCTTGGCTGCGCCAGGGGCCGAAGGCCCGCAGCACCAAGCAGAAGGCTCGCCTGCAACGGATCGAGGCCCTGCGAGACACGCCAGCGGCCAAGCAGCGAGGGCGCCTGGAGCTGGCGGTCTCGGCCCAGCGGCTGGGAAAACGGGTGATCCGGGCGGAGGAGGTGGCCGTGGCGATCGAGGGGCGCAGCTTGCTGCGCGGGTTCAGCTACGACTTCAGCCCGGAGGATCGGGTGGGGATCATCGGGCCCAACGGGGTGGGCAAATCCACCCTTCTGGAGGTGCTGGCTGGGCGGCGACCCGCCAGCGACGGGCTGCTGGAGATCGGGGAGACGGTCCGGCTGGCCTGCTTTGACCAGCACAGCGCCCTGCTCCAGGAGACGCCGGAACGAAAGGTGATCGATGTGGTGCGGGAGGTGGCCAGTCGGGTAAAAGTGGCGGGCCGGGAGCTCAGCGCCTCGCAATTGTTGGAGCGTTTTCTTTTTCCCCCCGCCCAGCAGCATCAGCCCCTGACCAAGCTCTCCGGCGGCGAGCGACGTCGGCTGCACCTCTGCCGTCTGCTGATGGAAGCGCCGAATGTGCTCCTGCTCGATGAACCCACCAACGATCTCGATGTGGCCACCTTGGCGGTGTTGGAAGACTTTCTGGAGGATTTTCCCGGCTGTGTGGTGGTGGTCTCCCACGACCGCTGGTTCCTGGATCGCACGGTGGATCGCCTGTTCGTGATCCACCAAGGAGCGGTGGA
>JBKDSV010000169.1:0-12569 GCA_046340795.1 Cyanobacteriota bacterium | reverse complement strand
CCAGGAGCGCCTGGTGACCTTCGGGGTGAAGAGCGGCCCCCGCAGCACGATCCGGCTGATGGAGTTCGCCGGCGGCAAGGGGGCGGCGGGTGAAGCCGCCGGCAGCCTGCTGAGCGAGCGCAGCGACACCTTCAACGGCTTAGCCTTCCTGCACGACTTCGCCATCACCCCCAATTGGGCGGTGTTCCTGCAAAACGCCATCGCCTTCAACCCCCTGCCATTTTCCCTGGGCTTGAAGGGAGCGGCCCAGTGCCTGGCCTCCAAGCCCGGTGCCCACGGCCAGTTTTGGCTGATCCCCCGCGACTCCGGCGCCTACGCGGGGCAGCCGCCCCGGACCCTGCCGGCTCCGGAGGGATTCGTGTTTCACCACCTCAATGCCTGGGAGGAGGGGGAGCTGGTGGTGGTGGAGAGCATCTTCTATGACGATTTCCCCTCCATCGGCCCCGGCGAAGACTTCCGCGCCGTGGATTTTGATCAGATCCCCGAGGGTCTGCTGCGGCGCTGCAGCCTCGATCTCACAAGCGGCTCGGTGACCAGCGAGCCGCTGAGCGCCCGCTGCTGTGAATTCGCGATGGTGAACCCGTGTCGCCTGGGCCTGCCCAGTCGGCAAGCCTGGATGGCGGTGGCTGAGCGGGAGACGGGCAACGATCCGCTGCAGGCGATCCAGAAGTTGGATCTGGAGAGTGGCGCAAGCCGGGTGTGGAGCGCGGCGCCACGGGGCTTTGTCAGCGAGCCCCTGATGGTGCCCCGCCCCGGCGCCACCGCGGAAGACGATGGCTGGGTGCTCAGCGTGATCTGGAATGGCGCCCGCCGCGCCAGTGACCTGGTGATCCTGGATGCCGCTTCGCTGGAGGAGGTGGCGGTGCTGGAGTTGCCCCTGGCCCTGCCCCATGGCCTGCACGGGAGCTGGGTGCCGGCGGGCTGACGACCTCGACCTTGAGGCCGAGTCCTGTCGGCCGCGCGTTGTTGGATGGTCATGGCCGGCCCCTGCCGCAGGCCTTGCCCGTCTCGACCGTCATGCCCTGGTTCATCAAGCGGGAGACCTTCCGCCTCCCCCACGCCGAACTGCGCCCTGATCTGGCTGCCCACCGGGTCTGGGTGGAGGCGGTGCGGGAGCAGGGGGTGCGATTGAGCAGCGGTTACCTGGTGGATGGGGAGGGCAAGCCAGGCGGTGGCGGTCTGCTGCTGTTGGAAGCCGAGGACTACGCCAGCGCTGAGGCCCTGATCCGCCAAGACCCGATGGTGCGCGGCGGCGGCGTCGACTGGACGCTGCATCAGTGGATCGGCGTTGTTGGCGACCTGGCGGTGGGCGGTCATGGCTGATGCCGTCCGCAGACTCTGGCCTGGAGCTCGCGGCAGAGTCCGGCGAAGCGTTGCGACGGCCCTGGGCTGACCTCCAAAGCGAGGGCAGGGAGCAGGCCTGATGTTGGCGGACCTCTGCTACCAGCAGTGCGCGATTTGGACAATCTGCCCATCTCGGGAGCCTGCCCATCTGAAGACAGGAAAGGGGAGGTGTCGGCAAGCCTGCCAGTCAGATCGCCATGCTGATCGTCATTCGAAAAGGGTGCTCGGCGCCAGAGCGCCAACGGCTGGCAACAGGCCGATGTGACCGGTGATGTTGATCATGGTGTCGTTGGCGAGACTGATGGCGGTTGTGGCGTCGTTGGAGAGGAGATAAGTGCCGGCAATTGCCGGATGGGTGGCTACAACAAGGGCAGCCTGATTGGCGGCTAGGGGCTGCCTGCCGCCGAGGGCGCCATTGGCATCTGAAAAGACAGACACAGCGAGCTCCCGCAGTGTGCTGGCTGTCGAATTGTTTTGGGCGCGGCTGGCCGCAGTCGGCATGGGAAGTTTGTTGCCTGCCGCTCCAAGCAGGCTGATTTTATCTGTGTTGATCAGGAAGTCAGTGATCCGATCAGGAGCCGTGAGCGTGGATTGAGTGGCGCGAAAACGGAAACGATCAGCACCCTCCCTGCCAGTGAGCAGATCGGCGCCCGCAAGGCCATCAAAAGTTTCAGCATAGATGGATCCGATCAGCCGATCGACGGATGCTGTGCCGAGAAAATCATCATTGATGATCGTTCCTGTGACCGCTGCCGGTGTAGCAATTCTATAGGTGCTACTGGCTGTCAGTTGCAAGGAAATCGTCTCATCCGCTTCCTTGTTGGTATCAGCACTGGGCGTGATCAAAACGGTGGCCGCGTTGGTGCCAGCAGCCATGGTGACGGTCTTGGTCGTGGCTTCTGCAGGGGCAAGCTGGCTATAGTCAGAGCCAGCCGTGGCGGAGCCAGAAACCGTGAATTTCAGGCTGAGAGCATCTGCGGTGGAACCAGTTCTGGTGAATGTATAGAGGAAACTGCCTGTGCCATCCTCCACCAGGGATTCTGTTGATAGCCTCAAGGAGATTGAGGGCAGGCCGGCAGGTTGAATGGGCGATTCAAATGCACCCATATCCACAACCCCCCAGCGCATCCTTTCATAGCCCGATCCACGGGCATCAAACGGAATCATCTCGATCAGATCGCCATCCATGTCGCTGTCTTCATCATCAAGAGCCACCAAGGTGTTATCGCCGGCGTTGATGGCTGGACTGCCTGCAAGCAGGGCATGTGTGAGGGTTGTGCCGCCATGATTCTCAAGCCTGCCCAAGCCCGGATTGGGGGTGACGATGTCAGTCCCGCTGCCAACCGTGCCACTGGCTCCGGTCAGGCTTCCAATCAAATTGCTGGCATCGCCGTTGAATTCGCCAGAGAGGTCAAGCGGTCCATCGTCACTATTGATATTGCCAGCAATGATTGAGTTTCGCATAAATATCACACCGCTTCTATTATCAATTCCTCCGCCTTGAGATTGCCGGTCTGACATATTTCCTGTAATCGTGCAGTTGGTTAAGGTTACAGAACTGCTAAAGGATTCGATGCCCTTTCCCTGATTGCTGCTAATGGTTGTATTGACAAGACCAGCACTGGCTCCATTGAGATAAATTCCTGGCCCACTGTTGCCGCTGATTGTAGAGCCAATCAAGACAGTTGTCTGAAAGCTATAAACACCTTCTCCCAAGTTGCCGGCAACTGAAGAGTTGAGTAGCAAGAGATCTCCAGAATTGTAAATTCCACCTCCATCGCTCGAGTAGCCAGCCGCTTTATTGGCATGAATGTTGACGCGATCCACGCGACAGGTGCCCTGATTATAGATGGCTCCACCATTGCCAGTGGTGTTATTATTTCTGATCTCGCCATTTGACATGGTCAATATTCCGTCTTGATTGATTTGGATTGCGCCACCATTGCTAGCGCAGTTGCCGCCTGAAAGCACAAGGCCTGAAAGGGATAAATTAGCATTTTCAAGCACGTCAAAAATCCGGTCACCAGTAGAAAGATTGGCTGCATTAATGATGGCTTTCTCTCCGCCAGTTGCTATCAACTTAAGTGAGCCCGTGCGGGCCTTGATATCCAGATCACCTCTCAATGCTTGATCTTCATGGAACCCGCTGGCCCTCAGTGCATAGGTCTGACCCCCGCTGAGGCGGATCTCAAAATCAGTGGCGGGATTGTTGTTTGCATAAAGGATCGCATCCCTCAGGGAGAGACCCAAGCCAATGGTGCCACTGCCGTCATTTTCATCGGCCAGTGTGGTGACAATCAGGAGCACAGGCTCCGCCTTCTCAACCAGCTGCAGCACGCCATCGATAGCCATGAACGCCTGGTCATGTTCGTTGGCGACTCTGTGTTGCTCAGCGGGGCTCAATTCAATTCCCAGCAAGGCATTGGCAAAACGCTCCCCTTCATCTCCAGGAGTGTCTTTGGCGTTGATCCGCGCATCTACAAAATGCCCGATCTCTTCCAGAACAACACGACTCACCGCAGCCGCCTTAGAGGTCCGGAGAAAAGATCTGGACAGAGAAATCACATTTGTGCGGTTTGCATAAACTGCATTTGCCCCTGACAGGGCCTCCGCCGCAAGAATCTTGATGACAGGCAATTGACTGAAATCTTGCGATAACCATTGCTGTTTCAGCTCGATGGCGGCTCTTGTCTTGTTGTGGGAACCAAAGACTGATCGCAACAGCTCAAAAAAGCGATCACCCGCAGCAAGGCTGTGGAGTTGTCCGTGGATCGCACCGAGAACGGTCGCCAGAGAAGACTCCATAAAGACTTAGCTGAAAAACCGGCTAACTTTAGCCACAAGCTTCTCGAGGAGCGCTTCGCCAGACAGGCGCATGGCAGCCGTCACTGATGGCTTCACCTGACTTGATTACCCAGCTCGCTCCGTGACGTGCCGCCCCCCACTCGCCAGGCCGGCCAGGGCTGACCAAAAGTCCTGTGGAAGCTGGGGATCAGGGCGCCTGTCCATCGGCAGACCCGTCGTCATTTGTGCCCAGCCAGGACGGTACGCGTTCTTCAGCTCCATTTGCGGGACCTCAACTTGACCTTGAGGCAGCCCTGCCAGGCCGGCGCAGTCAAGTCTCTCGATGCCGCGTCTAGGGTTCCGTCCCGGACGTTCATGCATCGTCTTCGGCTTGGTCCGCGCGTCCAGATGCCTCCCTCAGCAAGGGCTCCGGGCGAGGTACCCAGCAAAGGATTCACAGCACATTTGCAGGACGGCACGCCAGGAGCCTGTTGCGCATAGAACAACTTGGTCGACGGTCACAGACAAAAGCTGCGAGACGCACCAACCGAGAGCTGTTGAGGAGCTCATTGAGCTGGCCCAATCAAACAGTTTCTCCAGAAATCCTTTTTTGGAAGCAGATTTGATCTGGATTCAGTGGAGTCGGAGCTCAATTTATCGCGGAATAATTCCGTCTTGGGATCGAATTACCTCGATATCCTCGCATGGACATCTATGCGCAACAGACTCCTAGTGTGCAGTCCCGCAAGTTCATGCATCATCCCCGGCTTAGTCCGTGCGCCTCGATGCCCTCATCAGCAAGGACCACAGGCGAGACACCCGTCGAAGGGACCAAAGCGCATTTGCGGGACTGCACACTAGTATCCAGTCCCACAAGTTCATGCGTCACCTTCGGCTTGGTCCGTGCCTCCAGATGCTGTACTCAGCAAGGGCTCCGGACGAGACACCCATCAAAGGATTCATGGCGCGTTTACGGGACTGCACACTAGGGAGACTTTGGAAAACCCCTCAGCGGCACCTGTGAGAGCGTGGAGCTCCCAGTTGGTGCGAGGGACAGCTTCCACTGGCGACCAGTTGTGCAGAGCTTCCTTAAGCCTGCGCTTTGTCGCTGATCGGCATGAAGAATCCGTCTGGCCTGTGGCGAATGATTTTAATCTTGCCAAACCATCCGCCCTCGCTGTCTGGACAGCGAGGCATTCGAGCAGGTTTTGTGCCTTCGGGGGGCTGCATCGCCTGGCCATCCTCCAGCTTCCCCGGCCCTGGGGCATCCTCTTGACCCCGCTCGCCTCACCCCGTCCCCAACAGCTCCCGCAACCCCGGCTCCAGCAGGGCAAAGGCCCGCCCCCGATGGCCGACGCGGCCCTTGGTGGCCTTGTCCATTTCCGCGAAGGTGAGGTTGAGCTCGGGCACCAGAAATACCGGGTCGTAGCCAAAGCCGCCAACGCCACGCGGTGCCTCGACAATGCGCCCCTCACAGCGCCCCTCCACCGCCAACCGCACGCTGCCCCCCGGATCGGCAAGGGCCAGGGCGGCCACAAACGCCGCGCCGCGACGAGGGGCCTCACTGGCGCCAGCCGCCGCCAGTTCCGCCAGCAGCCGGGCAATGCGCGCCTCGTCGCTGGCGGCGTAGCGGGCTGAAAGCACCCCTGGCGCGCCACCCAGGGCATCCACGGTCAGGCCCGAGTCATCGGCCAGGGCCCAGCAGCCAGTGGCGTGGGCGACGGCTTCTGCCTTGAGCCGAGCATTCTCCGCGAACGTGACGCCCGTTTCCTCCACCTCCAACCCTTCCGGCTGGGGCTGCACCACCAGCGGCAGCCCCGCCAGCAGGGCGGCGAACTCACGCACTTTGCCCGCGTTGCCGCTGGCGATGACAAGGGGCGTTGGGGAGGTCATACCGCCTCCGCCAGGGCCTGCGCCCATCGCAACACCTCCGCCACCCGCTCCTCACTGGGGGCTTCACAGTAGAGGCGCAGCAAGGGTTCGGTGCCAGAGAAGCGCAGCATCAGCCAGTGGTTCGGACCCAGCCGCAGCTTCACGCCATCGGTGCTGATCACCTCGCGCACCGGCGCGCCGGCCACCTCGGCGGGCGGGGTGTCGGCCAGACGGGCCTCCAGGCGCGCGCGCGCGGCCATGGCGGCCAGGCGCAGATCCAGACGGTCGGAGGCGGCGGCGCCACCGCACCGCCGCTGCAGGGCGTCGATGCGTTGGCCGAGGGGCACGCCGCCCTCCACCAGCGCCTCAATCAGCAGCAGGGCAGCGAAGGGCGCGTCCCGCTCTGGCAGGTGCATGCCGAAGCCCACCCCGCCCGATTCCTCTCCGCCCACCAGCACCTTGCCCGCGAGCATCTCGGCGGCG
Organism: Cyanobacteriota bacterium; assembly: GCA_046340795.1. Lineage (GTDB taxonomy): Bacteria > Cyanobacteriota > Cyanobacteriia > PCC-6307 > Cyanobiaceae > Cyanobium. The sequence continues at coordinate 6,086 of JBKDSV010000169.1, read as the reverse complement.
ATGTATTTGAAGCCCACCGGTTTCTCCAACACCGTGCGGCCCAGATCCTCCGCCACCAGCGCCATCAGGTCAGAGCCGCTGACGGTTTTGATCACATCGCCCGGTAGCGCCCGTGCCCGGGCCAGGTGGTCGATGAAGAGGGGCATCAGCAACTGGGTGCTGCAGAAGCGACCCGTTTCATCGACGGCGGCGATCCGGTCGCCATCGCCGTCAAACACGATGCCCATTGCCGGCCTGCCCTCCGCTGTGGAGCGTCGCACTCCGCTGATCAACTCCTCCAGATAAGGAGCCAGCGGTTCAGGCGGATGGCCGCCGAAGAGGGGATCGCGCCAGGCACGGATCTCCCGAATCACGCCAGCGGCCCTTGCCTGCTCCCCCAGCAAAGCGGGCAACACGCCCGCCGCCGAACCATGCATCGGATCGACGATCACCCGCAGACCCAGCCGCTGCAGTCCCGCCGCCAGGGCATCGGTATCGACCTTGGCCCGCAGGCCGCTCACATAGGCGCCGAGGGCGTCAAATCGTTCTGTCGGGCCAGCGATCGGCACGCTGAGACCGCCCGCCGCCAGGCGTCGCTCCACCCGTTGGGTGAAGTCACCCTCCACCGAGCCGCCAAAGGGGCCCTTGATCTTCAGCCCCAGCCATTCGGGGGGGTTGTGGCTGGCGGTGATCACCAGGGCGCCGAGGGCGCCGCGCTCCACCACCGCCCAGCTAGCGGCGGGGGTGGGCGTCGGCGTGGCCGCCAAAACCGGCTCCAGGCCGGCTCCGCGCACGGCGGCGGCGATGGCCTCCGCCAACTCCGGTGCCAGAAAGCGCCGGTCGTAGCCCAACACCACTTCCCGGCTGGTGAGGCTCTCCGGAGCGCTGCTCTCCAGCTCACGGGCGGCGGCGGCGGCCACCGGCAGCAGGCGCTCCACCGTGATGTCCACCCCGAGGATGCCGCGCCAGCCATCGGTTCCAAACACGATGGGACTGGCCTCAAGGGGCAAGGGGGCGGAGGCCATCGGAGGTGAGAACGGCAGCAGAGCTGGTCGTAGCAGCCCGTCTAAGCCTGCGGGCTGGCCCGGGTGCCGGCCCGTGGGCAGACCACTCGCCCGTTAAGCTGAGTCTCATGAGGCAGTCGCCCAGCCAGCTCTTCCCGTCGGCGCCCCTCACGGATGGTCTGTTGCGCGGCTGGTTGCGCTGCCGTCGCCGGGCCTGGCTGGATCGCCACGGCCCCAGCGAGCAGCGGCGCTGGAATGCCCATCGGGCGTTGGCACTGCAAGATCAGCTGCTGCGCTTTCAGCAATTCCTGCGGGAGCCCCCCGGCCGCGGCCCGGAGGCCTGTCAGGAGGGCGCCTCAGCGGTGATCGGCCTGCGCCTGCGCGGCCTGAGCGCCGCGGGTCTGCCACTGGAGGTCCACCCGCCGCTGTTGCAACGGGTCAACGCTCCCAGCCGCTGGGGAGGCCACAGCTATCGCCCCGTCCTGGCGCGGCTGGGACGGCGCACCACCCGGGAACACAGGCTGCTGCTGGCCCTATGGGCCCGTCTGCTCGCCCGGCGGCAGGCCGCTCCCGTCCCCCATGCCCTGCTGCTCGCCAGCCAGGGCGACCATCTGGCACAGGAGCGCCTTGCCCTCTCCCCGGCCCTCGATGGGCAACTCGACGACAGCCTCTCCCGACTGGAGGCCGATTTGCGGCGCTCCGAGCCGCCACCATTGACGAACGACCGCAAAAAATGCGCCCTCTGTGGCTGGCGACCGCTCTGCGATCAGGAGGCCGCCCGGGAGGGGCACCTCAGTGAAGTGAGCGGCGTGGGAAGCAAGCGGCGGGAACTGTTGGTGCAGGCGGGGGTTCACAGCCTGACCGATCTGGCCAGCGCCGATCCCGAATGGCTCGCGCGGGCGCTGGAGGTGCATGGCGACCAGCACCGCGACATCGTGCCCCAATTGGTGGCCCAGGCGCGGGTGCAGGCCCTGGGGCAACCGGAACGGCTGCTGGAAGGCGATGGCCTGCCCGAGCTGCGGGAGGCGCCAGGGCTGTTGATCTACGACATCGAATCCGACCCCGATGCGGCGGACAACTTCCTGCACGGCTTTTTGATCCTCCCCAGGCCCGAGGCGGGGCGCTGGCCCGAGGCACGGAATGGCACGCGCTTCCCCGGTCGCTATCACCCCGTGCTGTCGCTTTCAGAGCATGGGGAGGGACGGCTGTGGCAACGGCTCGCGACCCTGCTGGAGCGCCATCCGGATTGGCCGGTGTTGCATTACGGCGAAACGGAGAAGATCCAGCTGTTGCGGCTCGCGGAACGGCAGGGGGCGCGGGAGGCGGAGCGGGCCGCCTTGCAGCGGCGCCTGGTGGACGTCCATCTGCGCCTGCGGCGCCAGTGGCTGCTGCCGGTGAACAGCTACGGCCTCAAAGCGGTCGCCAGCTGGTTGGGATTCCGCTGGAGCCAACCGGGGGTGGATGGGGCCCGCTGCCTGCTGTGGTGGCGCCTCTGGCGGCAGTGGCAGGGGGCGCGCCCGTCGGCTGGCGCCCCTCGGGGCCGCCAGGAGCTGGCGCGCATCTTCCGCTACAACCAGGATGACGGTCTGGCCACCTGGGCGGTGGCCCGGTGGCTGCTGGAGGCCTCAGAGCAGTCCACCGCCTCGACCGAGCCCTGAAGCGGGGGGTGTCGGAGGATCCTGGAACCTCTCTGGCCGTGTCAGGCGCAGGGGCACGACATCCTCTGCCGCGGCGGCCCAGAGGGTGTCGTGCTCCAGGGCCTGGCGCCGCACCATCGCCAGCCCCACGCGGATGGAGCCAGCCAGGGCCAGGCAGGAGGTGAGCTGGCCGGCCCGGGCGCCCTCCGCCGTGCGCAACTCCGTTCCCGGCGTCAGGAGGGCTGCCAGCGACGGATCGGGAGCGGCCTGCCAGCGCCGCAGCTGTTGTTTGACGCCATCGTTGCTGGCCAGCTTGGCCAGGGTTTCCTGGCCCACATAGCAACCCTTGCTCAGACTGACGCGGTCGGCCAGACCGAGTTCGAATGGATTGAAGGCGTCGTTGATCTCTTGCGGCCAGGCCGGTTCGCCCTGCTGAAGCCGCCACAGCTCCGCCTCCGCCTCCGTCAGTCGCGGCAGGGCGGCGAGAGCCGCGGGCAGGGGCGTGTCCGCCAGCAGGAGCGGGTCAGCCCCCAACCACCAGCCCCCGCCTCCCGCCAGGGGGCGCCAGCAGCCGGGGGGGGAGGGCGACGCCCCCAGCACACGCAGCCAGCGGCCTGGAAGCAGGGGGCCCAGCTCCACCTGGTCGGCGGGGAAGAGCACGCGATCGAAGGCCTGGCGCAGGGCGGGTCCATCGCCAGCGGTGAGTGCCAACCAGACCCCGTCCTCTTCCACCACCACCTCCGCCAGGCCCCGCAGGCGGGCGGTGGGGGTGAGGGCGCAGGTGGAGCGCCAGTCGCCAGGGCGGGCCGCCTGCAGATCCTGGCTGGTTTGGCCGTGGAGCACCCGCAGGGCGTCCGGACCGGTGAAGCGCAACAGGGCAATGGAACGCTCCCAGAGACAGGGAGCCGCTGGCGCCCAGTCCCAGGGGGACACGGAAACAGCTGTCATGGGGCGGCCACCGCAGCGGTGTGCAGGTCTGACCAGGCCGCTGCCACCTGCTCCAGCGGGAAGAGGCTGCTCAGCTCCAATCCCTCTTGGGCAAGAGCCGCCTCGCCCCCTTCCTGCCGATCAACAATCGCCAGCACACGCCCCACCGTGTAGCCGGCCGCCCGCAACTGCCGAGCGGCCTTGAGGGCCGAGCCACCGGAGGTGACCACATCCTCCAGCACCGTGATCCGGGCGCCGGGAGCGGGCAGAGGACCCTCCAGCCAGGCACCGGTGCCATGCCCCTTGGCTTCTTTGCGCACGATCAGGGCATCCAGGGAGCGCCCGAGGAGGGCCGCCTGCAGAGCCACGGCACTCACCAGGGGATCCGCCCCCAAGGTGAGGCCAGCGACCGCGACCGCCTCCGGCTCCACCCGGGGCAGCAGCAAACGGCCCAGGAGCACCAGGCCGATGCCGCTGAGGCTGACGGGCTTGCAGTTGACGTAATGCGGACTGGTGCGACCGGAGGCCAGGGTGAACGAACCCTGGCGATAGGCCCGGGCGGCCACCAGGGCAAGGAGCCTCTGCGCTTGCGCCTCGGGACTTTCAGGCAGATGGGGCGGTGGGGGGGACACCATGGCGGCAGACGCACAAAGCTCGTGCAATGCTGCTGCACGGGCTAGGGTCCCGGAGGGTGGTCCGTTCGTCCCGCACAGGTCGCCCATCCATTCAGCCCCTCCAGCCATGGTTGTGCGTTCCCTTCTCTCCGACCAGCGGCGTGTCCCCATCCCGCGTCAGAGTTGGCGCGCCCCTGTGCGATGGCTGTGGGGCGGGTTGGCGGCGTTCGGCGCCAGCCTGCCCCTTCTGGGCGGTCCTCTGGCGGCGCAGACGGGCCCGGTGCTCTGCACGACCTCCTTGGAGGCGCCGTTGGTGGTCCCTGGCCAACCGCTCCAAGAGGGCAGCGGCCCCAGGGAAGTGACCCGTTGCGGTGTGGTGGGCACCCTGCCAGAGCTGGTCAAGAAGCGGTATTACAGCTATCGCGCGCCGTTTGCCAGGGGGGTGGACATCACGCACCAGATCACAGATTTCTTTGGTTTGGCCATGGGCGGCGGGGATGGCACTCGGCTGATGGGTCTGGGCTTCCCTGATCAGGCGATCACCTGGGATGGCACCGCGATTGAAAACACCAGCCGTTTTTTGCTGGAGCAGCAAGTGCAGCTGGTGCCACGCCGCACAGCGGATCTGGCCTCACCCTACACCACCAGCATCAGGGCCGAAAGCAGCACGGGCGGTGCCTCCTCTCCCCTGACCTATCCTGACGGCCTGGATCCACGCTGAGGCACGATCCAGACCGTCGGGCGGGGGTCTAGCAATCTGGTGAATGCAGCGAACTCATAATTCGCCTAAGCCGAGTTCGATCCTCGGGACCCCCATTCCACAGAGCCCAGTTACAGCCAGCGATCGGACGAAAATCCGGCCAGTGGCAAAGTCATGTGTGACCTCAGGCTGTTTTTCTTGTTGTGAAGCGGTGGAAGGTAGGTCGTCGCTGCCCGATTTCCGGCGCCGCTGGCCGTATCTTTGAGCCGTCAGCGAAGCCTTCGCGGTCTGAAAGCAAACGGAGCCAGCGTGCATGTCCCTAACGCCACAGAGAACTGATGAATATCACATCTTTCTTGCCTCACCTGGCGACGTATCTGCGGAAAGACAGGATGTGCGGAAATTTTTTGACCAATACAATCGCAGCACGGCAAGACTTTGGAATGTTCGCTTTGTGGTTCTCGACTGGGAGAACTACGCCACCACAGGCATTGGCCGTCCTCAAGAACTGATCACCCAGCAGACACTGGAACGCTTCCGGCCTTCGTTGGCCCTGGTGGTTGGCATCATGGGCCAGCGGTTTGGTTCCCCAACTGGCATCGCGGAATCGGGGACGGAGGAAGAGTTCGACTGGGCGATGCAGAGTCATCTGCACAGTGGTTTTCCAGAGATCAAATGGTTTTTTCGTAAAGTCGATAGGTTAGAGATGCCAACCGATCCGGCTCAACTCTACCAAGCCACTGAGCAGTGGAAAAAGGTGCTTGCTTTCCGTCAGCGTATGCAGCAGATGGACAACCCATTATTCTATGCAGAGTATCCAGGCCAGGCCAGTTTTGCCGACGTTTTTTCACGGGATCTAAGCCAATGGCTGGCCGATTCTTCGCGCCCCTGGATCGTGCGCCAGCCGATTCAACACCTGAGTTCCCAGCAATCGACACCACAACAGAAGAGGCACAGCTATACGCCTCAGCAGCTCCAGTCCTGGGTGGAACTGCACCACGCCCGGCTGGCCAAGGCCTTTGAGAGCCTGCCGTCTGTGCGGGCGCGTCGGTTGCATGTGCCCCTGGAGGTGCGGCTGGCGTTGGGGGAGCACGTCACTTTGGCGATAAGTATTAATGCTTAAGAGAATTTATCTATTGGTCAATGGGGAGTTCATCAGTGAGAATCAGAGCACGCTCTTTCCACGGCAACAGTATGACCCCTGACCAGCAAGAAGCCCTCAACG
>JBKDSV010000168.1:0-4550 GCA_046340795.1 Cyanobacteriota bacterium | reverse complement strand
TCCGCCAGGTTCGGGATCTGATCGGCGGCCGTGAGGATGTGGTTCAAGCCGATCAGGGCGTGCGTCTTGCCGCCGCCGTAGCTGGTGTCGAGTCGCAGGATGCTGCCCAGCTGGCTGCCGGCGCTGGTGAGTCGGTCCACCACCGCCAGGAACAGGTCGCGCAGGCCCCTGGTGGGATGCGTGTTCGCGAAGAACAGGGTCGGGTTCTTGTAGAGCTCCGGCGCCGTGCCCTTCAGCACCTGGCTGAGGTCGGCCGCGAAGTCCTCATCCCGGATCCGCCCTTCCAGCACGTCGGCCCGGGGCCGGCAGAGCTCGTAGATGGTGGGAGGGCTCATGGGGTGGGCCGCACGACCCTGGCGAGCCAGGGTGCTCGAGGGTGTCGAGCACCATCCTGGCGGGTCGTCGGTCCCAGGTCAGCCCCAAGCCTTCAAGCCGAGATGAGCCGTTAAATGGAAGGCAAAACTATGCAGCTGGCGCATAGAAACGGCCTCGAGGCCTTGCTTCAGTCCTGGCGAGCCTGGTCCTGTTGGTTTTGCTTCACTTATCGGCTCGATGACGTGAGTTAGGATGGTTATTTATCCCTTGATCCAGATTCGGGTTCGCTCTCATCGCTGCCTGATGCCTGAGAAAAACCCGGTGGCCTGGGCCGCCGGGCAGGGCAACGCTGCCCCGCTGGCGCCTCAGAGCACCAGCACCCTGGCCTGGGGCCCGAGCACCCGCTGCTGATTCGCAGCCAGGATCAGAGCCTCGCCCCGGGGCACGAAGTGGGGCTGGGCACAGATGTGCCCACTGGCTTCGAAGAAGCCTGGCGGCTTGGTGATCGAGGAAGAGCACCCGCAGCAGCTGGCCGGCGGTGCCCAGCAGGTGAACCGAAACCACGCGGATCGAGCACTGGTGCTCGCTCAGCCCGTGGCCTGGCTAAGCGGGGAAGAGAGGGCGAGCCAGGGCAGGGATGGCGAACGACCCCACCGCTGCGCCCCGGTGGAGCAAGCGCCGCGCAAGGGTCGCGGAACGCAGTGGCGCGACTCGCGTCAGCCCTTGCGCGGTGCGCGAGCCGGGGCATGCCGGGTGGCGTGATCGCCAGACCAGTCCAGGACTCTGCCGCTGACCTGAACGCTTGGCTCACCCAAAGGAGCGGACAGGGAGAGCCTTGCCTGGGACTGACATGGCCACTGGCTGAGGCCTCTCACCAGCCTTTAATGAAGCCACTCGTCTCTGGGCACGTGCTGGACTCCCTGGCGACCCAAAGCTTGCAGCAGCTTCGAAGAGGAGAACTGCTTCACCGGGGGGATGCTCACCCTGGTGGACCGAGCCTTTCGCCATCTGAGTGGCTCTGGTGCCGGCTCCTCGGTGTTCCAGCTCTCCCACCGGATCGTGTTTGAGAGCGGCGACAGCGAACCCACCACAGCATCGACGCTCGTGCCCACGACCAGCAAATTCGAGGCCAAGGGGCTGCAATACAAGTTCCTGGCGTTCGACAGCGAGAACCCCGAGCGTCAAAGCGAAGTGAAGACCTGGACCGCCACCTTGACATCCCCAATGCCCTGCGCAACTGGGAAGCCCTGGCACCCGAGGAGCGCTGGTGGCTCTACACGATGACGGTGGCCACCACCGGCCAGGCGATGAAGAAGGGAGTGGGTGGCGCAAGGCCCTGCGAGCTGCCATCGCTGATAACCCCTTTGTGAAGGGAGAAGGGATGTCACCCAAGGCCCGCCGGGAACTGCTGGGCCACGGCCAGCTGGCCCTTGAGCCCTGAATCATGACACCCCGCGGTAGCTACCATCGATGTGCACCATGCGAGGCCAGGGCGATGGATACGGCGCGTCTATTTCAATCCGGCCGCAGCCAGGCTGTGCGGTTGCCCAAGGCGTACCGCTTCAGCGGCACGGAGGTGATCGTGAAGCACTTCGGCAATGGGGTGCTGCTGCTGCCGATCGAGGATCCCTGGCAGACCCTGGAGGCAGGCCTCGCCGCCTTTGAGCCTGGTTTTCAGCTCAGCCGTGAGCAGCCGGAACAGCCGCAACGGCCGGAGCTGGTGCCGTGATCCTGCTCGACACCAACATTTGCATCCACATCATCAACGCCAAGCCGGCGGCGGTGCTGCAGCGCTTCAAGGGCTACCGCATGGGGGAGATCGGGCTCTGCAGCGTGGTGGCCGCTGAGTTGGCCTACGGCGTCGCCAAGAGCGGCTCCTGGCGGAACCGTGAGGCCCTGGATCTGTTCCTGGCTCCTCTGGCGATCCTCCCGTTTGATGAAACGGCTCTCTGGTGCTACGGCGACCTACGCGCTGATCTGGAACGCCAGGGCATACCGATCGGCGCCCTCGACACGCTGATCGCCGCCCATGCCCTCAGCCTGAAGGCCACCTTGGTGACCAACAACATCAAGGAGTTCGAGCGAGTCCCAGGCCTTCAGCTCGACAACTGGGTTCCTAGCTCTTAGCCATGCCAAGATCTGACAACGAAGCCGCTATTGCCGACAACCCCTTCCTGAAGGGGGAAGCAATGCCAGCCAAGGCATATCGCGAGCTACTTTGGCATTTACAATTATCAAGGGCACCTCGAAAAATCACTTTTGGCCTGCCACGACTGGCCAGCGAGGTCAGTGACAGCAAGTGATTTCACTCCGAGAGGCGAGGAGGAGGCGAAATTTTTCGAGGTGCCCTCAATTCAATTCTGAAATAAGCATCTCATTTAGGGCATCTCGAAAAATACCGGTTTCGTCTGAAAGCGCCGATTGAGACTCATGTCTTGGTCAGCGTTGGCCTTGTCCATTGGTCGCTGCAAAGCCGATTTTTCGAGGCGCCCTTTATTGAAAACCAATTTCCAGTATCTCGTATTTCCGCACAGTCATACAGGGAAAGAAAAGGGGCTGCGAGCCAAATCTTTCCAGCGCTAGGGAAGCTCTGGACAACCGGTCGCCAGTGGAAGCTGTCCCTTGCACCAACTGGGAGCTCCGCGCTCTCACAGGTGCTGCCGAGGGGTTTTCCAGAGTCTCCCTAGGCAAATGGTGGGAAAGAAAATCATGAATCTTGGTGCGAGCATGCACACTTGGTGCGCTCATGCCTGCATCCAAGAACCCAGCTAAAGACAGAGAGATATTTTTGAAGATTTTTGGAATAGATGACAAAGAAAGCTGGCGGCAAATTTCCAGAAAGAACAAGAAAAAAGCGGGAAGCAAATCTGAGTTTGACCTGCTTACATATGAAGAAAGAATCACATTGTGCGATAGGCCAGAGAATCTTGCCGGCCCAACACCTGGCGCATGGAAAGAGATCAATGCTCACCTTGGCATACATGCAAGCTCTCTCACAGAGTTGATCGCCGAACTAGCGTGCTGCCCTGCGAATGCGCTGTGGATTCTTTGATGGGTGTCTCGCCCAGAGCCCTTGCTGAGGACGGCATCTGAACGCGTGGACCAAGCCAAAGATGACGAATGAACTTGCGGGACTGCACACTAGGAGAGTTAAGGAAGCTCTGGACAACCGGTCGCCGGTAGAAGCTGTCCCCTTGCGCCAACTGGGAGCTCCGCGCTCGCGCAGGTGCCGCTGAGAGGTTGTCCAGAGCCTCCTTAAGCTTTGGCAAGCGTACACGTATTGGTGATTCCTTTTGTGGTGGAGGCGCTATCCCGTTCGAAGCCTCGCGCCTCGGTTACAGTGTTATCGGATCTGATCTCAATCCAGTTGCAACATCCTTGACATAGTCGGCCATTAATCTATTTGGAGCCAGCCACAGACAGCAAGATGATGTCAGGACTGCCATTGAAAGTGTGTACCTGTTCAGGGGGTGGGATGGCTCACGGCGAACTTCAGCGCTGCTGAACCCTTGACGGCCGCTTGCTTCCCGCTTGCATCTCAGGTAGAGAGCTCCTGTGATGAGCACGCCTCCGGCCGGGATTCCAGCAGCGGATTGGTCGTCGTGGCCGGCTGGTGCGCGACAGCTGATTCGGGCTCAGCAAGAGGAGATTCAGGCTCTGAGGCGGGAGAACGACGAACTCCGCGTCCAACTCACCGTCCTGGCCACCGAGTTGGCGAGCCTACGGGAGCGGATTGGCTGCAGCTCGCGCAACTCCTCCAAACCGCCCTGCAGCGATGGCCCTGGCTTTAAGCCGCCAGAACGCCGCAAGGGCAGGGGCCGCAAGCGAGGCGGCCAGCCGGGCCATCCCGGATCCGGGCCCCAGCCGCTGCCGATCGAGCGGGTGGATGAAGTGGTGGAGCACCACCCCGATGCCTGCCGCCGCTGCGGCACGTTGCTGGATGGAGCAGGGCTGACCAAAAGTCCTGTGGAGGCTGGGGATCAGGGCGCCTGTCCATCGGCAGACCCGTCGTCATTTGTTGTCAACCGACATCGAAAACTGCACCACTTCCGACACCGAAAAGTGAGCCACCCCCGACCCGGTCTGGGGCGACTTTTCCGGACTGGTTCCGCCTTGGCTGCGCCGGCGGTGCCTTTGTTTGTTCATGGTTTGCGTGGCTGGTTGCGTTGGTTGTCGTCTGTCATTGATGCCGGTGGGACTTCTCCGGCTGTTACCCCTCAGACCTCCTCAGCTGG
>JBKDSV010000167.1:0-4193 GCA_046340795.1 Cyanobacteriota bacterium | reverse complement strand
AACGCGCCGTTGAGCTGCGCCGAAGCGCGTAGCGCGAAGGCGTCCGCTCCAACGGCTGGTTAGAAATCATCTCCTTAGAATGCATCCGGCTTAATGAATTCTTGACCGGTAATCTCGCAGGCAATCCCGTAGGCGAACTGCATGGGGGCCAACCGTAGAAACTCCGACACGAGCCAATTGTGCTTGGGAGCACGTCACCTTAGCAGTGAGTAATTATACTTAGGCTGTGGTCAGTGTTGGTGTGCCAATGAGGTCATTCAGATAGGCGCAACGATGGGCGAGTACTTGGGGAACGCGCTCTGCCTTCCACTGAGCACCCGGCAGGTGAAGGCGTTGGTCAATCTGCTTGATGGCTGATTCAACGGCTCCTGAGCCAATCGAGCAAATTCCTTCGGCCTGATAATAGGCATAATGGATAATCCGATGCCGATGCTTGCGCAAGTACCGACAGAAGTTCTGTGCCTGTGGGCGGGGACTGTCGTTAAAGAGGGCGAGGGTGGCGTCAATCTGCCCTGTCCAGAGGAGCGCCTCAGCCTGCTTTAACCGCTGGAGTGAGCCGCCGACCTTGTAGAGATTTTCCATCAGGTGGTACCAGTCCAAGATTTCTCGTCGTTGGGGCGCTGAGGCAACCTGAGCGATGATATTCCAAACGCCATCATGCCCGTCGCCTAAACAAGTGAGTGGGTTAGCCAACGGCTGATCATTCACCCAATCCACTAACTGGGCGTTGTTTCGAAAGTTAGCAACCACGCCTTGGTCGGTCTCGAGGGCTTTGTAGTCGCGCCACTCGCTGGGTTCTCCGAGGGGCGTCCGGAGGCGCACCTTGCCCCCATCCACACACACCTCCTCAATCGGCTGCTCAATCGCCGGGGTCGGGAAACTCTGACGATGCACTAACCGTTCTTGGGTTTTGGCGGGCACTCGGATGCCGGTCTGGTACGCCACCTCTTGCTCGGCTTTCTGATAGGACATAATGGCACTGAGCCGTAGACAGCAATTCTCCAAATGGGGACTGATTTGACAATAGGGTTTAACTTGAAGCTGCTCGGCCTGCTTCGCGGTGATCACCAACTCGCCCAGTGTACTTTTCAGCTGTCTAGGTTTGCCCGATGTCTTGCCGGTAACGGTTTGGATAAAAAAACACCCAATGCTGGACTGACATGCTTCTGAAGTTGGCTGCGGATGGTCACTTCGATGCCCTCCAGGGTTTGGATCGCAGCGGGGTCACTGTCGTCATATAAGATTTGGGCAATGGCTTGCACATGGGCGTTGAGGGCTTCTTGCTGGTCAGGGGTCATACTGTTGCCGTGGAAAGAGCGTGCTCTGATTCTCACTGATGAACTCCCCATTGACCAATAGATAAATTCTCTTAAGCATTAATACTTATCGCCAAAGTGACGTGCTCCCATTGTGCTTTGCGTCTAGGTGTCCGGCCATAGACTGTGGATCGTATCGACTCAGCTCACTAAATCTATGCATGGCAGCGTAGATTAGGGCCAAAGAAGAGTTTCTTAGGTCGCTTTCTCCCGCTACCGCTTTTCTTAGATACCAACGGTTCTCGGACGCAAATATCGGATGTATTCGGCGCCGTATTGTCCGATGGTAGGCTGCGAACTCTTTCAAACTATTCTCGATCGCCCTTCCGGACCATTTGAATCGTTTCTTTCGTCTTAGAGAGTATGACTCATCCTTCTCGTGAAACAGCTCGAATCCTGGTTGGATGACGTTCCTGGTATGTGCATTCACGTAACGCGGATTGACCTTCGCATGCAACCACGCTTCTTTTGACGATGTCTTCCTGAGAAAACAAATATCTTCTAATGGCAAGAAGAGCTCTGTATCGGACGCGTAGGTAAGAAGGTAGGCGCGATGGATAAAAGGAATGTTCCAAAGGATCTTCTTTAGTTTGAACTCATTCCCCTCATTCGTTTTTTCTCCGAGATACTTGCATAACGCAGGAAGAACGCCGGTGGCACCGAACTTTACCACCTCGTTTTGTAATGAGCGCTGGCCTTCGGCGGATGAGCCGGACACCCCGTGTATCTCCGTGAACGTGATTCCTTTGGAGATTAGGAGAGCCTTCGCAGCGTTTAGCATGCTGTAGTACGAGGTCAACGGAGAAGATATAGGGGTCAGAGTTTGCGTGGCGACGTAGAAGTGCTTGGCTTGTTGCCAGTGAAATTGTGCAGATTTTTGCTTATTTCTCCGAAGCCAAAGTGCGACGTAATCCCACGGGTCGGAACACAGCACCCTCGGCGTCCGAAAGTCTGGCGAAATCGTAGCCCCATGGGGACGGATAGTCTTTCCTGCGATGTGCAGTTTGTGGGTTGCCATGATTTCTAACGCTTGCCATCACCAGGCCGCAGGGAGCATTGCATCTGGCTGGTAGCTTGCAGGTGGCGGCTCTGGTGAATGGCAATGTTATACAGCGTCTTGAAGTGCTAATTCATCCTCCAACTACGGCAGCCATGCCTATCTTTGGAAATTGGCGGCACATCTCCACCAGGCAAGATAGTGCATTTATCTGTAGCGGCAGGCTTTAATGATGTAAACAGATTTATTTGTGCGTCTTTAAGCGTAGCGCCTCGTAGATCGGTTCCATTTAGATTTGCTCCCTTGAGATTCGCTCGCCTGAGATCAATATCCCTTAAGTATAGCCCAGAAAGGTCGGCACCTCTAAGGTCTGCTCTCTCTAGAGAAATCTGATAGTGCAGATCGGAATTGGCAAGGAACTCGACTACCTGTCGCTTGCTCCTGGCATCTATCTCTGACAAAAGCAGAAGTGTCCTTAGACGCACAAGTGAACGAAGGGTTGGATTTTCACCTATCTTCTCTTTCTTCCCATCAGCAGCTGTCTTTGTAGCCAACTCAGTAGTGCTGGTCAGATAGCTTTGCATCTTCTCCCGCTTGGCAGAGCTATCATTTAGCCATACGCCAAAGACTGCCAATACAATTGGGACAAGCAGTAGCTTTAGAATCTCCCAGCCCAGACTGTCTTTGATGCTCTTGGGGGATGGTTCCTGACTGCTCATAATTGAATAGCTTTCGATTCACTCTAGCAAGCTCTAAGCCAAGCGCAGAGCATCGCGACTGTATAACGCCAAGATCAGCGGCGGGTAGAAGCTCAAAATGGAAATCAGGCATCTGTGCTCCCGCCCGCTGGATCTTGATGTTAGGACTTCGACTTAGCTCCATGCACCTTGGCGGACGTGGTTGAAGTTTGCCACATTCAGGCCCGAGCTTGAACAATGAAGGTATAATGCTAAGTCTGCAGTCAAGACAAATACAGTTGCATTGGCTGCAACTGCTATTGCGACATCCGTAATGCCAAGTCTGTTGAACTCAGGCTTTGAAGTTAGTTCTGCCGATGAATCTGAGCGCTCATTGCATCTTGCGAGAAACTCGACCACCGCTTCTCGGCCAATTCGCTTTATGTCGTCTCGTTCCTTTCCGAGAAGATTGGAGACCTCCGTAATTATATGAGGAGTCGTGAGAAGGCCTGTGAAACGGTTAAGACTGGCGAATTCTTGCAGCAGCTCGTAATCTTCTTCTGTATAGGCCGACAGCGTCTTGGCCTTGTTGATGAGCGAAGTATCTTTTCCTCCGATAAAGAGAAGTAGTAAGAGATTTGTGTCGAGCAAAAGCGCGCTTGAGGATTGGATGGTCACCATCGCGCTATACATTTCTAATCTTCATTGAGTCTGGGGTCCCGGAAAAGGCGTCTATGATCACCGTTTTATAGCGACGAGATAACTCGCGGCTCGTTTTGCTTGGGAAAATCACAGAAGATGAAACTTCCTTGGTTTCGGGGAGTGAAAATCCAATAGTGACCAACCACTTGTCGGATGCATTGCTGTACTCAATTTCCTCTAGGAGTAGGTCACGTAAACTAACGCCTTCATACAGCTCCTCGACATAAGCGATCGCGGCTGCAACCGCCTCTTTCACCGGAACTCGATCTTCCTGGTTTAACATTGTCAATTCCAGCAGTTTTGACATTCTAGCAATGACCAGAAGGCTGCGGCACGAGAGGCCTAACAGCCTTTCGGCGGTAGGCAGAAGCTGCGCACGGAAGCTTTTTGCCGCATAAGATGCAAGTCGCTTGAGATCCCGTAGCGCAGCTCTCAATTTGTAGCCAAGCTGCGGTGTCCTCCTCGCTTTGTCATGGTTTGTTACGCGGTCCGCATAACATC
>JBKDSV010000166.1:0-3315 GCA_046340795.1 Cyanobacteriota bacterium | reverse complement strand
TGGGCCGCTTCGCCGAGGCCCCGGTTAACGGTGACTTTCACCACCTTGGGAACCTCATGAATGTTGGAGAGCTGAAGATCCTTGAGCAATTTCGGCTGGATCGTCTCCCGGTAGCGCTGTTTGAGTGTCATGACGGGATGGGGAGTCCTCTGGTCTTGGTCAGAGAGAGGGGGAAGCGGGCGAAGGGATGGGGAAGGGAGTCGACAGGAGCAGGCGCTCAGTCGAGGAATTCGCCGGTTTTTTTGAGCCGACGTTTTTTGTTCCCGTCCGCATCCACAACAATTTGCACGCGGCTCGCCACCTTCTGGTTAGTGGAATAGATCATCACGTTCGAAGCGTGCACAGAGGCCTCTTCGGTGACGATGCGTCCACTTTCCCCTTCCTGGGAAGGCTTGACATGGCGCGTACGGATGTTGATGCCCTCAACGATCACGCGGTTTTCGTAGGGGAGGGTGCGAATCACCTCTCCGGTTTTGCCTTTGTCCTTGCCGCTGATCACCTGAACGGTGTCGCCTTTGCGGATGCGCATCTTGATGCGCACAGGAACTTTTGCTTTCGGGGTGGCGGTGGCCATGCTCAGATCACCTCCGGTGCGAGGGAGACGATTTTGGTGAAGTTGCGCTCACGCAGCTCACGGGCTACGGGCCCAAACACGCGTGTCCCCCGGGGATTGTTGTCATTGCCCAGAATCACGGCCGCGTTGTCGTCAAAGCGGATGGAATTGCCGGTGTCACGACGAAGTGTGGCCCTGGTGCGCACGACAACAGCCTTCACCACATCCGACTTCTTGACCCCCATGTTGGGCATGGCATCTTTGACAGCGGCCACAATGACGTCTCCGACGTGGGCATAGCGACGATTGGTACCCAACACACGAATGCACTGGATGCGTTTGGCGCCACTGTTGTCGGCAACGGTGAGGAAGGTTTCCTGCTGAATCATGGTTGGCTCTCCGAGGCGGGGGTGGTTGCCGGGGAAGAGATGTGATGGATCACCTCAGCCACCTTCCAGCGCTTGGTGCGACTGAGAGGGCGGGTTTCGGTGATGCGCACCCGGTCTCCAACCTTGCAACTGTTGGTTTCGTCGTGGGCTTTGTAGCGGGTGGTGCGGCGAACGGTCTTTTGATAGATGGGATGGGGGAAGCGGTTTTCCACCGCCACCACCACCGTTTTGTCCATCTTGTCGCTGACGACGGTGCCGACCCTTTCCTTGAGTGCCATGGGAATCAGGGGATCAGGAGGCGGTGGAGCGCTGACGCTCCTGACGCACCGTGAGCAGATGGGCCAACTTGACGCGGGCCTGCTTGAAGCGGTGCGGATGCTCCAGCCGACGGGTGGCCTGCTGGAAGCGGAGGTCGAACAGTTCGCGCCGGGTGGCGCTGATCTGATCGTTGAGCTCGGATTCGCTCAACGTGCGGACCTCGGCGATGTTGAGACGGGCCATGGTCAGGACTCGGCGGGGGCGGAAACAGGAGCGGCCTCTTCAGGGGAGGAGGGCGCCTCTTGGTCAGACAAGGAGATGAAGGTGGTCTTCAGCGGCAACTTGTACTGGGCGAGACGCATCGCCTCACGGGCGATCGCCTCGGTGATTTCCGGACCACCCATCTCAAAGAGAATGCGACCCGGCTTGATTACGGCAACCCAGAATTCCGGGTTGCCCTTGCCGGAACCCATGCGGGTTTCGGCCGGCCGCATGGTGACCGGCTTGTCAGGGAAGATGCGGATCCAAATTTTGCCGCCCCGCTTGACGTAGCGGGTCATGGCGCGGCGGGAGGCCTCAATCTGGCGGGAGGTGATCCAGCCACACTCCTGGGCCTGAAGAGCGAACTGCCCGAAGGCAATGGTGGTGCCCCGCGGGGCGACTCCACCCATCCGGCCTCGCTGCTGCTTCCGGAATTTGACGCGTCGTGGACTGAGCATGGTTTAAGCCTCCCTCACTCCTCGTTGGAGCGATCTTCGAACTGTTGGGGACGCCGACTAGGCCGGCGCTTGGGAGCGGCACCCACAGGGATGGGCTCCTGTTGGCCGGGTAGCACCTCTCCTTTGAACACCCACACCTTGATGCCGAGCACCCCGTAGGTGGTGCTGGCCACCTTGGTGGCGTAGTCAATGTCGGCCCGGAGGGTATGGAGGGGCACCCGACCTTCGCGGGTCCACTCCGTGCGAGCGATCTCGGCGCCATTGAGGCGACCGGCCACCTGAATCTTGAGGCCAAGCACGCCCGCCCGCTGGGCGCGTTGCACGGCCATGCGCATCACGCGACGGAAGGCAACACGCTTTTCCAGTTGCTGGCCGATGTACTCAGCAAGCAGATACGCGTCCGCATCGACCCGCTCTACCTCCACCACGTTGATGCGCACCTGACGGTTGCCATCGCCGACGGTTTTCTGAATGCCGCTGCGCAGTTCCTCGATGCCACTGCCTTGACGGCCGACGAGGACCCCGGGGCGGGCGGTCTTGAGTTCTACCTCCAGCTGGTCGGCCTTGCGGGCGATGCGCACATCGCTGATGCCGGCGGCGGCGTATTTCTTGTGGATGAACTTGCGAATGCTGTCGTCTTCCCGCAAAAGTGTGGGATAGGTGCGGCTGGGGGCGTACCAGCGGGAGCGGTGTTCCTGGGTGATCCCCAGGCGCAGGCCGGTTGGATGGATCTTGTGTCCCATCGGTCGGAAGTCCTCGGGGTCAGGCGGGTCGGGGTGCCACAGCAATGCTGATGTGGCAGGTTTGTTTCTTGATCGCGTAGGCCCGCCCCTGGGCGCGGGGCCGGAAACGCTTGAGGGAGGGCCCCATGTCGGCCCAGGCCTGGCTGA
This sequence comes from Cyanobacteriota bacterium, assembly GCA_046340795.1. Taxonomy (GTDB): domain Bacteria; phylum Cyanobacteriota; class Cyanobacteriia; order PCC-6307; family Cyanobiaceae; genus Cyanobium. The sequence continues at coordinate 506 of JBKDSV010000166.1, read as the reverse complement.
TCACCAGGGTGGATGGATCCAGGCCAAGGTTGTGCTCAGCGTTGGCGACAGCCGAACGAAGCACCTTGGTGATCGGCCCGGTGGAGCGGTAGGGCATGAACTCGAGCAGGATCAAGGCGTCGCGATAGGTGCGACCGCGGATCTGATCGAGAACCCGTCGCACCTTGGAGGCCGAGCCGCGGATGTAGCGGCCATGGGCGAGGGCTTGAGCAGCAGGACTGGCGGTGATGGCCATGGTTTCAGCGACCTCCCTTCTTGTCTTTGGTGTGGCCCCGGTAGGTGCGGGTGGGAGCGAACTCCCCGAGCTTGTGACCCACCATCTGCTCGGTCACGTAGACCGGCACATGGCTTTTGCCGTTATGGACGGCAATGGTGTGGCCGATCATCAGCGGCAGGATGGTGGAAGCGCGTGACCAGGTCTTGATCACGGACTTGTCTTCGGTGGCGTTTTGCTTTTCAACCTTGCGCAGCAGGCTGTCGGCGACAAACGGTCCTTTTTTGAGTGA
>JBKDSV010000165.1:0-1154 GCA_046340795.1 Cyanobacteriota bacterium | reverse complement strand
CAAAAAAAGCCCCCCCGGAGCGGGGAGGCTTGAGGTGGGCAACGCCGCCAGCCAGGCTCAGACGAGCGCGTTGATGGCGTAGTCGATGTAGTTGTTGGCAATCACGCCAGGATCGCCAGCGATGCCGTGGTTGTTCTTGATGTAGGTCAGGGCTTCCACGTACCAGGAGGGGGAGAGCTCGAACGCGCGGTTGATTTCGTCCAGACCGGCGATCAGATACTCGTCCAGAGGACCGGTGCCACCAGCCACCAGGGAGTAGGTGATGTGACGCAGGTAGTAGCCGATGTCACGGGCACACTTGGCCTTGCCACGGGCATCAGCGGCAAAGTTGGCGCCTTGCTGTTGAACGGTGTAGGGATACTTGTTGTAAACAGCTTGGGCAGCGCCGTTGACCAGGTTGTCAGCGTTGGCGGTGAGAGCGCGGGCGGCTTCAAGGGCATTTTTGGCGCGCTCAAAACGACCGAAGGCAGCGTTCAGCTCGGTGTTGCTGAGGAAACGACCCTGAGAATCGGCGGCGGCAACGGCCTCGGTGAGGGGAGTCTTCATTGGAAGGACAAAAGGTGGGTGGGAAAACCGAGTAAGAAAAAGGGGATCAGGCGACTGCGGCAGCAGCGCGATCGAAATAGGTGCCGATTTCAGACATCAGGGCGGAGCAATCACCAGGGGTGATGCCATTGCGATCGTTGGCGATAGCGATGGCGGCATCCTTCATTTTGCGCACACCTTCTGCCACGGAAGCGCCAGGAACGCCCAGGGCCAGATAGGTCTCACGCAGGCCATTCAGGCAGCGATCTTCCAGCACGGAAGCGTCGCCAGTGAAGGTTGCGTAGGTGATGTAGCGGAGGATGATCTCCATGTCGCGCAGGCAGGCAGCCATGCGGCGATGGGTGTAGGCGTTGCCACCGGGCGCGATCAGGGCGGGCTGCTGCTCGAACAAATCACGAGCGGCGTTGGTGACGATCTTGGAAGCGTTGGAGGTGATGCGGTTCACAGCATCCATGCGCTTGTTGCTCTCAGCAACGAGGGCTGAGAGGGCGTCAATTTGGCCGGCATTCAGAAATTCGCCGCGGGCATCTGCCTGGGCAACGACCTTGGTGAAGGCGTCGAACATGTGTAGGGCTCCTGATCTCGACGTTCTCCGTCGGGAGTGGGTG
>JBKDSV010000164.1:0-21537 GCA_046340795.1 Cyanobacteriota bacterium | reverse complement strand
GCTGCTTTAAAGTCGTTGGATAGAGGCGCCAGGCCACGATTGTGATTCAGGTCCCACGCTGAGACCCCGATGAGCTCGGGACTCAGTTCCTCAGAGCTGCTGGGCACATGAACGCAGAGTGGCAAGTTTGAATCAGCCCTGGCCGCCGGGCAGGAGCGGGGACGCGAAGGGCCGATGGAGAAAGGGAGTGGGTTGTAGGTCTGCCGCGACGGGCCAGGCATCGATTCCATCGCATCTGAAATGCTGCTGGTTGTCCGGCCAGGCGATTGGAGATTGTGAATGAAGCAGCAAGCCACGCATCCCTCAAGAGTAGATGATGCTTATTTCTCGGACCTTCTGCGCAGCGGCTGAAAGCAAAGCGGGCTAGAAAGGAGCGCCCTGGATCATGAGTCGAAGCAGCAGGCCTATTGAGCTTGAAGATGTATCCAAGGGCAAAAGATCCATGCTCAGATTTTGGTTTGGGCTCGACACAGCCAGTGGCTGGCAGGGAAGATGAAGACAGGCTTTCTTGCTGTCCATCACCTGTTTGGCCAGCCCTCTCCATCCCTCAGAAACGGCTCTCATCGCCGAGAGTTGACTGGATTCCAGGAGAGAGAGATGTTCGGCGATGACATCAATTGTTTGACCTTGTAAATCCTGTGAGCTGCAGTTGAGATGGCGAGCAAAGCGTTCACTCACTCGAACAAAATGCAATGATTGATTCAGAAGAGCAGCGGGATGAACGTCATTCTCAATCAAAATTTGAATAGCTCGTTCAAAAAAACTGACTTGGTTCTGAATCATTTGCTGATCGCTGATATCGGTCAGCGTGCCGACCACGGCGTGATCACTGTCTGCCTCAGCCAGAGGGATGGCCATCTCCCGCAGGGTTTTGACAGTGCCATCACGGCAGGTGATCTGGTAGCTCACATTCCAGCCCGCACCTCCTGCTTCTCGTGCGGCAAGCACAGGGCCGCGATCGCTTGGCAGGATGGCTGTGTCTAACAAATCTGGTAACGCTGTCATTTCAGAGGCTTTCCAACCCGTGAGTTCTTCAATGCGGGCACTGATGTAAAGAATTCTCATGGATGGCAGATCGCGCTTCCAAACGACTTGATCGAGAGCGTCCGTTAAGCTTTCAAATTCAAGCAGCGATGCTTCCGCAACACGGCGCAAAGCAACCAATTCCGAAACATCCGTCATCGTAATGATCGCCCCAAGAATTTTACGGTCACTGTTGCGATAAGGCATCAACTGCAATAGATAAGCAATGTCCTCGCTGGTTGCCTGAAGATTGCAACGGCCACCCTCATGGACAACAGAAAGAAGCGCATCGCGAAGCCCTTGAATCGGCACTGTGGTTGGAATGCCAATCAAGGAGTGACCGATATCAGCGGTAACCAAACCGAACACGCGCACAGCCAGTGGAGAAAAGCGTGTGACGCATAGGTCTTGATCTACAATTACCATGCCCTGATTCAGTGAGCGTTGGATATTTTCAAGATCTGTATTGAGGTGCTCTAAGTCATCACTTCGCAGCCTGAGCTGTTGATTGAGTGAGGCTAATTCATCATTTGTGGCCTGCAACTCCTCGTTAGAAGCCTCTAATTCTTCATTGGAAGATTGCAATTCTTCGGACGAAGCTTGAAGCTCCTCTGAGGAAGCCTCTAGCTCCTCATTGGCTTGCTCTAGATGAAGTAGTGAACGTCGAAGTGTATCTTGACTGGTTAGCAATTCTTTCTCAAGACGCTCGATTTCTAGGGCAAAGATCGTATTGCCCTCGGCAGTTTCAAACAAGCCTGTTGAGGAGTCTTCCTCCGTTTCTTGAAGGAATGAAAGGATGGTGAGCTGCTGGTCTCCAACAAGGATCGGCGCAGCTTCCAAGCGCACTGGCGTTGCCAGGCCAGGAAGGCTCAGACGATTGCTCCTGACAGCATTCCGACCAGCTCTGGCCAACAGGAAGAGGGCTCTTGCCTCCGCTTGCAACTCGTCACGCAGGAAACTGATGGCCGTACCGGTCAAGCGGCCCTGAGGCATGCGACAAAAGGAAGACACATCTCCAATCACCTCGACAAGGATGTGATTTTCGTCAAGGACAAGGCAGGGCTTGGCAAAGACACGAATCAAAGCATCCAAGAGCTGGAGATGTTGGGTTGGCAAGGATTCAGTCTTGCCAGTAGCAACCGCTGGCAACCTCTCTTGAGGCATTTTTCGTTGACCTAACACAGAAGCCAAGCGATAGCGAGAACGTGCTTGCTGGCTGCGCTCATATAAACGATATAAGGGGTTGAGCAGACGAAATCCAGACATTTGTCCAAGGGATTCCGAGTCACCAAGGAAGAGTAAACTACCAGGATTAAGGGAAAAACTCAATAAATCAATCACCCGCTCCTGCAGGGCTGACGTAAAATAAATTAAAAGATTTCGACAGGATACAAGATCAATGTCTGGAAATGGTGGATCTTCACACACATTATGCCGGGCAAAGATGATACAGCTGCGAAGATTTTTATTGATTTCAAAATGGCTTCCTCGATCCAGAATAAATCGTTCTTGCAGATCCGATGGAATCGCTTTTGCCGCCGAAATAGAGTAGGTTGCTTTTCGAGCAATCATCAAACTCTGTTCATCAAGATCGGTCGCAAAAATTTTCAATCTTTCCGAAAGCTGCGCCGGATGTCCCATCACCTCACTGATGACCATACCCAGGGAATAGGCCTCTTCACCTGTGGCACAACCTGGCACCCAGACCCGGAATGAATTGGCAGAACTCAGCCCTAACATATAATTTTTTAATTGACGGCTCAGTTCGGCAAACGCATCAGAATTACGAAAGAAGGATGTGACCGTAATCAGAAGATTCTGCATCAATGCACGGGATTCATTCGCATCCGTTTCCAGCAGCTGCAAATAGGCGTCCATCGTCTTCATGTCTTTCACAGCCATGCGACGTTGAATCTGTCGAAGCAGGGTAGACTCCTTGTACTGGGAAAAATCGATTCCCGTTGATTTCTTCAGCTGGAATGCCGCACTGGAGAGCAAGAGCGGCTGAGCGTCTGGGGCGACTTGGCTCCAGTTGCCTCCGCTGGAAAACCACTGCATGAGTCGGCCACCGATCGTTTGCGGATGGGCGACCAAATCAGGACTGCCCAGGGCAATGGCAGCGGACGGCATGGCATCGAAGAGGGCACTGTCGGGAGACTGCACCAGCGCGAGGCCGCCGTTAGCCCCAACGGCGCGCAACCCACAGGCTCCATCGGATCCCGTACCAGACAACACGATCGCGACGGCCCGTTCCCCGCAATCGCTCGCCAGTGAATCGAAGAGGAGATCAATGGAGGGGCTGGGGCCAAAGCGTGGCGCTGGAGGCGCGAGCTTGATGAGACCAGCGTCGATGGTCGCATCGCAATCCGGCGGCACCACAAGCACAAGTCCGGCCTCCAGGGCCTGGCCATCCCGGGCGGCTTCCACCCTGAGCTGGGTGGCCCGTGCGAGCAGAGGCACGAGCTGACTGGCATGGTTGGGAGCAAGATGCTGGGCAACCACAAAGGCTCCCTCCATCCCCGGGCCGACTTGGCCCAGAAGGTCCTGAAGCGCTTTGAGTCCTCCGGCAGAGGCTCCGATGGCCACCACACGAGCGAGATGGGTTGTCATGCCTTGAGTGTCTGCGACGAGTGATGGGAAGGGTCCGCCTTGAAACCAACTTGCAAAAAGTGCAAGAATTGTATTTTAACGCATAAGAGGTCTTTGTTTGGAGCGCCTTGCAGCCTATCCTTCTTACCATCAGCATCGCCCAAGTTGGAGAAAGTGTACAGGATGTTTGTTGCGTGCCGTTCTTGACCGATCCTTTACAGCGTTGGCGTTCAAGCAAGGGGTTGACGCCAAATGCCTGATTCTTTTATCAGAACTACAGACGGTCGCTCCACCAACAACAATCCCTTTCAGCGTCAAATGTGCTTGCAGGAAGAAATCGCAAGCAACAGCCCTATTTTTGAAGCTCCTTTGCCACTCGGTTCAGCACGTGATGATTCCGCCCTCCTGTCCGCTTTTCCTGGCGTGTTTCATTTTGCCTGGCCAAACATGCATATTGTAGCAGTAGAAGGTGCTGCTTCTGTGACTCATTTGGCAAGAAGAAACTGGATATCGCTGCTGTTTATTGTCTCCGGCGTCCTGAGTATTGATCAGCAAAATATCTCCCTAAGCTGTTCCGATGGAGACTGCTTATTCCTGCCAGAAAATCCCGCATTTTGGCAAAGCTCAAATTATAGCGTTGTCTGTTTGATGTTTTCTCGAGAGCAACTCACTGATAGCCTGAAAACAATGAGATATCAAGATCTTGACTGGCAATTCTCGGGAGAATGGGATTTTTCTCAGCCAACTCTTCGCAAGGCCAGTGATGGAGATATTGAAGCCACTCTGCTATCAGCACTGCACCACTTACTGAATCTGACAAGTGAACTGGTGATGACCCACCCTATTCTTTTCACGCGGTTGGGTATTTCAAATCAATTGAGTCTTCTCACGGCACTTCTTGCCTCTCCAGAGCTCAATCAACCGCTGGTGTGCGACAATACGAAAGTAAAAAATGGCGGTGTTGCCGAGGCTATAGAAGAATTGACATCGTACATGAAAGATCATCTCTCTCAACCATTAAACCTGACAATTTTAGAGCGATACAGCCATTATTCCCGCCGGTCTTTGCAGTATGCTTTTCGACAAAAATTTGGTTGCACTATCACGCAGTGGATTCGTTCCCAACGCTTGGATCAAGCCCATCAACGAATCATGAGCAGCACTGGCCATGAAACCGTCACCAGCATCGCCAACGCCTGTGGCTACCGTTCGGTCAGTCTGTTCAGTATTGAGTTTCAAAAGCGGTTTCACGTCAAACCCTCCGTATTACTTCGTGAATATCAGTGCAAGATTGACTGAGCTGCCACAGCCAAGGCCATTGCGCGGGAGCTGGCTGACGGATTAGCCGGGTGAGGCGAGAAGGCGACAACGCAGCACAGCCAACGCCTCATCCGGCAAGCCAAGAAAGCGATCCAGCCAGCCCTGTCCGGTGGGCGGCACCATGGCGATGCCCACCAACACGCCCCTCCCCTGTCCATCCAGGGGTGTGCCGCACACCTGGTGGCGGCGCCCTTGGGCCCCATCGGTGGCCAGCCGGGTGGCCACGATGAGATCCGGCGCCAGCGAACGATCCGCCACCAGCAGGTGAAAGCGGGCCAAGAATGACAACTCCACCGCGCCGCTTGGGGGATGCCAGCGACCTTCCAGGCGCTCGGGGCGAATGACGATCCGCAAGCCCGCTGGCAGAGGAACGCCAAGCAGGCGGGTGGTGCGGCGACTCAGGGGGGGGATGAGCAAAGAGGCGGGGTCAAACACCAGCGCCCGCCAGCCTTCCGCCTGTGGGTCAGCCGCCATGGCCAGACCGCCGCCGCCGCTGCCGTCATAGCGGAAGCGGGGAAAGGGGCCGATTGCCAAGGCGCAGTTGGCTTCCGTGGCCAGCGCCATGGGAATGGTCATCGGCTCACCCTACCGCGGTCGGCTGAGGGAGAGGCCTACCCGGCCGCCGCAGGCCAGCGAGAGGCCCTAGAAAGAGGCCTTCACGGAGCGTGGCCATGGGGCGTGGCGGGCTGGTGAGAGCAGAACAGCGACGCCATCGGCTCGGGCGGCTTCCGGCGCCGTGGTTGGCCACGTTGGCGGCAGCCCTCCTGGTCACGCTGGCGGGAACGGCAGCCCAAGCACTGGACGCCGATGTGATGAAGCTTCTGGAACACCGCCAGTGCACCGCTTGCCGTCTGCAAGACGCCGATCTGGTCTGGGCCGATCTGCGGGATGCCAACCTCACAGGCGCCAAGCTGCAACGGGCCAATCTCAGCCAGTCGCGGCTGGATGGGGCAGTGTTGCGGGGAGCGGACCTGCGCTTCACCAGCCTGCAGGGAGCGTCACTCCGGGGGGCTGACTTGCGGGGGGCGCAGCTGTTGGGCACGGATCTGCGGCAAACCGATCTGAGTGGAGCACAGCTGGATCCAGGAGCTCTGGAACGCAGCCACTGGGAGGGAGCCCAGGGGCTGGAACCGGGGGTGTTGAGCTACGCGGCCCTGCACAACGCCGGGGTGGCAGCGGCATTGGGAGGACGTCAGCCGGAAGCGGAACGGCTTTTTGGCGAGGCCCTGCGGCAGAGTCCGGAGTCGGCGATCACCTGGCTGGCGCGCGGAGTGAGCCGGGCTGATCAGGGCAAGCAGGAGGAGGCCCGGCTCGATCTGGACTACGCCGCGGCCCTCTATGAACGGCAAGGGGACAAGGCGGAAGCCCAGCGGATCCTGGAGGCCGCCCGCCAGATGGGAGTGGAGCCGGCCAAGAAGGCGTCCGGCAACGGCATGGGCAGCGCCATGCTCAGTGGCGCGATGGGTCTGGCCCAGTTTTTGGCGCCCCTGGCCCTGAAAGCCCTAGTGCCGATGGGACTGTGAGCAGAGAAGGAGCTTGCCAGCCCGCTGATGAACCAACTGCGCCGGAATGAAGTGCAGGCTGTTTGAGCGGCCGCCCGCAGCGGCGAGAGAAGACCAGGTGACGCGCGGCATCCGGCGTCTTGATCCCGCCGGGAACGCTATCAAGCGCCATCCCGTGCACATGGCATCTGCTCTTGAGAGCAAAGCACCAAGCGATCTGTTGCCGTCTCAAGCCTCTTTGTCAATGGCCGGATGCAGGTCTTCCAGCCAGATCACGTTATCGGCATAGGACTGAAGATCAGGAGACAGGTTATCCTGAGAGCCGCAGACCCAGACCTCCTTGAGGCGTTCGGATTTAACATAGGAAATTGCATCTTCAAAATCGCCGTCGCCAGCAGACAGGATCAGCCGCTCATAGACCCCCTGGGCCGCCATTTTGACGATCAATGTGGCGATGCCCACATCCACACCCTTTTGCACCTCGCGCACAAATTCCGTACCGCAGTGTTTGCAGGTGACGTGCAGCTCCTTCAGTCTATAAAGCTGAACGCGGATTTTAGGCCCCCGTGGAGGCGCTGACTTCAGCCAAGAATGAAAGGCATTCTGAGCTTCTGTTGCCGGATCTCGCGTAGAATTCAAATAATAAGCTTCGTGGATCAGGCCGCCATTGAGCCGTTCAAGCTCCGATTTCAGTTTGAGATAATCAAACGGTCGTGTGCGCCCGTGGTTGAAAAGGTAGGCACCGTCAATGATCCAAATGGTCTTCATGGCTGCGTCAGCACGCAAGTCTTATTCACCAGCATAGGCGCTCACTAGAAGGGTGGGTTCAATGCTTGGCCTGAATTTGGCTGGCTGGCTGTAGGTCAGTTTGGCATGCCCATGGTCAACGCAGCGCAGTGAACTGTTGCGGCAAGTGGTAGGGATGGCCTGCCAAGGAGGAAGGCTCAACCCAAACCCCGAACCAGGACTGGCACCCGTTTGAACGCGGGCGTGCCGCTGACGGCATCGATCAGCGGTCGCATCAGCACGTTGGCCTCCGGATAAAACATCAACGCCGCGCCGCGCCGAATCGAGCCAGGAATCACCTCAATGTTGTCCAGAACTCCAGCTTCCCCTTCCACCCGCACCCGCCTGTGGGCCGCCAGACCACTGCTGACAATGTCGTCTGGATGCATCAGAATCGTCTGGCGATGTGGCATGCCGCGATAACTGTCGCCGGCCTTGTAAACAACCGTGTTGTGCTGACCGTAGCTGCGGGCGGTGATCAAGCTCAGCACCAGGCCGGCTTCCCCGGGCGCCAGCCCCCCGAAGTGGGTCGCCTCAGGCAGCTTCAGCGCAGGCAGCGGCGTCTCCGCCAATTGCGCCCGGCCATTGGCGGTGGCAAAGCGAGGCGCATCAAACACCCGGCCTCCCACCTCAAACTCCTGCCGACTCCCGTCTATAGCGGCGATGGCTTCATAACCGGGCACGGTGCGGGCGATCAACTCACGCACATAGGTGGCGTCCCGCAAACGTCGCCAATCCACCGGCGTATCGCCATGAAGGCGGTGGGCCAGTTCGGCAAGAAAGGCCACCTCGCTGATCAGCTGGCCGTCAACCAGGTGCGTGCTCCCGGGTTCATTCAGACGCACCCAGTTGTTGCCTGATTCCACTGTGGTGCGCTGAGGCGTCTCAAAGCGGTTGAAAACGGGCAACAGGAGCGTTTGGCGGGCCGCCAGGCCGTGGAAATGGCCGCTGTTGGGTTTGGTGGCCAGGTAAAGGATCGTGTCGATCTTGCCCAGGGCACGGCGGGCCTGACCGCTGTCGGGGTTGGCGCCGTAGAGATTGCCGCCGAGGCACAGCAAAGTGTCGACCTCCCCACGGTCGGCGGCCTCGATCAGAGCCCGCGTGTCATAGCCCTGCACCCGGCTGAGGGGCCGGCCAAGCAACTGCTCCAGAGCCAGCCGCATGGGTTCCCGCAGCCGCACCGTCACGCCCATCGAGCCAAAGCCCTGCACATTGGAATGGCCCCGGATCGGCATCGTGCCTGCCCCAGGACGGCCCACATGGCCTGTGAGCACGGCTGTGTTGGCGATCGCCCGCACGTTGTCCGTGCCGTTGGCGTGGTGGGTGATCCCCATCGCCCAGGCAAACACCACGGCACGGCAGGCGGCCAGGCGGCTGGCGGTGTGCTCCAGCTCCTCCCGGCTGAGGCCGCAGCAGGCCGTGATCGCTTCCCAGGAGGTGGTTTCCACCTGGGCGATCACCTCCGGCCAGCCGTCGCTGTGGGCCTTCACGAACTCCCAGGCGATGGCGCCGCTGTCCAACAGCGCCTTTTGGATCCCGAGAAACACCGCCACATCGGAGCCGGGCCTGGGCTGCAAAAACAGCGAGGCGATCTCACTGCCGCCCCCCAACATGGAGCGGATCGGAAAGGCCGGCGAGCCGAATTTGAGCAGACCCGCCTCTAGTACGGGGTTGATGACGATCACCGTGCCGCCACGCTCCCGCAGGCGGATCAGCTCATTCATCAGGCGCGGGTGGTTGGCCGGCGCGTTGGAGCCCACCAGCACGACGCCATCCGCCTGTTGCAGGCTCTCCAGGTTGACCATCGAGGTGCCACTGCCGAACACCTGGCTGAGGCCCACCGTGGAGGGGGCGTGGCAGAGGTCCGAGCAGTCGGCCAGGTTGTTGGAGCCCAGCGCCCGCAGCAGCAGCTGCAACAACCAGGCCGCCTCATTGGAGGAGCGCCCGGAGCTGTAGGAGGCCACCCGTTCCGGTGCCGGCTGGCGAAAGGCCTCAGCCGTAAGGGCATGCACGTCCTCCCAGTCGATCGGTTCGTAATGCGCGCGGCCTTCCCGGCGGATCAGGGGCCGATCCAGCCGGCCAAGCCGGTCGCAGGCGGCGGAGCTGAGCTGTTGCAGCTCCACCAGGCCGCGACCGGCAAACACCTCGGCCGGCACCGCCGGCTGCAATTCGGCGCTGATGGCCTCCACGCTCTTGAGACAGCGCTGCAGGGGTTCCCCCAGCTCATCGCGAAAGCCACCGTTCTGCCCCCCGGTTCCCCAGGCGCACGAAAGGCAGGCGCTCTTGTGGCTGAGGGTCTGCCAGAGGCGGGGGCCCGTGGGCGAGAGGGTGGCCCGCGCCCAGCCGTCGATCAGGGGCCAGCCCCCGCCGCTGGTGGCATCCTCCGGGGTGGGGGGCTCAGGACCGTTCGCCGTCAGCGCTGAGGGGAGTTCTGACGGCATGGCAGGCGCTGCAAGACTGGATGGACGCTAGGGGGGAATCCCAACAAAAAGCTGGACCGCCAGCTCCGGCGCCCTTGTGGGTGCTGGCACGACCGATGTCCGACCATCGCGGCTCATCCGTTCGCCAGCGACGACGTCCGCGGTCTTTGCCCATCCCTCAGCCAAAGCCGACGGAACGCGTCTGATCGCCACCTCGAAGAACACCGCATTGCGCCCGGCTCGTTCCGCAAGACCCACGGCCGCAACAGCCTTGCTCAGAGCCACTGTTCTCGGCACAGGCCCGCTCTGGGCAGGGCTTGCACACACAGACAGCGTCAGCAATCCGCTCTTTCATTAGTGTGCAGTCCCGCAAGTTCATGCGTCATTTTCGGCCTGGTCCGCGCGTCCAGATGCTTTTCTCAGCAAAGGCTCCGGGCGAGATACCCATCAAAAGATCCACAGCGCATTTGCAGGACTGCACATTAGGCAGTCTCTGGACAATCCTCGGCGGCACCTGTGAGAGCGCGGAGCTCCCAGTTGGCGCAAGAGGAGACTCCCGCGGGCGGCCGCTTGTCCAGAGCTTCCTCAGGGCAGCTCGAAAAATCACTTTTGGCCCGCCGCCACTGGCCGGCGAGATCAAGTGGCAGGAAGGGATTTCACTGCGAGAGGCGAGGAGGAAGAGGAATGTTTCGAGGTGCCCATTGAGGAGTCTCTGGACAATCCATCGGCGGCACCTGTGAGAGCGCGGAGCTCCCAGTTGGCGCAAGGGACAGCTTCCGCTGGCGACCGGTTGTCCAGAGCGTCCTTCAATGTCTTGAGGAAGTTCTTTCCGGTGCGGTGGGTCGGACGTTGGTGCAAACCTCCCGCGGTGGCTACCAAGAGATCTGTGCGCGACAGCAGCGGTGCTGCCAACAACAACCTCCAGCCCCCAGTACGCCACCCTCCAGCAGCGCCTGTGGGCCGACCTGACCCGGTTGGCCCGGCCCCGCCACGCCCAGTGGGATCCCCTGGGTCTGCTGGCGGTGCGCAGCCTGTTGCGGCAGCGACTGGGGGCCTTGGGGCCTCTGGAAGAGCAGCCTTTCCAGGAGGGCGCGATCTCGGGGATCAACCTGATCCTCAAGCTGCCTGGCCGCCACCCCCAGCTGTCGCCCCTGCTGGTGGGCGCCCACTACGACGGACCACCCCACTCGCCAGGGGCGGACGACAACGCCAGCGGCGTGGCGGCTCTGCTGGTGTTGGCGCGCCGCTGGCACGCCACACCGCCCCGCCGTCCTGTGTGGTTGGTGGCCTTTGACCAGGAGGAGGAGGGGCTGCTCGGCAGCCTGGCCCTCGCCCAGCGGCTCCACGCCGACGGCCAACCGCTCCACCTGATGGTGAGCCTGGAGATGCTGGCCTTCACGGGCCCCAACCAGCGCTATCCCCACCCAGCCATGCGCTGGTTCTACGGCTCCCGCGGAGATTTCATCGCCCTGGTGGCCAATAGCCGCGCCATTCCCCTGCTGCCTGGTCTGGCCTGGCGGGTCGGTCGCCATGTCAAAACCAAGCTGCTGCCCGTGCCCTTGCGGGGCCGTTCGCTGCCAGACACCCGCCGCAGCGATCACAGCCCCTTCTGGGACAAGGGCTTCAACGCCTTGATGGTCACCGACACCTCCTTTCTGCGCAATCCCCACTACCACCTTCCCTGTGACCAGCCCTCCAGCCTGAATCTGTCTTTTCTGGCGGCTGTCTGTGAGGGTCTGGATCGGGGACTGGCCGGCTGTTGAGCGCTGAATCACGGCCCAGAGATCCAAACCACGGCACCTCAACGCTTGGTGTTCCGTGCCTCCCACCAGCCGCCGCGATCCCCCATACCATCGCGTCTTGGCCGCACCTTCCCCCATGCTTGGCCCCTACGGCACGCTTCGGGCTCTGGTGCCAGCCCCTCGGGCCCCGCGAGGCCTCAGCATCGGCAGCCTTCAGCTTCCTCTCGCCGTCGCAGGCCTCAGGCGCCATGGCCTGCCTCCCGACACCGAGGCCGATCACGCCTGCGACATGCTCCTGCTGCGGGCCAGCCGCGACCAGTGCGACGAGGGCGCCCTGCTCAGCCTGCGCTGCCGCGCCAGCCAACCGATCGAGCAACAGCTCCTCCATCTCCATGGTCGCTGGGGCTCCAGCCACCAGCTCGACCTCCTGGAGATGGCGAGCCGGGTGCTTGACGACGACGGGCGCCCACTGGCCTGGCAGCCGGCTGACGCCGGGCCCAAACACCATGAGCCCTTCAGTCTTCCGGTGCTGCGCCACTGGCGCCCGGAGCTGGCCAGCCTTGAGCGCTGGTGCCGCGTGCGGGTGCAGAGCGATCCCGGTCTTCGCCAGCTCCTGCTCAGCCACGGTTTGCTGCTGATGGGGCCCTGGGCCCTGTTGGCCTGCGCCAGCCGCACCCGCGTGGAACAGGCCTGGCGAACTTATGGACAAGGGACTTTCACCGGTTCGGCCGCGGTCGCGTTGCACGGGGCCTATCTCAACCTCTATCGCCAGGCGAAAGAGACCCACCGGCGGCAGATGGGGCGCAGCCGCGGCTGGACGCCGGATCAGGCCTTCCTGGAGCGCCTGCGCCCCGGAGCGCCGGCGGGCGACACCCAGGAGCGGCTGCTGGCCATCGCCACGGCCCTGCGCCGCTACCGCCTGGAAGGGCCGCCGCCGGAGGACACCGCCAGCCCCAGCGACGCCCCCGACAGCGGAGACGATCTGACGGAGCTGGCGGCCCTGATCGACCCCGCTCTGCGGCGCGCCTGTCAGCAGCACCGCGCCACCCTCTTCTCCACGGCGGGCCCGGAGACCCCCCTGCTGCGCTGCCTCTGGCGGGCCTACGGCGAGGGCCTCAGCCAGCGGGCCAGCGCGGAGCGCTGCGGCTGCAGCCAGGCGATGGTGTCACGCCGGCTGCAACTGCAGCGCCAGGCCAATGCCATCGCCACTGCCGCGGCCATCGCTCTGGGGCGTCACCCCGCCTTTGCCAGCCGGCTCACGGCCGTGGAGGCCAGCGAGCGGCTTGTGGCAGCCCTCACCAGCCATCTGTTGGCGCCCCAGCCTGAGGATCCGCGGCCCCGCCTGGCGGTGTGGCTGCTGCTCGAGTCCCCTCTGGAGAGGGAGTCCTGACGCTCCCGGGCTCCACCCACCCACCCGCTTGATTGCTCGCCCCCTCCATCCGCTGACGCCATGCGCTCCTCCTTTCCCAGCGACGACGATCCCTGTGTGCTTCCCCTCCCCGAGGATGCCCTCCTGCTCGCGGGTCGGGCCGCTGCGGGGGCCACACCCCGTGCCCTGGCGGTGCTGGCGCTTCAAGAGCAGATGGCGGCCCTGGGGCTCTCGCTTCCCCTGGGCCCCACCCTCGCCCTTGAGGATTCCGAGCGGTTGCTGGTCCTGAACGGCTTCCGGGTGCAGCTGATCTGCGTCCCTTATGGCGCCGATCGTCTCAGCGCCGCCAGCGGCCCCTGGCAGCGATCGGAGCAAGCCCCCCATTTCCTGCTGGCGGCCTGCGTGGAGGAGGATCTTCAGGTGGTGTGGATGCCCGGAGTGCTCACCAACGGCGAAGTGCTGGATCAGGCCACAGCCCCTGGCGATGGCGACCCCATCACGCTGGGGATGGAACGCTTTCACGGCGGCGTGGATCGCCTGCTCAGCCTGACGCAACTGCTCGACCCGCGGGCCATGGCCCTGCAGGGCCTCCAGCCCGCGGGGCTGGAGGCATGTGGGCTGGAGGCCCTGCCCGTGGCGAGCTGGCTGCGGGGTCTGGTGGACGACGCCCTGTTGGCCCTTGGCGCTCACCTGCTACCCGTGGGGGGCGCGGGGTTTCGCGCGGCGGTGCCCGCAGGGGTCGACCATGGCGCCCTGGCCATCCTGGGCATTCCCCTGGGCGTGGTGAACGATACCCTCTGCTGGGGAGAGGCTCGCACCGGGGCGATCGAACGCTTTCAGCTGCAGCTGATCGCTTGTGGCGACGGCGGCGCCTCTGCCAGCGCCCTGCGGGTGCGCCTGGTGCCGCACCTGGCGGGCGATGTGTTGCCCGATGGCCTGCGCCTGGTCGCGGGACCCCGGGCGGCGGTGTCGGCCTTCAGCCAGGGACTGGAGTTGGAGGTAAGCGGCAGCTCCAGCCCGATCCAGATCGCGGTGGAATGGGAGGGGACCCAGCTACGTCTGCCGCCCCTCCTGCTCTGGCCTTCTGGTTCGCCTGACGCCACAGCGGATCCCGATGCAGACCGTTGATCTGAACCTGCAACCGCTGGGCGCACCGCGGCAGCCACCGACCGAGCTCGCGGCGCTGCTGGTGAGTCCAAGCCTGCAGGCCAGTTTCTCGCTGCAGCCCCCCGTGGCTCTGCAGAGGCTGTATCAAGCCTGGCTCAATCGCTTTCTGCAACACCACCAGCTCCTGCGCCACCCCGGCGAGGCTGCCGTGCCCGACTCCGTGGTGGACGACTACGGCCAACGGCTCGGCACAGCTCTGCGCCAATGGTTCAACAGTGACGCATGGTCGCCCCTGCACCGGGCCCTGCGCCGTCATCCCGGATTTCCCCTCCGCCTGCGGCTCGCCCCCGCCCTGCGGGCCATGGAACAGTGGCCCTGGGAGGAGCTGCCGCTGGATCGGGCCCTCTGGCGCCTGCCGCCCGTGGATCCAGCCCTGCCGACCGCCACCCAGCGCCAACGTCGCCCCCGCCTGCTGCTGGTTGCGGGCCTGGAGGGGGAGCTGAAGCTGGATCGCGAGATCCAAACCCTCGAAGCCCTGGCCCAGCGTGGCCGGATCCTGCTTCTTCCCCTGCGTGGCCCGCAGAGCACCCCGAGGCGCCTGCGGGAACGGTTGGAGGAGGCGCCCGGCTGGGATGCCCTCATCTTCCTGGGTCACTCCAGCGCCGACAGCGAGGGGGGCGGCAGCCTGCAGCTGGGCGACGGGCGCTGGATCAGCGGCGCAAGCCTGGAGCCTTCCCTGCGCCAGGCGGTGGATCACGGCCTGCAGTTGGTGATGCTCAACAGCTGCAGCGGTGTCGATCTGGCCCATCGCTGCCTGGCGGCGGGCATCGCCTGGGTGCAGTGCTTCCGCGAACCGGTCCCCACAGAAGCGGCGGCCCACGCCTTCACGATCCTCCTGCGGGCGATGGAAGCGGGCAAGCCCTTCGCCTCAGCGCTGGAGGAGGCATCCCATCAGTTGCGACGGGAGCGATGGATCGGAGCCCATGCTCTCTTGAGCGCCTATTGCCATCCGGAGGCTGAACCCTTTCAACTGCCGGAACCCCGCCAACGGCTGCAACGGCGGGAGCTGCTTGTGCTCGCCGCCGGCACCAGCGCCGCTGGCCTGGCGGGCATCGCCTCGGGGTGGGGCGCGCGTGGCAGCCAGGGCACTCGCGAGTGGCGCATGCTCACCTATCTGGGCCGGAACGACGACAAGTTGATCGTGGGGCAGGCGCCACGCATGGTGGCCGAGCGCCTGGCCCAGCTCACCGATGGTCGCTTCCGCATCCGCGTCGATCCCCAGCCCAACCTCTCCAGCTCCGAGATGTTTCGTCGCGTGAGCCGGGGAGAAGCCCCCTGCAGCTATGCCGACGTCTACTACGACAAGTTGCTGACCCCCCTGTTCTTTGCCAAGGCCATCCCCTTCGGCCTCACGCCGCGGGAGCAGACGGCCTGGCTCCACTACCGCCGCCGCAAGGAGGACCCGTGGCCCTTCCATCAGAGCGTCTACCCCCGCATCAAGGTGCAGAACGACACCCTGGAGGGGCTGTGCTCGTTTCCCATCACCTGCACGGGGGGGCAGATGGGGGGCTGGTTCAAAAAGGAACTGAATGTGCTGGAGGATCTCAAGGGGTTGCGCATGCGCATCCCGGGCCTGGGGGCTGAGGTGCTCAACCGCTTCGGCGTGCGCACCGACCTCGAACTGGTTGGGCGGGTGATCGGACCTGCTGACATCCAGCCACGGATGCGGGATGGCCGGCTCGATGCCGCCGAATGGATCGGGCCCCATGACGACGAGGCCCTCGGTCTGAACGAGCTGCGCGACCTTGGCTTTCTCTACTACTACAGCCCCGGCTGGTGGGAGCCCTCCACCAGCACCGAGCTGATGGTCAACCAAGAGGCCCTGGCCGCCCTTCCCCCGGATCACCGCGCAGCCCTGGAAACCGCCTGCGCCGACACCTATGCCCGCATCCTGCGCACCTACGACCTGAGCAACATGTCAGCACTGGAGCGGTTGCGCCGCCAAGGGGTGCAGCTGCGGCGCTTCCCCCCCGCGATGATGGACGCCTTTGCGGTCGCCTCCACGGCCCACCTGGATGAAGTGGCCCGTCAAAATCCCCAGACCTTCGGCTACGTCTACCGAGAGTGGACAACCTTTCGGCGGCGCATGCGCGATACCCTCGCCATCACCCAGTTCACGCCAGAGGGGTCAGCGCCTTGAGGGCTCAGCTGCGGAAGCGCTCCCGCCGCATCCAGCTGATCCAATCGGCGGAGATGCCCTTGGGGCAAGCCGCCTCGCACTCCAGGTGACTGCCGCAACTGCCGAACCCCTCCAGCTCCATCTGCCGTTGCAGTGCCTCTGCCCGGTGACGCCGCTCTGGCTGGCCCTGGGGAAGCTGGCCGAGGTGGGCCAGCTTGGCGGCCACAAACAGGCTGGCAGACGCATTGGGACAGCTGGCCACGCAGGCGCCGCAACCGATGCAGGTGGCGGCATCGAAGGCGCTGGCGGCCGTCTCGCGGCCCACCAGCAGGCTGTTGGCCTCCGGCGCACTGCCGGTGTTCAGCGAGCAGTAGCCCCCCGCTTGCAGGATGCGGTCGAAGGCGGAGCGGTCGACCATCAGATCCTGCAACACAGGAAAGGCCCGCGCGCGCCAGGGCTCCAGCACCAACACCTGACCATCGCGAAACTGGCGCAGATAGAGCTGGCAGACCGTGGTATCCGCCGCAGGGCCGTGGGCCTGGCCATTGACCAGGAACCCGCAGGAGCCGCAGATGCCCTCCCGGCAGTCGTGATCAAAGCTGATCGGCCGCTCCCCGCGGGCGATGAGGCGTTCGTTAAGCACATCGAGCGCTTCCAGCAGGGAAAGGTCGGGGCTGAGGCCCTCCAGGTGATGGCTGTCCAAGCCACCGGGACTGTCCGCCGTGGCCTGGCGCCAGATCTGGAGGGTGAGCGACAGGGTGGGGGCCATATCAGCGGTAGGAGCGAGCCGTGGGCGTGAGGGTGGTGTAGGTGAGGGGTTCGCTGTGGCGGCGGGGGCCCTCCTCAACGGCGAACTCCCAGGCGGCGATGTGACTGAAGCGCGCGTCATCCCGCTGGGCCTCGCCCTCAGCGGTTTGGTGTTCTTCGCGGAAGTGGGCGCCGCAGGATTCCTCCCGGGCTAGAGCATCGCGCAGCATCAAATCGGCCAGGCCAAAGAAATCCTCCAGCCGCAGGGCCTTCTCCAGCTCACTGTTCAGGCCGGCGCTCCCTCCAGCGGACGACTCCGCCACGCCGCCCTCCTCGGCAAAGCGCTGGCGCAGGGTGTCCACCTCCATGAGCGCCTGCCGCAGCCGCGGCCCGGAGCGGCTAATGCCACAGGCCTCGATCATCAGCAGGCCCAGCTCCCGGTGAAAACCATCCACAGGCCGCCGCCCCCCGCCTTGGGACACAACGAGGGAGCGCAACCGCGCCTCCACTGCCGCCAAGGCCTCCCGGCAGGCGGGGTGATCCGTTCGCACCTCCGGATGGGGGGTTCCCGCCAGCCAGGCCGGCACGGTGGCTGGCGCGATGAAATAGCCATCCGCCAACCCTTGCATCAGGGCGCTGGCACCAAGGCGATTCGCGCCGTGCTCGGAGAAATTGGCTTCCCCCAAGACAAACAATCCAGGGATGGTGCTCATCAGGTGGTAATCCACCCACAGGCCGCCCATGGTGTAGTGGGGCGCGGGGTAGATGCGCATGGGTGTGGTGCGTGGGTCTTCGCCCGTAATGCGTTCATACATCTGCAACAAATTGCCGTAGCGCGTCTCGATGGCGTCTTGGCCATCACGGCGGATCGCCTCGGCCAGGTCGAGATACACCGATCGTCCCCCCGGCCCCACGCCGCGACCGGACAGGCAAAGCTCCCGTGCCCGGCGGGAGGCCACATCCCGGGGAACCATATTGCCGTAGCTGGGGTATTGGCGTTCCAGAAAATAATCGCGCTCCCCCTCGGGGATCGCCTCCGGCGCACGACCATCCCCGGGCGTCATGGGCAGCCACACCCGGCCATCATTGCGCAGGCTCTCGCTCATCAAGGTGAGCTTGCTCTGATGCGCATCCCCGCTGGGAATGCAGGTGGGGTGGATCTGAGTGAAGCAGGGATTGGCGAAAAAGGCTCCTTGACGGTGAGCGCGCCAGAGTGCGCTGGCATTGCTCTTCACCGCGTTTGTCGACAGGAAGTAGACGTTGGCATAGCCCCCACTCGCCAATAACACGGCATTGGCGGTATGCACCTCCAGCTCACCGCTGAGCAGATGGCGACACACCACGCCCCGGGCCACCCCGTCCACCGTGATCAACTCCACCAGGTCGCGCCGGGGGAGCAGGGTCACCCGGCCTGCCGCGACCTGTCGCAACAGCGCCTGCACAGCGCCATAAAGCAGTTGCTGGCCAGTCTGACCGCGGGCGTAGAAGGTGCGACTCACCAGGGTGCCGCCGAAGCTGCGGGTCGCCAGGGTGCCGCCGTACTCCCGGGCAAAAGGCACGCCCTGGGCCACGCATTGGTCAATGATCGCGCTGCTGAGTTCCGCCAAGCGGTGGCAGCCCGCCTCCCGGGCGCGGAAATCGCCCCCCTTCACCGTGTCACGGAAGAGGCGTTCGACGCTGTCGCCGTCATTGGCATAGTTTTTGGCCGCGTTGATGCCCCCCTGGGCGGCCACGGAGTGGGCACGACGGGGACTGTCGTGATAGGTGATCAGGGTCACCTGGTAGCCCTGTTCCGCCAGGGAGGCCGCGGCGGATGATCCCGCCAGACCGCTGCCGACCACCAGGATCTTGAGGTGTCGCCGATTGGTCGGGCTGATCAGGGGGAAGCCATCCCGGGCCCGTTGCCAGGCCGTGCTCAGCGGCCCCTCAGGCAGCCGTGGATCGAGGCGCGTGGAGGCGCTCATGGCTTGCCACTCCCCAGCAGAACGAAGGGCACCAGGGTGAAGCTGGCGCCGATCAGCAGGGCCAGGCCCCGCCCGAACCAGCGGATGAGGGAGGCATTGCGCGGCTCCAGCAGACCCAGGCGCCGGGGAGCGCTTTCCTGGCCATGGACCAGATGCAATGTCAGCGCCACTCCGGCCGCGGCATAGAGAGCCAGCCAGTGGGGCTGGCGCAGCACGGCTTGCAGGGCCACCAGCTCCTCACCGGCCGCTGGCCGGCGCAGGCGCAACTGGGCGAGATGGACGGGCACGAACAGCAGCAACAGCGCGCCACTCCAGGGCATGAGCCGACCCGCGAGGGCAGCCAGGGGTTCCACGCCTCCCTCCCGTCGGCTGCGACGTTGCACGCTGCCGCCGCCGCGAGCGATCCGGTTGGCCAGGGCGCGGACGAGGGCTTGGGCAGGATGCAGAATCAGGAGCAGCAACAGCCCCAACTCCGCCAGCGGCAACCAAGACGCCTGGTGGAGAGCGGCGGCGTAGCGCTCGAAGCCCGCTGGATCCCACCAGGCCAGGCCCAGGCCCGTCAGGTGCGCCAGGGAAAACAGCACCAACAGAAGCCCGGAGGCGGCAATGGCCACGTTGGCGCCCCCCATTCACAACGGATCGCATTATCGCCAGCTGAACCCGCCAACGCGCCATCCCGACGTGGGAAGCTGGGCAGCCTCCGCTGGGGCAGCACCCTGAGCCGCGCGCGTCGCACCATCGTTTTCAGCGCCTTTCTCACCCTGCTCAACGACAGGTTGGGGGAGACGTTGATCTTCCCCCTGCTTCCCTTTCTGCTGGCCAACCTCACCAATGACGGCAGGATCCTCGGCTTGCTCGGGGGCAGTTATGCCCTGGCTCAATTTGCCTTCACCCCCCTGATCGGCGCCCTCAGCGACCGCTTCGGCCGCAAGCCGGTGATGACGGTCTGCGTGGCCGGCACGGTGGTGGGCCTGGGGCTGTTTGCCCTGACCCTCAGCCTGCCCTGGCAGCGCCTGTGGCCCGGGGCCGCCGCCAGTGGGCTGCCGCTGGCCCTGCTGTTTGCGGGGCGGCTGATCGATGGTCTGAGTGGCGGCACCGCCGCCACCGCCAGCGCAGTGCTGGCGGACATCACCCCCGCGGAGCAGCGGGCACGCGCCTTCGGTTTGATCGGCGTGGCCTTTGGTCTGAGCTTCATCCTCGGCCCGGCCCTGGGCAGCCTGCTGTCCGGGGTGTCTGTGCGCCTGCCGCTGGCGCTTGGGGTGGCCTTCGCTGTATTCAATTTGCTGATGGTGGTCTGCTTCCTGCCGGAAACCCACCCTCCCGCCGCCCGCAAGCCGATGCCAGGCGTGCGGGAGTTGCAGCCCTGGCATCAATTGATGCGGGTGTTTCGCCATCCCCGGGTGGGACGGCTATGCACCGCGTTCTTTCTCTTCTTCTTTGCCTTTAACAGCTTCACGGGCATTCTGGTGCTCTATTTCAAACAGGCCTTCGCCTGGGGGCCCCGCTTGGCCTCCATCGCCTTTCTGGTGGTGGGCGTGGTGGCCATGGTGGTGCAGGGCGGCCTAATCGGGCCCCTGGTGCAGCGATTCGGAGAAAGACAACTGAGCTTGGTCGGGCTGGGATTTGCGGCGACGGGCTGCCTGCTGCTGCCCCTCACGCTGCGGGCCACCGCCGTGCCCCTGGCCTTTGTGGCCGTTGCCTCCCTGGCTGTGGGCACGGGCCTGATCACGCCCTGCTTGCGGGCCCTGGTGTCCCGTCGGCTGGGCGAGGAGGGGCAGGGGGCGGCTCTCGGCAGCCTGCAGGGGCTGCAGAGCCTGGGAAGCTTTCTTGGCCCCCCCTTGGCCGGGCTGGCCTATGAGACCCTCGGGCGCCGCAGCCCCTTCTGGCTGGGTCTTGCCGTGTTCGCGGTGGTGGGGCTGCTGGTGGCTGGTTGGCCTGCGCGAGGTCCTTCCAGCCCCCCATCTGGAGGAGGGCCGTCGGCTCCCCGAGCCAGGGCTGCTTTAAAGTGGTTGGATAGAGGCGCCAGGCCACGATTGTGATTCAGGTCCCACGCTGAGACCCCTATGAGCTCGGGACTCAGTTCCTCAGAGCTGCTGGGCACATGAACGCAGAGTGGCAAGTTTGAATCAGTCCTGGGGCAGCACCCCTGAAAAGGGCCCCCACCCATGACTAAACGCCGTACCCACAGTCCCGAGTTCAAGGCCAAGGTCGCCATGGAAGCGATCAGCTGCCGCAAGACGATCCAGGAGATCGCGGCCGATCACGCCATTCACCCGATCCAGGTGAGCCAGTGGAAGAAGCAGCTCCTGGATGGCGCCAGCGAGCTGTTCACCAGGGGCAAGAAAACCAAGGACAAGGAGGAGGGGCAAGCCAAGGAGGCCGAGCTTTTCCAGCAGATAGGACGGCTGCAGATGGAGCTGGAGTGGCTCAAAAAAAATCGCAGCTGCTCTGATACTCATGAACTGCGCAAGCTGGTCGATCACGACCACCCCAGGGCTGACCAAAAGTCCTGTGGAAGCTGGGGATCAGGGCGCCTGTCCATCGGCAGACCCGTCGTCATTTGTGCCCAGCCAGGACGGTCCGCGTTCTTCAGCTCCATTTGCGGGACCTCAACTTGACCTTGAGGCAGCACTGACGACCACCCTGATCTCAGCGTCAGTCGCCAGTGTGAGCTGCTGGGACTGCCTCGATCGACGCTCTACTACCGGCCCACACAGGTGCGGCAATCAACGCTGCAGATCATGGCCAGGATCGATGCCAGCTACCTGGAGGATCCCTGTAGCGGCAGC